>PMIL01000041.1 GCA_003157075.1 Bacteroidales bacterium | reverse complement strand
ATTTCATCATATATATAAAATCAAGAATCTTAAGGATGCCTATTTTGATAGTCTTGACTGGGAGAATTTTGGAGGAACTCCTATTGTCGGGATTAATGCCAATGTTGTAATCGGACATGGTATTTCAAAACGGAAAGCCATAATGAATATGGTTCTTCAGACCAGAGAGGTTGTTCATGCTAATCTGGCACAAAAGATTNNACAAATCAGGAACTTTCAAAAATGGTTGATACTTCCGATGAGTGGATAATGCAAAGAGTCGGAATAAAAGAAAGACGAATACTTAAAGGAGAAGGACTGGGAAGTTCGGATCTTGGCGAGCAGGCTGTACGGGGACTTTTACTAAAAACAAATACTGCACCGGAAGATGTGGATCTGATGATCTGCTCTACCGTTACTCCTGATATGATGTTTCCTGCGACTGCGAACATAATTTCTGATAAATGCGGAATTAAGAATGCCTTTAGCTTTGATTTGAATGCTGCTTGCTCCGGATTTTTGTTTGCCCTTCAGACCGCTGCAGCATATGTGGAAACCGGCAGATATAAAAAAGTAATTGTTGTCGGCGCCGATAAAATGTCGTCAATTACCGATTATACAGACCGTACAACCTGTCCTCTCTTTGGAGACGCTTCCGGTGCTGTTCTTATGGAGCCTACCTATGAGAATTACGGAATAATGGATTATCTTTTTCACACCGACGGTTCTGGACGAAAATACCTTCACCTGAAAGCGGGAGGATCAGTCAGACCTGCTTCTCATGAAACTGTTGATGCCAAAGAACACTTCATTTACCAGGAAGGACAGAGCGTCTTTAAATTTGCTGTAGTAAATATGGCTGATGTGGCAGTGGAGATAATGGAGCGAAACAATCTTAAATCTGAAGACATTTCATTTCTTGTTCCTCATCAGGCAAATCTTCGTATTATTGAAGCAACTGGACGAAGAATGGGTCTCCCTCCTGAAAAGGTCATGATTAATATAGAGAATTACGGTAACACAACTTCAGCCACAATCCCTTTATGTATTTGGGAATATGAAAAAAAGCTAAAAAAAGGAGACATCCTTATTCTTGCAGCTTTCGGCGGAGGTTTTACCTGGGGTGCTATATACCTCAAATGGGCGTATGACCCAGTGTAGAAACTTCATTCTCACTTCCAAATTCCCTTTTAATTCCGCCCAATGGGAAAAATACGCTGTTTTCAATTTAATCCATCTTTTATATACAGCCCGAGTGACGGAAGGGGAGAACTACTAATAAAAATTCTTTGTTCATTATCTCCACCCTATTTTTATTATTATCTGCAATAGTTTTTATATTTGTGAGTTATTAAGTTTATATCTTTTAATTTTCAAATATTATGGCAAAGTTCAATGAACCAGATAATACTACCATTAATCTTATTAGTAATGGGACAGATATAACTGGCGATATCAAATCAAATGGTGATATCCGCATAGATGGGTCCCTTACCGGTAACCTCAATACAAAAGGAAAAGTTGTGATCGGAACTACTGGAAAGGTTAAAGGAGAAGTTGTTTGCAAAAATTCAGAAGTTGCCGGAATTATCGATGGCAAAATAATCGTTGGGCAATTGCTTAACCTGAAAGCCTCTTCAAAAATCTATGGAGAAATCTCTACCTCGAAACTTTCTATTGAACCCGGTGCAGTATTTACCGGGAATTGCAAAATGAGTGATACCGAAATCAATGCCGGAACAGGAATCATCAAAGAAAAGGAACCCGAAAAGACTACAAAATAAGGGAATTCAGGACTTTGCCAGGTATTCAGGTTTGGCATTCCAGATGATAGGAATAATACTCATTACAGTCTGGGGCGGCGTAAAACTGGATAAACTGACCGGCTGGCATACTCCGGTTTTCACAATAGTCTTATCCCTTCTTGGAGTTTTTGCAGCTATATATACTGCTATTAAAGATTTTATTAAGTGAGTGCCCTCCTTGAAACTGATTTATAAATACATTTTATTATTTGTACTATTAAATATACTGTTATTGATAACAGCATATTTGCTTTCAACTATTGCCAGTATTAATCTTTGCCTCCGCGATGCCTTAATTTTATTGCCGGTATTCTCCTTAATATCGGTTATAACCCTGATAATTTTTTTTAAAGGAGAGACTAAAGAAGCTGACAGCCAGACATTACATATTATGGTAGCAATTAGCCTGAAGTTCCTAATGGAGATCATATTTGCCCTGATATGGTTTATTGTTATTAAAAAAACAACGCTACCGTCTGTTTTAATGTTTTTTGTTTTATATTTAACACTCACTTTGTTTTCTCTGGGAGTAATGCTAATTACACTGAAAAACAAAGCTTTACGAAACTTGAACTGATTTGAAAACGAGAATTCTATTTGGGTTTTTCCTATTTCTTCTGCTTGCAGGTTCAACTATTTCTTCCTTTGGTCAGGAAGTTCAGGAAAAAACAGAGAGCGAGGGGAAATTTGATGCAAGCACTTTTATTCTTGACCATATAGCCGATTCGCATGAATGGCATATCCTGACCAGGAAAAACGGAGAGGAAGTAGCACTTTATCTTCCTGTAATCCTTTACAGTAAAGAGAAGGGTTTTGATATATTCAGTTCGAAAAAAATATCAGGAGGGAATGTTTATAAAGGTTATAAACTTGAGGAAGAAGGAGACTTGAAGGGGAAAATAGTTAAGATTAACCAGGAAGGAATTATTGACAAGGAAAATCTTCCCATCGATTTTTCAATGACAAAGGCAGTAATAGGGCTGTTGGCCGCGGCTATAATCGGGCTCTTTTTATTTCTTTCACTTTCACGTTCATACAGAAAATCAGGCATCAGTCATCCCAGAGGGCTACAGAGTTTTCTTGAACCTTTAATTCTTTTTGTAAGGGACGATATCGCTATTCCGAATATCGGGATTCATAAATATGAAAAGTATATGCCATACTTGTTATCGGCATTCTTCTTCATTCTAATTAACAACCTGATGGGACTTATTCCTTTTCCTCCGCCTTTCGGGGCAAATGTTACAGGTAATATTGCGGTTACCTTTGTTATGGCGACCTGTACATTTCTGATCACACAACTTAGTGGTAATAAAACATATTGGAGACATATCTTCGCAGCACCAGGCGTACCTTTATGGTTGTTACCGATTATGATACCTGTTGAAATAATCGGTTTATTCTCAAAGCCATTCGCACTGATGATAAGGTTATTCGCAAATATAACCGCAGGACATATTATAGTATTAAGTCTTATCTGCTTAATATTTATTTTTAACTCGCTTTCGGTAGCCCCTGTATCGATCTTTTTCGTGATTTTTATGGATTTCCTCGAGCTTCTCGTGGCACTCCTTCAGGCATATATTTTCACTCTGTTGTCATCCCTCTTTATAGGAATGGCAATACCGGATAGTCATTAATTTTTATTGTTTAATTTAATATTTATAATCATGACAGGAACAATGGCAGCAGTTGGAGCAGGTCTCGCAGTAATAGGGGCTGGGCTTGGTATTGGAAGAATCGGTGGATCGGCAATGGACGCAATTGCACGTCAGCCGGAAGCTTATTCCAAAATACAGATTGCAATGATCATTGCTGCAGCCCTTATTGAAGGAGCAGCTTTGTTCGCAATTGTTGTCGCTCTTATCGCAAAATAAGAGGGAAAAAACGAAGCCTGTAACGGTTGGTTGCAGGCCTTCTTTAAATTTAAAAGATTTAACTTAAAAGATATGATACTTTTAGCAAACAGCCTTGTCACTCCGGGTGTAGGTACAATTTTCTGGTCAGCACTGATCTTTATTTTGTTTCTCCTGATCCTATCAAAATTTGGATGGAAACCAATTCTTTCCGCAATAAATGCAAGGGATGAAATGATTAAAGGTTCACTCGAATCTGCTGCAAAAGCCAGGGAAGACATGTTAAAACTCCAGAGCGACAACGAGGCTATCCTTCGCAAAGCAAGAGAAGAACGGGAAACAATCCTTAAAGAAGCCAGGGAAGTTCGCGACAAGCTTATCTCTGAAGCAAAAGGAAAAGCTACTGAAGAGGCAGAAAAACTTATTGAGAAAGCAAGAAACGGGATTGAAAGCGAAAAGCTTAAAGCTCTGGCTGAGATTCATGAACAGGTTGCAACTCTTTCAGTCGACATCGCCTCAAAACTGCTTGGTGAAAGACTTAAAACAACAGGCGAACAGGCAAAACTGATCGATAATTACCTCAAGGAGATTGATTTCAAAAAGAATTAGGAGCAGAATCAGTAATGAACGACAGTAAAATATCTGTAAGATACTCCAGGGCAATATTTCAATCAGCCGTGGAAAAGAAAAATCTTGATAAAGTATACCAGGATATGATCTTTATTTCAGAGATCTGCAGGACCCCGGAGACCAAAGAGTTCCTTCAAAGTCCTATTATCAGTCCATCAAAAAAGCAGGCCATATTTCATAAAATGTTCGACGGGAATATTGAAAAAATCACTCTTTCCCTCATTGATCTAACGGTGAAAAACGGAAGAGAGAGCTTCATTCCAGCAATTGCCCGGAACTTTATTCACGAAACAAAGAAATACAGGGGGATTACCGAATCAGTTCTTACCACTGCCGTCAAAGTTGATGACGAAGTAAAAAAACAGATTACAACCCTTATTTCGGACATCTTCAAAACGACTGTTGAACTAAAAGAAACCGTTGACCCTGAAATAATAGGAGGCTTTATCCTGCAGATCGATGACAATTACATCGATGCAAGTATAAAGAATAAGCTGCGTAAGATAAAGAAGGAACTGATAGGGAGTGTTGTATCACTACAGTAGAAACAGAATACAAATAAAGATTTCTAAGAAGATAAAATATGGCAAACATTAAACCGGCAGAAGTTTCAAAAATTCTCAAGCAGCAACTTGAAGGAATACAGACCGGAGTAGAATTGGAAGAGGTAGGCACCGTGCTTCAGGTAGGTGACGGAATAGCCCGTATTTACGGACTTTCAAATGCGCAATCAAATGAACTGATTGAGTTTGAAAACGGAATCGAAGCCATCGTCCTTAACCTCGAAGAAGACAACATCGGAGCCGTACTCCTTGGTCCCACTGAAGAGATTAATGAGGGCGACATAGTTAAAAGAACCGGAAAAATTGCTTCTCTCGGTGTTGGTGAAGGATTGTTAGGAAGAGTAATATCACCTACAGGTCAGCCACTCGATGGTAAGGGCCCGATAACAGGTGAGCTGTTTAATCTGCCGTTCGAGCGAAAAGCTCCGGGAGTTATTTTTCGTCAGCCTGTCAGACAGCCTCTTCAGACAGGTATCAAAGCAATCGATGCAATGATACCGATCGGTCGTGGACAAAGAGAACTGATTATTGGTGACAGACAGACCGGCAAAACGGCTATTGCAATTGATACAATTATAAATCAGCGCAGTAACTTCGAAAAGGGGAAGCCGGTATATTGTATTTATGTAGCCATAGGACAAAAAGGATCAACAGTTGCAAATATTGCAGCAACGCTTGAAGAACATGGCGCACTTGCTTATACAGTTATTGTTCTTGCAACTGCTTCAGACCCTGCTGCATTGCAATTCTATGCACCTTTTGCCGGAGCTGCTATCGGGGAATTTTTCCGCGATACTGGCCGGGATGCCCTTATAATTTATGATGACCTGTCAAAACAGGCTGTTTCATACAGGGAAGTATCACTTTTACTTCGTCGACCGCCTGGTCGTGAAGCATATCCCGGTGATGTTTTCTATCTGCACTCAAGACTTCTCGAAAGAGCAGCCAAAATCATTGAATCGGATGAGGTAGCTCAGAAGATGAACGATCTTCCTGAAGCAATAAGACATATGGTAAAAGGAGGAGGATCACTTACAGCTTTGCCAATAATCGAAACACAGGCAGGTGACGTATCAGCATATATCCCCACCAATGTCATATCAATTACAGACGGACAGATTTTTCTTGAATCGAGTCTTTTCAACTCAGGAGTTCGTCCTGCAATAAATGTCGGAATATCGGTTTCCAGAGTAGGTGGAAATGCCCAGATCAAAGCAATGAAAAAAATTGCCGGAACCCTGAAAGTCGATCAGGCACAATATCGCGAACTGGAAGCTTTCTCAAAGTTTGGTTCAGATCTCGACGCCTCAACTCTGGCTATCCTCAATAAGGGAGCCAGAAACGTTGAAATACTTAAACAAGGACAATTTGCCCCTATCCCTATTGAAAAACAGATTGCAATTATTTATTGCGGCACAATGGGTCTCCTGAAAGATGTTCCTGTAAACAAGGTGAAAAGCTTCGAAAATGAATTTATAGAGCTGCTCGAACTTAAATACAGGGATACCCTTAACAGCCTTCGCGATGGGATACTAAATAATGACATCACTTCGGTACTTGAAAAAGTTGCTTCTGAAATAGTTATTAAATATCAACCGTAAAAAACGAATTAAGTTGAATAAATGGTTTCCAGATGGCGAATTTAAAAGCAATAAAAATACGATTAACCTCTTTCAAGTCGACAAGGCAGATTACATCCGCTATGAAGATGGTATCTGCTGCCAAATTGCGGAAGGCACAGGATAAGATTGTGAGGCTGAGGCCTTATGCAAATAAATTGCATGAATTGCTGGTTGATCTTTCGCAAAGCCTTTCTGATTCTGAAGTTGAGAATGTATATGGACGGGTTTCCGCCCCGGAGAAAATACTTATTGTTGTCATTACCTCGAACAGAGGCCTTTGCGGTGCATTTAATGCAAATGTTATCAAGGAAGCAAGAAGGGTCATATCTGAAAAATATCCTGAACAAACGAGAACCGGAAATCTGAAAATTTTAACAATCGGGAAAAAAGGTTTTGATTTTTTCAGGAAACAGAATATTGGTATGCTGCCCGATCAGAATTCCCTCCTTCAGGACCTTACCTTTGATAATGTCAATATTGTTGCCGAACAGATCATGAATAGCTTTACATCTCTGGAATTTGACAGGGTTGAGCTNNACTCCGACTGATTATATTTATGAACCAGATATGGAGGTTATCATAAAAGAATTAATACCCAAATCCTTAAAGATCCAGTTTTATAAGGCAATTCTTAATTCTTTTGTTGCAGAACATGGTGCAAGAATGACAGCTATGCATAAGGCAACTGACAATGCTACAACTATGATCCGCGATCTGACACTTCAATATAACAAAGCAAGACAGGCTACTATAACTAACCAGATACTTGAAGTGGTAAGTGGCGCAGAAGCGCTGAGAGGCTAAATTTAATTGATTATCAGGGTTGAAAAAAAATCATCATGTATAATCAGGCTGAACTAAAAAAATTAGTTAATAAAGCTATTCTGAATCTTTCGTATAACGAAGAGGCAGCGAAGCTTAATGATCCGGTTAAGTATATCCTATCGATCGGAGGAAAAAGATTGCGGCCCGTATTAGCTTTGATGGCCTGCAACCTATTCAGCGATCAGATCGATGATGCAATAATTCCTGCTACCGGTCTTGAGGTTTTTCATAATTTCACGCTGGTTCATGATGATATTATGGATCATGCTCCTGTAAGGCGAAACCTGCCGACAGTTCACAGTAAATGGAATCTCAATCAGGCTGTCCTGTCAGGTGATGTCATGGCATTTATGGCAAACGAATGTTTTTTACAGACTCCATCCAGGCATTTGTTAAAGGTATTCAAAGTATTCAACAAGGCTGCAATTGAGGTATGTGTCGGTCAGCAACTTGACATTGATTATGAAAAAGCCACAATAGTATCTCACGAGGAATATCTGAGAATGATTGAGCTGAAAACCGCTGCACTGCTGGCGGCTTCATCTAAAATCGGAGCAATAATTGGAGGAGCAGATGACAGGGATGCAGAGATGCTTTATGAATTTGGCAGATACCTGGGTCTTGCCTTCCAGATTCAGGACGATTTGCTGGATATCTATGGAGATATAAAAGTATTCGGCAAAATTATGGGGGGTGACATCATTTCCAATAAGAAAACCTTTATGCTTGTCAAGGCTCTGGAAATAGCTTCAATAGAGCAGGCAAAACAACTCCATGAACAGTTTAACCTAAAAGAGTTTGACCCCGATGAAAAAGTGCAGAAAGTTATTGGAATCTATGAGGATCTGAATATTAAGAATATTTCTGAAGTTCTTGCTAATGACTACATTAACTCAGCTTTCGTCCTTCTTGACAAAATAAGTGCAAAAAATGAAAGAAAAACAGAACTGGTAAATATCGCAAACTCCTTAATTGGCAGAGATAACTGATCTGTAATTATGATTTAATGGGATATAAATCAGGTTAACACGCAAAAATTATTAAATTTGTTTCCTCTGAAAAAATCAAATAAATAATTAGAATATATGTCACAGAATACAGGAAAAATCAGCCAGATCATCGGACCAGTGGTTGATGTTACTTTTGAAAAGCAGGGGTTAGAGATGCCTGATATTTATGATGCACTCGAAATAAAGAAGGATGATGGCTCAATTCTTGTTGTGGAATGTCAGCAACACATTGGAGAACGAACTGTCCGAACAATCGCTATGGATTCTACTGATGGTCTTCGCAGGGGAATGGAAGTTGTAGCAACAGGACTGCCAATTACAATGCCAATCGGGGAACAAATTAAAGGCCGGCTTATGAATGTGACCGGAGAAGCTATTGACGGCATAGGTTACCTTGATAAAAAAGGCGGGTATCCTATTCACAGGAAACCACCAAAATATGAAGATCTCTCAACAGAAAAAGAGGTATTATTTACGGGGATTAAAGTTATCGACCTTATAGAACCATACTCAAAAGGTGGTAAAATCGGGCTGTTTGGAGGTGCTGGAGTTGGAAAAACTGTTGTTATCCTGGAACTGATAAACAATATTGCCAAAGCTTATTCAGGGCTTTCGGTGTTTGCTGGTGTCGGAGAAAGAACAAGAGAGGGAAACGACCTTCTGCGGGAGATGCTTGAAGCAGGTGTAATAACCTATGGCGCAAAATTTCTTGAAAATATGAAATCAGGAGGGTGGGACCTTTCAACCGTAGATCACGACGCGCTTAAGGAATCAAAGCTTGCCCTGGTGTTTGGTCAGATGAATGAACCTCCCGGAGCTAGAGCAAGAGTTGCTCTTTCGGGTCTTTCCGTTGCTGAACATTTCAGGGATGGAGACGGAAAAAGCGGGGGAAGGGATATCTTGTTTTTTATGGATAATGTTTTCCGTTTTACGCAGGCAGGTTCTGAGGTATCCGCTCTTCTTGGAAGGATGCCTTCAGCAGTTGGTTATCAGCCTACCCTGGCAACAGAAATGGGTATAATGCAGGAGCGGATTACTTCAACCAAACACGGATCTATTACCTCGGTTCAGGCAGTCTATGTACCTGCCGATGACCTTACTGACCCTGCACCGGCTACAACTTTTGCCCATTTGGATGCCACAACAGTACTCAGCAGAAAAATTTCTGAACTTGGTATATATCCTGCAGTTGATCCACTCGACTCAACATCAAGAATCCTGACAGCGGAGATCGTAGGTGAGGCTCATTATAATTGCGCACAGAGAGTAAAAGAGTTGCTTCAGAGATATAATGAACTTCAGGATATTATTGCCATTCTTGGAATGGATGAACTTTCAGAAGAAGATAAGCTGGTCGTTCACCGGGCACGCAGGGCGCAGAGATTTCTTTCACAACCCTTCACGGTAGCAGAATCGTTCACAGGTATCAAGGGAGTTCTTGTTTCAATTGAAGACACTATCAAGGGATTCAATATGATAATGGATGGCAAGGTGGATCAGTATCCCGAATCAGCATTCATGCTGGTCGGCACAATTGAAGACGCTATCGAAAAAGGCGAAAAAATACTTGCTCAGTCAAAATAAATTGCTGATTGAGAAACTTCTGTTTATTAATAAGTTGTAATGAAAATTGAGATTATAACACCCGATAAGAAAATCTATGACGGGGAAATTAAATCGGTGAGGGTCCCGGGGAAGAAAGGATCATTCCAGGTATTAAAAGACCATGCACCAATTATCTCTACCCTGGATAGTGGACCAGTCAGAATGGTTGATCAGGATAACAATGAAATAATATATAATATCAGCGGAGGCGTTATTGAAGTAAAGGCGAATAAAATTATTCTTCTGGCAGATTCCGTAAACTAACGCATTTCAAATGACACCTGATGAATTTCGCAAGCATGCCCATGAGCTCGCTGACTGGATGGCAGACTACATGGAAAATGTTGAGAACCTGCCTGTCAAATCGTTAGTAAAACCCGGTGAGATCTTTCATAAGATTCCGGATAAGCCACCGTTGCAGCCTGAATCATTTGACTCTCTGATGAGAGATTTCAATGATATTATTATGCCGGGCATAACTCACTGGCAGAATCCGAATTTTTTTGCATATTTTCCCGCCAATACAAGTCCTGCGTCCATTCTGGCAGAAATGCTTACTGCTACACTGGGTGCGCAGTGCATGATTTGGGAAACGTCTCCTGCAGCAGCTGAGCTTGAAGAAAAAATGATGATCTGGTTAAGAGATCTGATCGGCCTGCCTCGGGAATTTGAAGGTGCAATCCAGGACTCTGCCTCAACTGCTACACTAACTGCAATATTGACAGCCCGCGAAAAAGCCACTGGCTTTTTATCCAACTCTGATGGAATAGAAAAGTCTGGAGTTCTTAAAATATATTGTTCGGAACAGACTCATTCATCTGTTGAGAAGGCTGTTAAAATAAGCGGTATAGGTAAAAATAACCTTGTTAAAATACCTGTTAAAGATGACTTCTCTATGAACCCTGAAAAACTGGAGGAAGCAATCATCTTTGACAAAAACAACGGTAAAACTCCTTGCTGTGTTGTTGCTACACTGGGTACAACAGGGACCACTGCCATTGATAATTTAAAAGCAATTGGCGGGATCTGCCGGAAAAGCAATGTATGGCTTCATGTCGATGCCGCAATGGCAGGCACAGCTCTTCTTTTACCTGAATTTCAATGGATGCTCGAAGGGAAGGAATATATAGATAGTTTTGTCTTTAATCCACATAAGTGGATGTTTACAAACTTCGATTGCACAGCTTATTTTATAAAGGATGCCGCAACTCTGATCAGAACATTTGAAATACTTCCCGAATACCTGAAGACACGAACACGAGGGAAAGTTAATGATTACCGTGACTGGGGTGTCCCTCTGGGAAGAAGATTCAGAGCATTAAAGCTCTGGAGCGTAATCAGAACTTATGGCGTTAATGGACTCCGTGAAAAAATAAGAAATCATATTGCTATTGCGGCTAAGCTATCAGAAATGATCTCTGAAGAGTCAGATTTTGAAATACTTGCACCTGTTATCATTTCTGTTGTCTGTTTCCGTTATAATCCTGCAGGTTACAGTGAAGAACAGATTAACGGATTAAATGAAAAACTTAATCATCAGTTAAATGACACCGGGAAACTATATCTCAGCCATACGGTTTTAAATGGCAAGTATACTCTGCGAATGGTTACTGCCCAGACAAATGTAACTCTTGATCATGTCAGGAAAGCCTGGTTCCTGATTAAAGATACAGCCCGCGGTTTAATACATTGACATCACATTTTCTTCTTTCCTAAGGTCATTCCATACAGATCGATGTTGAATAAGACTTCAACTTCGGGATATTCATTTATGTTTTTCCACGCAGCCTGAAACCCTCCGGAAATCATGAAAGGAATTCTGAAAAGATGAAAGTCTGCCAGCATCTGAACTCCAAATGATTCCAATGCTCTTTGATTACTTGTATTGTACAAAGGAGCAAGTCCGTCAGTGGTAGGAAGGTATTGTTCATTGCCAGGACCTGTTGCATAGTCATAAAAAAGCCCTCCGCGTATCCTTTTGAGATATAAAAGACTTGCCAGATTGAAATCTGGGTAAACCAATGGGAATACATAATCGGCTGAAAAAAACTGAATATTCGTCGATAACAGATTCTTGTAACCTCGCGGAAGCGTTGAAAAGTTTCCGTACAGATATTCTTCCGGATTCTGTTTTTCTCTTTCCAGTCTTATCTTTAATCCATTGCTCGGGAAAATACCGGGGAAATAAAATGCTGTTTTTAATGAAAGAACTGATCCGTAAATCTCTTTATCGAATGGAGCAAAACAATAATTAATGTCAAATATCTGTGCCCACCTCGGATAAATATCGCGTATTGCTGATCGGTCATAATTTGAAAAAAATAATCTTGCGGTAATAATTGTCTGCCCATAGTCATATGTAGATTTATCTTTGACATAAATATAATCATTGATGTAGTCAGTTGATACAGAGGGCTGTAAAAACTGAGAAAATCTCGATGCAGAAAACCGCAATGGCAAAGAAATTGTGTTTACAAAACTAATTCCGGAATTAATGATGGAAGGATTAGCTACATCCTGTCCCATTTTACTTATTTCAGTAAGGCCGCCATAATCGAGACTGGATTGAATAACAGGATACCATCCGTTCCAGGTCACCCTTGAATGAATCAGGTTACGTTTATCTGCCGAATACTCATAACCTATTGTGGAGGTAAGAGTGCTTAAGGTGTTTTGTGTCATTATTGTCACTCCAGGACGAATAGATGCCGGATCAGATTTAATTGTCTCTATATCTGCGTAAAATGGCATCCAGCTGTGAAACCTGAAAAGGTGTTGCCATTTTCTGTATGGTTTGGAAGCATATAAGAGTGAACTGGTGTCATTTTCTGAAGGAGGTTTGATATCAAACCGGTTTATCAGAAAGGACGTTGTCTCTCTCTTTATTTCAATGGCTTGTGAGGATATATAAGGTGAAGTGCTGCAGATATTATTGCCAAGTGCAGTATAATTACTAAAAAGAACCTTCTTACCGGCGGCAGTGACATCTATTGTACCATACCTTGAACGGGTCACGGGAATCGTTCTGTTATCAGGAGAAAGCATATATACATTATCTGTTCCGGATGATGAACTAATATAGTAAAGAGTATCATTTTTAATAAATGATGACTGCAGATCATTTCTGGCGGCATCAATGAGTGTTTTCCATTCACCGGTATCACGTCTGAATGACATAATTCCTTCCCCTGATTCTGACAGGAAGATGAGGGTTATCTTCTTTCCGTCATCGGACCATTGAGGATGCTGAAGATAGACATTCCCGGGAGTGCTGACAGATTCAATTACAGTTCCGGTAGCAGCATCAATCAGAATCATGCTGTTAATATTATTGATACTGTTTTCAAAAGCTACAATCGTTTTCCCGTCAGGCGAAAGAGAAGCAGCCAGATACCTTGTTCTTCGGGAAAGTATTTTAACCATATTGCTTTTAATATCCATCAGTTTAATAACAGAATATTCCCTGTTCATCCATCGGGGATCAGGTTGAGTCTCAACCCAAACCAGTTTCCCTTTTGCATAAGATATGAACCATGGATATACCCCCCCGGGTATTAAAATCCTCCTTTCTTTTTTTTCAACCGGATTTATAAGCACAAATGATGCGGGGTTAGTAAATGAAGTCTTAATGGCAATAATACTGTCTACCCCGGCATAAACCGGAGAATAATAGTTAATATATTTTCCATGCTTGTCAGGATTTGAAACCTCATAATCCGTAGGAGTATTCTTCGAAATATCTCTGGTCCATATTGTCTTAAGCGTATCGTAAGTTTCTTCCCAGAGAGTTTTCTTTCTTAGCCCGGAGCTTCTGGTAAGACTTATGTTAAATGGGTTTATTGTAAATGGTTCTTCAGCTGTGAATTTTAGTACTTTATTCCATACCTGTGGATCCTTTTTTGTGAGAGCCCAGGTTACCATCTGAAATCCGGTTTCATAATCATCAGGTACAAAATCCCTGAAGGAACCATTGAGTATCTTATCGTAAGTATATGGTTTCTTATTTTCAACTGCGAGTGCTTTAAGCTGTTTCTGAAATGCGGGAGTACGTCCTCTGCCTGATTGTGTAAGAACTGATTCTGCGAATACTGCGTCTCCTTCAAGGAACCATGATGGAAGAAGAGATGAAATTACGCCGGTAAACTGTTCTCCAAATAAAAAGGACATCACTTTTGAAAAGCTTTGATTCAAAGATTCCATCTGAAGAACATGAGTCAGTTCATGTATGGCAAGCTGTTGATCGGCAGAAAGAGGAATAGTGTTCTGTTCGGGGGTCGGATAAAGCTCCATTCGTCTCGGTGCCCAGGCAACATAGCCATTGGATTGTATCGTATGATTGTGTATTACAACGGGGATGTTGAATTTTTTTTCGGGGAAGAGTGATAAAAGTCTAGAATATGCATCATCAAGCGATTTTGCAAAGGTAATGCCCCCCGAACCATAATTCTCAGGATAAATGACTGTGAATCTGGCCGTCTTTATCTGTTTCCATTTAAGCGAAGCCGGATCCTGACCTGTATTATAGTACTGTGCAGAAAGAAATTGAACAGTTAAGAGTAACGATGAAATAAAAAGGATAATTCTACGTCGCATTAACAGAGTTCGGATTAATTGAAAAAATATATTTTACAGAAAAAGGTACAATGTAAACTATGAAAAACGATTATTTGAGAAAAATAGTATTATGACAGGAGATTCCATTCCGCAAATGGAATGAGAGTCCTTCGCCAATTTATTTTTTCACCGGTTCTTATTAGTGAAATATGGGTCTAAATTAGCAAAATAAGTGACTGATAATCTCTTGATGTTAGTTTGAAAAAAATAAGTAATTTCGTCGTTTGAATTATTTTGGGGGATTCTAATAAAGATAATACAGAATGAAGAATTACCGGTTGATCAATAATATCTCAGGATGGGCTGTGTTCCTGGTTGCAGCAACTACTTACCTGATGACAATTGAACCTACCGCAAGTCTTTGGGATTGTGGTGAATTCGTTGCTTCATGTTTTAAACTTGAAGTCGGACACCCTCCAGGAAACCCTGTATTCATGATAATGGGCAGGTTCTTCACTCTTTTTGCAGGTGGTAATGTTTCAAAAGTTGCATCGACAGTAAATTCAATGTCTGCTCTGGCAAGTGCATTTACAATTCTCTTTTTGTTTTGGACAATTACTCATCTGGCCAGGAAAATACTTCTGAAAAAAGAAGCTGATTATACTCCGGGAAGGATTATCGCAGTTATGGCTGCCGGTATTGTTGGTGCAATAACTTACTCTTTTACAGACTCTTTCTGGTTTTCAGCTGTGGAGGGTGAAGTTTATGCTTCCTCAGCATTCTTTACAGCACTTGTTTTCTGGGCTATATTGAAATGGGAGGACGTGGCGGATGAAAAAAATGCCGACAGATGGATAATACTCATTGCCTTCCTGATGGGACTTTCGATTGGAGTTCATCTTCTCAATCTGCTGACTCTGCCGGGAATGGTGCTTGTCTATTATTTCAGAAAATATGAGTTTTCATGGAAAGGCTTTGTAATATCTCTTGCTACTTCAATAGTATTACTGGCATTACTGATGTATGGAATTATGCCGGGTATTGTAACTATTTCTACAAAATTTGACTGGTTCTTCGTGAATTCCCTGGGATTGCCTGCAAATAGCGGAATGATTATACATGTAGTCCTTACAGCAGTGCTTTTTGTCTTCGCTGTAAGATTTTCCTTCTCATCATCAAACAGAATAACAACCGGTATTCTTGCTATAGCAGCACTCTTTTTTGCAGGTATCTGGGTAATATCCGGTTCTGTAGTGCTTAATATCATAATGCTTCTTTTAATTTCAGGAGGCATATGGTATATGGCGGGTAAGAACAGGGTCACTCTAAATACACTGTTAACTGCTATTATGGTCATTCTGATAGGTTATTCAGCTAATGCCATTATCATAATCAGATCCACCGCCGATACCCCATTGAATGAAAATAATCCGTCTAATCCATTTAATCTTTTGTATTTCCTTAACAGGGAACAATATGGGGAAAGACCATTATTCAGTGGCCCTTATTATAACGCACCAGTGACTGACTACAAAGACGGAAAGCCAAAGTATGCCCTTGAAAATGGGAAGTATATAATTACCAGTCACAATCTTGAACGAATATACGACCCCCGGTTTGTCACACTTTTTCCAAGAATGTGGAGCGATCAGAGCGATCATCAGGAAGCTTACCAGGAATGGGGAAAGGTTAAAGGAATACCAATCCAGGTCACTGACCAGTCGGGTGAAAAAAAAGTTTTAAAGAAACCCACATTTGGTGAAAATCTGCGATTTATGATTTCATACCAGTTCGGATACATGTACTTCAGATATTTCATGTGGAATTTTGTTGGGAAGCAAAATGACACGCAGGGTACCGGTGGTGCCATAAATGGGAACTGGATATCCGGAATTAATTTTCTTGACGAACCAAGAGTCGGAACTTCCGATTTGCCGGGAGATATGAAAACGGATCCCTCAAGAAACAAATATTTTTTCCTTCCCTTTATACTGGGGTTCGCGGGGATGTTCTATCACCTAAACCGGGATAATAAAAACTGGGGCATAATCCTGCTGCTGTTTATTATGACCGGCATTGCAATTGTAGTTTATCTTAATCAGTATCCAAATCAGCCAAGGGAAAGGGATTATGCCTTTGCGGGATCATTTTACTTTTTCGCCGTATGGATTGGTCTGGGGGTCCTTGCCCTTTTTGAAGGACTTACCAGAATTACCGGTGAAAAGATAGCAGCCCCGCTTGCCGGGATATTATGTTTTGTGGCAGTTCCTGTTTTGATGGGATCCCAAAACTGGGATGATCACGACAGGTCGGGTCGTTATCTGACACGTGACGTTGCTGTCGATTATCTCAATTCCTGTGCCCCCGGAGCTATTCTTTTTACCAATGGGGATAATGATACTTTTCCGTTATGGTACGCTCAGGAAGTTGAAGGAAAACGGACCGATATGCGTGTTTGCAACCTGATGCTTCTGAATACCGACTGGTATATTGATCAGATGAAAGACAGAACGTATGAATCTGCTCCTCTTCCGGTTACTTTACCTGCCAGCAAATATTATGACGGCGTAAATAATCAGCTCTTCATAGTTGAAAAAACAAAAGACCCGGTAGATATTTCTACAATTATCGATTTTGTAAAGAGCGATAACAAGGCCACAAAAGTACAGGTTTCCCCAACTGAAATCCTTGATATCATTCCCTCTCGCACAATCAGAATTCCTGTTGATAAAGCAAAAGTTCTGGCATCCGGAACTGTCAAAGCAGAGGATTCAGCCAAGATTGTACCATACATTGATATCAAACTTAAAGGGAATTCTATTCTTAAAAGTCAGCTGATTGTAATGGATATCCTCGCACATAACAACTGGGAACGTCCAATTTATTTTGTTACCGGATATCATAATGACGCTTTGGGTCTTGAGGAATACTTTCAGCTGGAAGGGCTTGCTTTCCGTCTGGTGCCTGTAAAATCTCAGAATAAAAGCTGGCTTGAGTACGGGAGGATTGATCCTGATATATTATTTGAGAATATGATCGGGAAATTTAAGTGGGCAGGAGCTAATCAGAAAAATGTTGATATTGATTATAATCATAAACGTACTCTGATTGTAATCAAGGCCAGATTGAACTATGCAAGACTTGCTAAAGCACTGTCAGCTCAGGGGAAAAATGAGAAGGCTATTGAGTCACTTAATTTTTGCATGGCAGCCCTTCCTCTTGAAACGATACCATATGATCCATATGTCCCGGATATAATTGAAGCCTATTTCGCTGCAGGAGATGCAGACAAAGCTGTTGAAATGACAAAAGCTTATACCGATTATTATTATAAGAGACTGGATTATTTTCTTAAGCAGAAACCTTATATAGTTTCTTCAGCAGAATTTGAGATACAAACTGCTCTTCAATATACATCACGGGTTGCAAATGCGTGTACGGGCAATGGAAAAACTCAAATGGGTGAGGAGATCAACAAAAGACTTGAGAGCTACTATGGTGACTATATAAAGATAGTAAAACCGGGAATGAAGTAAGAACAATAGAACAATCGAACGACGAAATCAGAACTGAAAAACTTCTTCCTTCTGCATTCGGATGTTCAAATGTTCTTACATCGTTTAACGGGGACAAAGCTATCCTTTTTAGAGTTGAGCGATGTGGTAATGAAGACTAACTCAGGAAATCAATAAGTATGTGGAATTGAGATCCTCGATTTAAGATATTTCTCAAGAAGAGAAAAGATTTTTTCGGGATATATTGGTTTTAAAAGATATTCATTGCATCCGGCAATATAAGCTTCTGTTTTTGCCTGCTCGGAAGAATAGGCTGTAATCATAATAACAGGTGTGTTCTTTCTATCCTTCCTGAGAATTCTGACACATTCTATTCCATTGATCAGCGGAATAAGGAAATCCATAAAAACCAGGTCTATTGTTTTATTTCCAATAGTTAAATAGTCAACAAACTCTTTCCCTGTATGAAATATCACTACATCAGCACCCGAGCTTTTGAGTAGTGTTTCATAATACCTGATCGAAGGCAGGTCATCCTCAACAATTATTATATTTTTGCCGCTTAAATCTAAGTTGCTGATATTCAATGCCATTGATGGGTTTAGTTAGACATCTATAAAATTACGATAAGAAAGGGAACTGGAGTATGTATACTAATACAATTATTAACATTTTATCAACATAATGTCAAAATGGTTTCCAATTGATATTTGGTTTCCTGAATAAAATTGTGCAATTTCGTATTAATAAACCCTCCACATCATGATAAGACAAACTCTCTTTATCAGATTCCAGGTCATTATCCTGGGCCTGATGCTTTTTATTGGTAACGCATATAGTCAGGGTGGAACAAATAACGGGACAAGGGCAGTTTTTATTTTTGATATTGCAAAATACATTGATTACGGACAGGGTTTTGCTGATTCTGCAGTTTTCAAAATAGGAATTCTTGATAAAACATCTGAGTTATTCTGGGAGATGGGAAATCTGGCAAAAACCCGGAAAACAATTCAGGATAAACCTGTTCAGCTGGTTGTATTCAGAAGTGAAGACCAGATACTTCATACTCAATTGCTATATGTTAATAAATCCAGCGGCTTTAGTCTGAACAAAGTCAGGACAAAGCTGGAAGGACACGAAACCCTGCTCTTAACTGAAGGATATGAATTCAGGGAATCAATGGTAAATTTTATAGGAGTGGAGGGAGAAATGCCTAAATATGGAGTCAATGAAGATATGATTACCAAAGCCGGAATGAAAGTTAACTCGAATCTCCTTTTTCAGGCGATAAAAACAAAGGAGGATTGGGAAAATCTTTTTGGTAAAGCTAGTGAACAGATAATAATCCAAAGGGATACTATCANNGACAGTCTTGACAAAGAGATCAGCATTAAAGAAAATACACTGTCTGAAAAACAAAAAGTTCTTGATAAACAATTTGTCCGGATTAATAAACAACAGGGTGAAATATCCATTCAGAAACAGACTATAATCGACCAGCAGAAAGCTGTCCAGATACAGAAAGACACTCTGGCAAACCAGAAGGAAAAGATAACTATTCAACTCGCCCGTATTGATGATCAGTTAAAAAAGATATCTGAACAGGATAGTAAAATTAAAGTACAACTGGAAGCTATTGAAAAGCAAAAGCTTATCCTTTATTTTGTTATTCTGGCACTTCTGCTTGTCAGTTGCCTTGGTTATTATATCTACAGGGGATATAAAATAAAAAAGGAGGCCAATATCAAACTTGAAGAGAAGAACAGGACAATCTCCCTGCAGAAAGACGAAATTGAAAAACAGCGTGATCTGGCGGCTGCCCAAAGAGATCAGATCAGTTATCAGAAAAGGCATATTGAAGACAGCATCATGTATGCGAAGAGGATACAGACTGCCTTGATTCCATCTCTTGAACTTTTCAGCGATAAGCTTGAACACTTTGTTCTTTATAAACCCCTGGCAATAGTCAGTGGCGATTTTTATTGGGTAAGTACGCAGTCTAATCCACAGGTCATAATATCAGCAGACTGTACGGGACATGGTGTACCGGGGGCATTCATGAGTATGCTTGGGGTAACTATGCTTAATGAAATTGTAAATGGCAAGCATATTCTCATGCCTGACCAGATAATAGAAAATCTGCGCCAGGGGATAATAAAATCATTGAAGCAGGTTGCGGAAGAGGACAGTATCAAGGATGGTATGGATATAGCAGTTTGTTTGATTGATTTTGAGAATAATACTTTATGGTTTGCAGGTGCAAACAGTCCTCTTTATTTGGTACGAAACGGTGAACTAATCCATTACAGGGGCGATAAGATGCCTGTGGCAATTCATTATAAGATGGAGCCGTTCACTCTCCACAAGATCGATCTTCTGAAGGGTGATGCTTTCTATGTTTTCTCGGATGGCTATGCCGATCAGTTTGGCGGACCAAATCAGAAAAAATTCATGTCGATGCAACTAAGGGAAACACTTGTAACGATGGCCGGAATGCCTATGCTAAAACAAGGGGAAAGGCTGAATGAGATATTTGAGGAATGGCGTGGTGCTGGCCCCCAGATTGATGATATGACTATGATAGGAGTCAGATATTAATTATCTGCAAACCCATTTGGTTGTTACTCCGTTTATTGTAACATCTTTAGTAGCTTCAATAGCGAGCAGCTCGGCATCACAATACTCTGTATCAGATCCTGTGTTTATCAGTTGATTTGAAGAATTATATGTATTTTGACTGCATACCTTGCAGTTTTTCTGACATGATGTAAATGAAAATGCAATAAATGTAAAACCAGCGGCATATAATAATATTCTTTTCATAGAGATTATTTTAAAACAAATATACTAAAACTCTCTTCTTAACTGATACGGATTATTGTCAAAATGGTTACATCAATAAAATAATAATGTGAAGGATGCATCAATTTAATATAATTTCAGTCATTTGAGCAGGAATGAAAATATTTATAAATTGCATAAAAATTAATTGTCATGGAAGATTCAAAAATGAAAAAGCACGTAACCGTGGTTGGAGCTATTCAAATCGGCTTCGGGGTACTTGGTCTGATTGTTGCAATTGCAGCTTTCTTTGCACTTAACTTTGCAAGAACTCAGGTTGGAGGTGATGAAGTTGCCGGCGGGGTATTGAGGTTATTGTCCATCAGTGTCCCTCTTTTGATCGGGTTTCTGTCAACACTTGGCCTTGTTGGTGGTATCGGGCTTTTCACTTATCAGTCCTGGGCAAGATACCTGGTTATTGTTGTATCTGCTCTCGGATGCCTGAATATTCCTATAGGAACCCTGAAAGGAGTATATGCACTCTGGGTGTTATTACAGGATGAAACAATTAAACTGTTCGAGAAGAAATAACTTTTTACTTCATATAGTATAAGGGTTGGATTGCACATTCAGCCCTTTTCTGTTTATTGGTGTCCTCTGCAGGCTACATGTTTCACGGAAAAAATAAATCGTATTTCACAATGTCTGTTTTTCATCTTATTTTTGTTCCGTTAATTGATAAAATTTAAATTAAACAAATATGGCTGACGACAATAAGATAATCTTTTCGATGTACAGGGTTGGGAAATCATTCCCTCCTCACAGACAGGTACTTAAAGATATTTCACTTTCATTTTTCCTTGGTGCAAAGATCGGCATAATTGGATTGAACGGTTCCGGAAAATCGACACTTCTGAAAATAATTGCAGGAATGGAGAAAGAATACCAGGGGGAAGTTACTTTTTTGCCTGGGTACTCCGTTGGTCACCTTTCGCAGGATCCCTTACTTGATGAAACGCGTACTGTAAGGGAAATTGTGGAGGAGGGTCTGAAGGAAACAATGGATATAATAAAGGAGTTTGAAAGGATAAATAACAGCTTTGGAGAGCCTGAGGTATATGAAAACCCTGATAAGATGCAGCAACTTATGGACCGACAGGCTGTTCTTCAGGAGAAGATCGACTATTCGGATGGCTGGAATATAGAACATAAGCTGGAACGTGCAATGGATGCGCTCAGATGCCCCGACAGCAGTGCCAGGGTCAATGTTCTTTCCGGCGGAGAACGCAGAAGAGTTGCTTTATGCCGTTTACTTTTGCAGCAACCAGATATTCTGCTGCTCGATGAACCTACCAACCATCTGGATGCCGAATCCGTTCAATGGCTTGAAACGACTCTTAAACAGTATAACGGAACAGTAATATGTATAACCCACGACAGGTATTTTCTCGACAATGTAGCCGGATGGATCCTGGAACTTGACAGAGGGGAAGGCATTCCATGGAAAGGGAACTACTCCTCCTGGCTTGAACAAAAAGCGAAAAGGCTTGAATCAGAAGAAAAAGGGAATGTTAAAAGGAGAAAAATACTTGAACGTGAGCTTGAATGGGTAAGGATGTCTCCCAAAGCACGTCATGCAAAATCAAAAGCAAGGTTAGGCGCATACGAGAACCTTCTTAATCAGGATATAAAACAAAAAGAAGATAAACTTGAAATATTTATCCCCAATGGCCCCAGACTCGGGGATAAAGTAATCGAAGCTACTGCAGTTTCAAAATCATTCGATGAAAAATTGCTTTTTGAAGATCTGCAATTCAGCCTGCCTCCAAACGGGATAGTAGGCGTTATCGGACCAAATGGTGCAGGAAAAACAACTCTTTTCAGGATGATAATGGGTCAGGAACAGGCTTCAAAGGGAACCTTTAAAATCGGAGAAACAGTTACCCTGGGTTATGTTGATCAGGCTCACGCAGCTATCGATCCGGCTAAGACAGTTTATGAGGTGATATCAGGGGGTCAGAATGATGTTATGGTAGGAAACCGTTTAGTTAATGCGAGAGCTTATGTAGCCCGTTTTAATTTCACCGGAGCCGACCAGGAAAAGAAGTGTGGTGTCCTGTCAGGCGGGGAAAGAAACAGACTGCACCTGGCTCTTACGCTTAAATCGGGGGCAAATGTTTTGCTGCTTGACGAGCCCACCAATGATATTGATGTAAATACTCTCAGGGCACTTGAGGAAGGTCTTGAGAATTTTGCAGGTTGTGCTGTTATAATATCGCATGACAGGTGGTTTCTTGACAGGATAACGACTCATATGCTGGCTTTTGAAGGCAACTCTAAGGTTGTTTGGTTTGAAGGTAATTACTCTGACTATGAGGAAAACTACAGGAAGAGGGTAGCCGATACTACACCTGCAAGGATAAAATATAAGAAACTGGCATAATCATTGTATAGATGCTCAAACCTCCTTCGCCGCTCCTTCGCTGAAGCTATGGAGCGTAAGCGACAAGGCTTCAATGATCAAAGGAGGCAACAGCATAAAGGAAAAGAATCTTGATTGGATTATATTGTATGTGACTAAAGCTAAAGAAAAGTGGAAAGTTAATAGTAGATTTGCAGTTGTGAAATAAAATATGTACTCATCTAAGCATCATAAATCAATGAGATTAAATAGAACTGCCATCCTGACAATTTTATTCTCAGTTGTCTTTATTTCAGTGTGTGCGGCCGAATCATCGACCGATTCCGTAAATGTGCCGGTATTTGGTAAAGTATACGTTTATAACAGGACTAACACTTCCCAAAATGTGATAATAATGATATCAGGCGATGCAGGCTGGAAATCGGGTGTAATAGGTTTTTCTCAGACTTTTTCTGATATGAATAGTCTCGTGATCGGAGTGGATATACTTCAATATTTTAAGAATCTCAGACTAAGGAGTGAAGATTGTTATAATGTTGCAGCAGATTTTGTTCAACTTGCAACCGATGTGGAAAAGAAATATAATTTTGCAGAGTATAAGCCACCCGTAATCATGGGATACTCAAGCGGCGCCACACTTGTTTACGGTATACTTGCTCAGGCAAGATCCGGGACATTCATCGGCGGAATATCCATTGGTTTTTGCCCCGATATTGAACTACCCAAGATGCTGTGTGAGATCAATGGACTCACGGTTAAGACCGACGTCCCGGGGAAACGATACATACTCCAGCCTGATGAAGAACTAGGAAATCCATGGATAGTCCTGAATGGCAAGCTGGACAAAATATGTAATTATCCCGACGCTCTCGATTTTATGTCCAAAACAAAAGATGCTGAATTGATAACATTGCCGAAAGTGGGACATGGCTTTTCCAAGTGGGGCGATTTTATGCCTCAGTGGAAGGATGCCTACAGCAGGTTAATCGCAAAATATGAAAAAGAAAAACCACAGGTAGTAAATATTGCTGAGGTAAAGGATCTTCCGGTAATTATTACTAATTCCAAAACTCCTGATAGCAGTGCTCCTGTCGCGCTGTTGATTTCAGGTGATGGCGGCTGGTACGGTTTTGAGCAGCAAATTGCTGATAATCTTGCTCAAAGAGGGATTCCTACAGTGGGTCTGGATTCAAAGAAATATTTTTGGAAGCGACGTACTCCTGAAGAAACAGCCTCTGATATATCAAATGCTCTGAACTTTTATGGAAAATTATGGGGAAGAGAGAAATTTGTTCTGGTTGGTTATTCATTAGGAGCCGAACTTGTACCATTTATTTTAAACAGGTTACCTGTCGATTTAAAATCAAAAGTTCTGTCAGCAGTACTTTTATCCCCGGCAACTACTACCGATTTCGAGATCCATATCTCAAATATGCTGGGAATGGGAAATCGTCAGAATACATACAACACTACTGATGAAATAATTAAAATGCAAAACACACCGACTCTTATAATATTTGGAGACGGAGAGAAAACGCAACTTCCTGGATTGCTTAGCGCAACCAAAGTAGTAATAAGAAAAATACCCGGTGATCATCACTATAAGTTCAACCTGCCGCTTATTATGCAGACTATGAGAGAGAATAAAGCATTCTGAATGATAACTTCTGATTAGTTGAGGCAATGTTAAAGGAAAACTCATCGGCGACATTCGGAAACTTTCTAAAAGACAAGGTTTTCATTTTTCTTAATGAAAATGCGAGGATCATTACTCAGTTTCTTTTTACTGCTCTTTTTATGGTCCTGGCAGCATGGTTCATCTTTCACCAAAAGCATGAACTGAACACAGTCAGACTGGTAATTTTAGATGCCAACACCTACTGGATTTTAGCAGGTCTGGGACTCGTTGGTTTTTACATTTTCATCCAGGGGGTTATGTATGTTACCTCCTTTGCTTCAATTGATGTGCGATTAAAGCTTTGGGATGCAATTATTCTATTTCTGAAACGCAATTTCATCAGCGTTTTTCTACCCGCAGGAGCAGTATCTTCTCTGGCTTTTTTTAGTAATGCGATAGAAAAAAAGGGGATTACAAAAACACAGGTTTATTTTGCATCTTCCATTTATGCTTTTGTGGGAATTCTTTCTGTCGTAATTGTTGCTATCCCGGCATTCCTATTTGCTGTTGCAGGAGGAGGCATTGGTATGGGTAAATGGTATGCACTGGCAGGGGTAATAGCAATTTTGCTTTTATTTGTTTATGTTTATTATTCCCTTATAAGAAAAGGAAAACTTTACTCCTGGATTATAAGGATTTTTCCTAAAGCTGAGCTTTTCATCGAAGATGTAAAAAACAACAAAATTAACCGGAAACAATTTGTTTATACTGTCCTAGTATCGGTTTTAATTGAATTCGTCGGAATCGCACATGTTTATATTTCAATGGTTGCCCTCAATTTCCCCGCATCCCTGTCGACGTCAATAATTGCTTATATCATAGTTGTGATATTCCTGATTATCTCGCCTTTTCTCCGGGGACTTGGTGCAATTGAAGTCTCAATGACGTATGTTCTTCTTCATTCAGGATTTAATAACATTGAAGCTGTATCAGTTACAATACTTTTCAGGTTTTTTGAATTCTGGCTTCCGCTTTTTACAGGTATCGTAAGTTTTCTGCTGAAAGTGGATAAGCTTATTATGCGTATTCTGCCGGCAGTATTGATCTTTGCGCTGGGAATTGTGAATATTATCTCTGTACTGACACCGGCACTTCCGGAAAGGCTAAAACTTCTGAAAGATTATCTGTTTGTTGATTTTGTGAGCTTTTCAAACAGCTTTGTTTTTATTACCGGATTATTCCTTCTTGTAACTGCGGCTTTCATGCTGAGAGGGTTGCGAACAGCATGGTGGTTTGCTGTAGGACTGAGTATTATTTCTGTTTTTGGTCATATTACCAAAGGGATTGATTATGAAGAAGCTATTATAGCACTTCTTATTATCGGCTCACTGATAGGTACCAGAAAACAGTACTATGTAAAAACAAATCCCAGACTTGGAACGGTAGGACTGCAAACGGCTTTGCTGAGCATGGCTGCAGTTATGCTTTACGGAGTTATAGGATTTTACTTCTTGGATAAGAGACATTTTCATATTGATTTTAATATTTATCAGTCGTTCTGGTATTCGCTTCAGAACTTTTTCCTGATTGGGAACAGTGAACTTATCCCGCGCGACGCATTTGCGAGAGACTTTATCTACCTGATCAAGATTAGCGGATTTGCTTCGATTTCATTTCTTGTATATTCGCTTGTGAGGCCCTATGTATTCAAAATTACCCCTACGGATGAAGAGAGATCACGTGCTAAGTCTCTTACACAGCAATTTGGAAATTCCGCTCTCGATTTTTTTAAAACATATACTGATAAATTTATTTATGCTCCACCGGATATTAATGCATATATCTCTTATCGTGTAAGCAGAAATTTTGCAGTTGTTCTTGAAAACCCGGTATCAGAGAATAGGGAAGAGCTGAAGAAATGTATAGCATCATTCGGTAATTATTGTTATGAGAACGGGCTTAAAGAAATTTATTACAGGGTGCCTAAAGAAAGTCTTTCCATTTATTATGAATTGTCAAAGAAAAGCCTTTTCCTTGGTCAGGAAGGAGTGGTTGATCTCAATTCCTTTTCTCTGGAGGGTGGTGAAAAAAAATCAATCAGAAATGCGTTGAATAAAATAAAGGAACAGGGATATACAACTCATATAAATGCTCCGCCCCTCCGCGATGGTCTTATTCAGAAGCTTAAAGCTGTAAGTGACGAATGGCTTCGGCTTACTGAACGGGAAGAAATTATCTTTTCACAAGGCATGTTCGTGGAAACTGAAATCAAGGAGCAAACGGTGATTTCCATCGAAAACCATGAAGAGAAGATCATTGCTTTTTTAAATATCATTCCCGACTACGTAAAAGATGAAGGAACCTATGATTTACTTAGAAAGACAGCAGATGCACCTAATGGGATTATGGATCATATACTCATTGAACTTTTCAAATATTTCAAGGCAACGGGGATCAGATATGTTAATCTGGGTTTTGCACCAATGTCCGGACTGGATGATCCTCACAACTTCACAGAGAAGTCTATGAAATTTGCATATGAGAAAATACGGTCATTTTCACATTATAAAGGGCAGCGGGATTATAAGGAAAAATTCAATCCCCAGTGGAATGATAAGTTCCTTATTTACAGTAATGATTACGATTTACTACAGGTTCCAGGGGTACTCACAAGGGTAATCAAACCCTGAAAGTATTTTTCATTGAATGCGGAATAGGAAAATCACCTTTGGCTGCAGAGTGATCATCATGCGACAATTAACTCTTTTTTTCAAACTACAGCGGGTTATGGCTCTTCATAAATGATTTTCTATATTTATTTATAGGAAAATAATTGACACATTTGTACATGTAGTTAATCATGATTTGATGACACGATATCTAGGTTATCTTTGTTTGCTCTTTTGTACATATACTTCTTCTTATTCTCAGAGCTTTACGGACAGTAATCTTCCGATTGTTTTAATAAATACTGATGGCGGAGTTGATATCTTCGATTCTCCCAGGGTTCTCGCTTCGATGAAAATAATCTTCAGGGGCGAGGGTTTGAGAAATTATCTTACCGACCAGAATACATCAGGTTTTTTAAATTACAATGGCCGGATAAATATAGAAATCAGAGGCTCCAGTTCTCAGACTCTGCCTAAAAAGCAATATGGACTTACTACATTAAAAGCCGATAACCTGTCAAATAATAATGTAGCGCTTCTTGGAATGCCTGCAGACAACGACTGGATATTAAACGGTCTCGGATTTGAACCTTCATTTATCAGGGATTATATTAACTATAACTTATCAAGGATGATAGGCGAATATGCAAGCAGAACAGTATACTGTGAAGTGGTTTTAAATGGCAGTTACAACGGTTTATATGTTCTCGAAGAAAAGGTAAAGCAGGGATCTGACCGGGTTGATGTTGCTAAAATCGGGACATTGGATAACACTTACCCTAAAATCACAGGAGGTTATATTACTAAATCTGATAAAACCACCGGAGGAGATCCTGTAGCCTGGACAATGTCGAGTTATATAGGAACAAACGATGTGACATTCATTCACGATCTCCCAAAACCTGAAAATGTTTCTTACCTGCAGAACTACTATATCCAATCTGAATTTGAAAAGCTCAGCAGCACCCTGGCTTCTCATAATTCATCTATTGAGAACGGCTACCCGTCGGTGATAGATATACCTTCCTTTGCAGATTATATGATAATAAATGAACTCGGGTCAAATGCTGATGCTTATCAATTCAGCACATATTATCATAAAGACAGGAATGGGAAACTCAGGGCAGGACCAATATGGGACCTGAACCTGACTTTTGGATATGATCTTTCCATCTGGGGTTTTGACAGGAGTAAGCCAAATGTCTGGCAATTTTCTAATGGAGATAACGAGGGGCCAAAATTCTGGAGAGACTTGTTTAATAATCCTGAATTCAGATGTTGTCTTTCAAGAAGATGGAATCAACTTATTCAACCCGGACAACCTTTAAATTATTCATCTATTGAAGCATTAATTGATAAGACTGTTGCCAAAATAAGCGAAGCTGCTGCCCGTGATAGTGTGAGATGGTATCCCCCGGAACTTAATTTCACATCTGAAATAATCAGGATTAAAGATTTTCTTAAGCTGAGAATTCCATGGATGACAGATGCAATCGGCCCTGCTTCATATTGCACCAATGTGATTTTGCCACCTCTTGTAATTACAAAGATAATGTACCACCCCGATACAACCAGAACTTTCCCTGATAGCGATAAGCAGGAATTTCTTGAAATAATGAACACAGGTACAAGTACCGTAAACCTGTCCGGGGTATATTTCAGAGGGACAGGATTTGTCTACCAATTTCCACCTGCCTCATCGATTGGCCCAAATTCAAAAATATTTCTTGCAGGAAATTCAGATGTCTTTATAAAGAAATATGGCGTTTCTCCTTTCGGGCAGTTCACACGGAACTTATCCAATAAGGGAGAGAAATTGGTTTTGGCTGATGGATTCGGGAATGTAATAGACAGTGTGACATATTCCGATTCGTCACCCTGGCCGAACGCTGACGGGAATGGTTATTATCTTGAACTGATTGATCCGTCTGCCGATAATAGTATCGCTGCAAACTGGACTGCTTCGACAAATATTCTCCTTAATGTCACTGGAAATGAGAATGATGTGATGTTGAAAGTATATCCGACACCAGTAAAGGATAAGCTTTCTTTTGAGTCATCAGGAACCATTAAGATTATTGAACTATTTGATTTCCAGGGGAGATTGATAAGTAAAATTAATGTTGATTCAGGCAATTATATCCTAAATATGAGTTCTTATCCTAAGGGAATTTATATGGTTCATATTATTACCAGGGATAAAAGTTATGTTAAAAAGGTCATAAAGGAATAAAGACACTTCTCCGGTTTGTACAACAAACTAAAGAATTCCTTGTTTAATTAAAGAATAATGCTCCTTCAACGAATCAGAAGGCAGAATAATATTAAAATTCACCACGGAAGCTTTCAATGATCAGCTCAGCTTCAGCATAGTAAGAAGAAAAGCCGAATTTTGTGTGCTTAGTGATAAAAATTGAATGACAACAAGAATCTGTATATTAGTATTTATTTTAATTGCCCTCTTTCCTAAGTGGTGCCTTTCGGAGGGCGAGTCTGTGAAAACAGCAACAATAAGCGGTTTTGTGAAGGATTCCAGGAATGGTGAAACGTTAACTGGTGCAGTCATTTATCCGGAGGAGAATCCTGCTATTGGCATTGCTACCAATTCCTACGGTTATTTTTCTCTTACGCTTCCGATAGGTAAATATTCATTAATAATACAGTTCCTGGGATATAAAACCCAGAGAGTCCCGTTGGATCTAAAAGAAAATTTGCAGCTTACTTTTGAAATGGAGGAAGAATCGATAGCACTAAAAGAAATTACAATTACAGGGGAGAAGAATAATAATAACGTGGTTCAGAGTGAACTTATTTCAAAGATCAATGTCAGAGAAATTCAGAATATACCTGTTATTCTGGGTGAAAAAGATATAATGAAGACTATCCAGCTTTTACCAGGGGTTACACCAGCGGGAGAAGGCAATGCCGGATTTTATGTTCGTGGAGGCGGTGTTGATCAGAATCTAATACTGCTTGACGAAGCTCCGGTATATAACCCTTCTCATTTACTCGGCTTCTTTTCCACTTTCAACTCGGATGCCATCAAGGATATAACATTGTACAAAGGAGGTTTCCCGGCCGAATACGGCGGAAGACTGTCGTCAGTTGTGGATATAAAGATGAGTGAAGGGAATAATAAGCAATTCCACCTGTCGGGAGGAATAGGAATCATTGCCTCAAGGCTGGAGATTGAAGGTCCTCTCTTTAAAAGCAAAGGCTCCTTTATGATAGCTGCCCGGAGGACCTATGCAGATCTGTTCCTGAGACTGTTGCCACGTCACGGGGCAGACTCTACCGCAAGCAAGTCGACCCTGTATTTTTACGATTTAAACATCAAAGCTAATTATCAGCTTTCTTCAAAAGACAAGCTATATTTCTCATGTTATCTGGGCCGTGATAATTTTAACCTTGGGGGAGCACTGGGCCTGAACTGGGGCAATGTTACCGCAACCACAAGATGGAACCACATTATAAATGATAAAATCTTTTCAAATACTTCATTGATCTTCAACAAATACAGTTATAATTTTAATGTAGCTGTGGGCAATCTTACTATGAAAGTACTTTCCGAAATAAAGGACTGGAATCTGAAAGAAGATCTACACTATTATCTTAATTCAAATAACACAATAAAATTTGGTTTCAATTCTATCTATCATACATTCGTTCCAAGTAAAGTAGATAGCTCTGCTTTTTTGCGAGTCAGATCAATGGATAACAGGTATGCCCTCGAAAATGCGCTTTATATATCCAATGAACAGACAATTACACCTCATATTAAGGCAACTTACGGATTGCGTTATTCCCTTTTCAGCTCAATCGGACCTGGAACAATTTACACATACAATCAGGTAGCAGATGTAGTTGATTCGGTTACTTATCGCAAAGGAAAAATTTTCAATACATATGGCGGATTTGAACCAAGGCTCCTTGTAAATTTTATCATCAATGATTCAAGTTCCATCAAGATTTCATACGCAAGAACCCGTCAGTATATCCATCTGTTATCCAACACGACCTCAACAACCCCGTTCGATCTCTGGGTTCCCAGTAATATTAATATTTTACCTGAAATTGCAAATCAGTATACCCTGGGTTATTTTAGAAATTTTTCAAATAACATGTATGAAACTTCTGTTGAATTATATTATAAAACATTTCAAAATCAGATTGATTACCGGAACGGAGCTAATCTCATACTGAATAATAAAGTTGAGTCACAACTGGTTTTTGGCAAGGGATGGAGCTATGGAGCTGAGTTTCTGATAAGGAAAAAGTACGGGAAACTGACAGGTTGGATCAGTTACACTCTCTCTAAGACAAAAAGGCAATTCCCCGATATCAATAATGGGAATGTCTTCCTGGCAAAACAAGACAGGCCGAATAATCTGGCTATTGTTGGAATGTATGAACTAAATCCTAAAATCACTTTTTCAGCTACATGGATTTTTTACAGCGGAAATGTCGTTACATTTCCAAGCGGACGATACCTCGTGGATGGGAATATTGTTCCATACTACACTGAGCGAAACGGTTACAGGATGCCGGATTATCACAGACTGGATATAGGACTTACCTGGCAGAAAAAGAAATCTGAAAAATTTGAGAGCAATTGGAGCTTTTCAATTTACAATGTTTATGGCCGTTCAAATGCATACGCCATAAATTTCCAGGAAGACCCTAATAATCCAGCTAAGATGCAGGCAGTACAATTATCTCTCTTCAGATTTGTTCCTGCCATTTCATATAATTTCAAGTTTTAAGTGAGAAGCAGAAATGGGAATAATAAAGAAAATAATAAATAAAGCTTCACTCAGGATTATCATATCACTGCTGCCTTTTCTGATGACTGCTGGTTGTCAGAAAGTTATCAACGTTGATCTTAACAATGCAGCACCACGGATAGTCATAGAAGGACTTATCAACGACAGACGCGGGCCATATAGCATTACATTGACAAAATCCGGAAGTTATTTCAACCAGCCTGAGCTTCCTTCTGTATCAGGTGCTGAAGTCACAATTACAGACAATACCGGAACAACTGATACACTGAAAGAAACAGCCCCAGGCATTTATCTTACTTCAAGAACAAAGGGGATTCCGGGAAGAACATATACATTGAAAGTTTTATCAGAGAACATTGAATATAAGGGAACTTCAACCATGTTAAATCATGTAGATATTGATTCCCTAACCTTGGTAAAGAGCGAGTTTCAGCGTATCGATCTTGGCGGAAACAATCATAACAGAATCCATTATGAAATTCATTGTTTCTTCAGAGATCCGCCACAAAAGAATTTTTACAGGTTTAAGGTCTTTAAAAACGATTCTATAAATACCCAAAGCTACAGGCTGTATGATGATCAATATACTAACGGTGAGGAAACAGAATTACGCGTTTCAGGTGCTGAGGCTGGAAGTACATACAGGATAGAGCTTCAATCAATAGATCAGCCAACATATGGTTATTACCGGACATTGTCCGACCTGATTTTTTCTAATCCTCTTTTTGGGTCAACTCCTGCGAATCCGAATACTAATCTCAGTAATGGGTCACTGGGTTATTTCGGAGCAGCGGCTATCTCGTCAAAAACCATTGTCATCACAGATTCGCTGATCAATTCGGTAAAGTGAGTACATTGAATACTTCTACTTCTTCAAACTCGCTTTTGAAAAGATATAATCGGGGATCTTGACATTGAATTCAATATCCATCATCTGGAACTCGGTTCCTTCTCCCTCTTTAAGTACATCTTTAAATAGTATTTTTTTAGGGTACCATCTGCCCTGTACCTGCAGCACATCTGATAATTCCATCTTTTTAAGCAAGACTCCGCTTTTGGCATAAAGCTCTTTTCGTAAAGGGATGAACCGGTCTTTATCCACCCAAAGCTTTTGAGTCTGGTAAGCAACATCTGCAGTAATTGCAGTAAGAATGATGACCCAGCAATTCCGGTCACCAATTTTTTCTTCCTTTTCCAGCTTGCCTGTATAGTGATTGAGAAGATGCGGATCTTCCATCATATCTTCATATGAGAGATCGGAACCCATGACTGATTGTCTGAGCATATGACCTGAAATCTGAATGATCCTGTCAGTAGCGGGCGAAAAGATCCAGAGAAGATTATCAAGTTTAAGCATTTTGGTCCCTTGTTCGCGGGGAGGAGAAATATACTCGGTATATGATTTAGTCTCCCCCATACTCCATGATTTGGATTCAACAGTCCTCGTGTTCCGGGGATTATGAATAACCATTTTTGAAGTAAATACTCTTGATTCTGCCGACATATTTTTATCTACCTTCTCGATAATTTCTTTGGCCGAAGGATTCTGTGCAGTTAGTGAAACGCACAAGATTAACATTGGTATTGCTATCCTTTTCATGCTTCTAATTCCTTAAATAACTGAGCTGTTTTACGTTTGTAAATTCCAATCCCGGAAAGTGCCGTTCCAACAACAGTTGAGATTAAACCGGGAATAAATCCTATAAAAAAGGAGAGGGTATTAATTCTTGCATGGAAGACAGCTGGCATCATTATGGTGGCATTTTTCATTATTGAACCCAGATCAAGTCCGTGATTCTGCATATATAATGATATCAGCAGCCCGAAAAACGTACCGCTTATCGATCCTATGATTCCAATCAACAACGATTCATAAATTATTGTTCTGTATATATGAGAATAGTTCTCGCCTAAAGCAAGGCGTGTTCCAAATTCAGTGTATCTTCTTAAACCTCCAAGAAGTCCTGCATTCCATAGCACCAGCGACATTGAAAAAACAAAAATAAGTACCATAAATCCACCAATTTGCTTGATCTGGTCTATCATTTTTCCAAAATCGTTTTGCTGTCGCAGAGTAAGAATTATTGGTGCAAATTTATCTTCTGATTTGGGAAAAAGCTTATTAAATTTAATCACCAGTTTGTCAACTTTTTCTTCATTATAGTAATTATCAGGTAAATACCCCACAATTTCACTTGCAGCATTGTTCATATCAAGAGCTTTCCTTACATCCTCCAGATCGATCACAACAGATCCCTGATCCATAGGTCCGGCACCAAAGATCACCGTGCCACAAAGAGTGTAATTAAACATGGCCATGCTGCCGTACATCGTTGAACCAATTAAAGTAACAGTGTCTCCGGGATTAATATTTAGTTTCCGCGAAAATTCTTCACTCATCAGTATCTCTTTCGGCTGAATTGGCATCCGGCCTCTGTGCAGAGATTTAGCCAGGTTAAACCGTTCTTTTTCAGATGGATCACCTGAAAACAAATCAATCCCAAAACCAATTGCAGGTCCTTGCGCACGGGTTTCACCATTGGAACCGGCAACGTCTATAAGTCCGCCAAAATGAATTCTTTGTCCCCATTTAATTTCAGGAAACTCATTTTTCAGCTTAAGCATTAGAGTGTCAACACCAGTAAGAGCAAGATCATTAGGCATCTGGTTAATATTCTTTTCATATTCAGCTGTAATTATTTTCACATGCCCTGCAGAAAACCGTGCGCTTAATTCCACACTGTCGTTTAATATTCCTGTAAGCCAGCAATAAAGCACTACAGTCAGCATTACTCCTATTGTAACAACAATAACCGGAAGGAGGCTTCGCTGCTTGTCTCTTAATATCCCTTTTAATAAAAATCTGATCATTGCAGTTTCCCCCTTAAAGCTTCTGTTGGTTTCATTTTAGCAATTCTCCTGGAAGGTAAATAGCTAACAATTGTTGTGGTAATCATTATGAGAATAATGGTAGTCGCAACCAGACCAAAACTATAAGCGGGGAAAATTTTGTCAGCCAGTGCAAGTCCATACTCCTTACCGGCTCCGGCGATTGATATTCCTGTTTTTGACTGGAAGGCCAGAAAAGGGATACCATAAAGAGCTGCCAGAAGACCAGCCAGTACTGAATTGAGAGCTCCTTCAATTGTAAATAAACCCACAACCTGTCCCCGGGTCATTCCAAGAGCTATATAGGTGCCAATTTCCTTTTGTCTTCTGAAAATTGATAATACCTGAGTGTCAAAAATAGCCAGCATTGCAAGACTCAGTAGAATTATATATAATACAATGCCCCCCACTGACTTTATTTTAATAAGATCAGTGATGGATTTTAAAAGATCTTCTTTTGTCTTGAATTTCCAACCTTCCGTGGAAGGTACTTCCGTTTCAATGTTTTTCTTCACTATAATTGTAGCTTCCCCGGGGGCTCCAATCATTTTTTGAAGACGATCGAGCGGCACCCAGACTTGACCAAGATCAACAGTGGGAACATTTGTTTCGAAAATACCTGTGATTTTCATATCAGTTGCATCGAAAGTACCATGAACGTCTCTCCAGCGAAGGGTAACCAGGTCACCTGTTTTCAACCCATTATCATTAGCCATTTGCCTTCCAATAAGTGCCGGTATTTCTTCATTATTGCCGGTAAACTGAGAAGAAGGTATTTTTAGAATTTTCTGATCGGAATTTATTCCTTTTATAAGTATACTTTGAATACGTCCTGCGGGATAAATTGTGCCTTGCGAAATAAGAATAGCCGCCATTTCTCCTTTTGAAACTATTGAATCAAATGACGCAGGAATATTTGAGTGCGCTTCCGTCAGAGAGAAAGGATCATAAGGATCGTAGTTTTTCTGCCTGTATTGACCTCCGCCTGTTTCCCAGTTTATCATATCATTTCTTGCCTGTATGTTCCAGCCGTCAAGTATTCCTTTGTGCCAGATAATGACAATGAATGAAATGGAAAGTACAATCACATTCAGCCAGGTTCTCATTCCCGCACCGATCAGATTTTTTGCTGCAAGCTTGAATAGAAGTTTCATAATTACCGTCGATTAATTATTGGTAATTTCATCTTTTAAAACTTTCCCGTCAATAAGGGATATCTTTCTTTTAAGATACGAGATAACCTTGTCGTCATGTGTGGCGAAAATGAAGGTAGTCTGGAATTCATTGTTCAGCCTGACCATTGTTTTAAGGATATTATGTGAATTGGCAGCATCCAGATTCGCTGTAGGTTCATCGGCAAGCACAATCTCAGGTCTCTTAACCATTGCCCTTGCGACAGCTACTCTCTGACATTCACCCCCCGAAAGTTGTGCAGGTTTGGATTTTGCCTTATCAGTCAGTCCGAGCCAGTCAAGTGTATCCATAACCATTTTCCTTCTATGGCTGTCATCGAGTTTGAGGAGGAGAAGTGGGAATTCCACATTTTCAAAAACGGTGTAAACAGGCAGAAGATTATAGCTCTGAAAAATAAATCCAAGCTTTGACCTACGAAGAAGGGCGGCTTGTTTAACATTCAGATCGCTTATTGACTGGCCCAGCACCATAACTCTTCCTTCAGAGGGTGAATCGAGAGAACCTATAATATTCAGCAGGGTCGTTTTACCGCTACCGCTTGGACCGACGATCCCGGTAAATTCTGCCTTGCCAATCTTAAGATCTATTCCGTTAAGTGCTGTAAACCTTCCTCCCGAGGTTGGAAAATCCTTTCTGAGGCCTTCAATTGAGATGAGAGTTGTGTTTTCCATATAATTATGTTGAAATAATTGTTTTTAAATCATTTTAAAATCTATTTATGACGGCATTATAACCTCAACCACTTCTCTTTTGTTGTGCCCCCCAACCCCCCTAAAGGGTGCCTAATACTCGCTTTCTAAGTGTCGATTCTTATGCACGAGAATTAGTCCCCATTTAGGGGGATCCCGCGAAGCGGGAGGAGGTCTATTTTTCAAAAATTAAAGACTGTCATAAACTGTATTCCTTTTCCCGAAAACATATTATTTCCGGAGATGTTATTATAAATTGCAAAAACTTCAGGATTCCAGTAAAAAAAAAGATAATAGGTCCAGTTATCGCTTTGTCGCTGCAGGTTGATAAACCTGTACCAGCTCTTATCTGTCCAGTTATAATATAAAATGCCGCCAATTTTATTAATTCCAACCGGGTAGTTAACTGTGAGGGATGAGAATGAAACGTTTTTACCTGAATTAAAAATCTCATTCGCAGAACTGTATCTGAAGTATTCTGACGCCAGGTAAAGCCCGTTTCCCAGACTAAAGGTATAGTCAATCCCGAGGGTGAAAAGCTTTGTCCAGGGCTGAAAATATGCGGTATCAGGCGAACTATGGGTGAGTGAATATTCAGCCCATAATCCGGGACCAATATCCCATTTACCGTCTAATCCTATCCTGTCCTCGCGGTATGTTGAAGATCCGTGAATTAATGTCGGTTCAAGTACCCCTGCCAGATTTGCGGTACGATGATGATATGAAAGAGCCAGTTCTCCTTTTGGAACCGGAAATTGCATTCTTCCTCCATATTCTGGAATTTTTCTTTCGGAAGGGACGGTTTCCCAGCCCCTTGTTTTATCATTTCCCCAGAGGACCCATAGCCAGGCATTCGCATTGTTCTGGAAATAGTATCTTCCCAATAGTCCGTATACTCCATCGGTTAGCTGAAGGGGGTCACGTGGGTCGATATGATCGAACCACATCAGTGGACGAAGCATACTGGCTGAACCAAAATTTATCTTCTGTAATCCTGCCCTGAGTTCAAACCGTTCTGTGCTTAATCTGACCCATAAGCGGTAAGGTTTGATTTTTGAATCCGATATATCGTTAACCGAACCTGCAAAATGATAATTCAGATAGCTGTCAAAAGATAATTCAGAATCGAATTTCAGATTGTTCCTAAATGTCTTTCCTATTGACAGTACCGGCATAAACCTTGCCCCGGTTTGCAACTGAACCGGATTTGAGAAATTTATACCGGCGTATGCATCAACCTGACCCTTAAGTTTAAAAATACTGTCCTGGGCTTGCAATTGAACAAGAATAAAAGAAAGGAGGAAAATTATATGTAATCTCAGGTTCTTCATTTATTGCTTTCTGTTCTTCCTCGGCATAATACCATAAAAAAAGAAATTCATGACTTCGACAATCATTTGTTCAGGATTCTTATAAATACCAACAACTCGCTGATCGGTAAGCATTTCAGTTAAATTGTTAAGAAANNTTTTCAATTGTTTCGGTTAATTCTTCATCCTGATATTTATATATATCATCTAAAAGTTCCTGACTCATTTCGTGAGCATTGCTGATTTTAAGATCAACCAGCTTTTTAACCTTTTCTTCATAAGGAGTATCGCTGTTATAAATTTCCTTATAAGCTTTAACTCCCGATTCAAACATATCTTCAATAAGGTACTTCGCAATGGCTGTTTTATTGCTGAAGTACTTGTAGCAGGTCATCTTGCTTACTCCGGCTTTCTCACATATTTCTTCAATTGTAACCCGTCGGATCCCATGTCTCCAAAAGAGGGATCTCGCTGAGTTTATGATAGCTTCAAACTTACCTGACTGTTTCTTCATGTCCTTTACGATAAGTAAAAAAGTGTACAAATATAATATAATTACACAAATAACGTATACTATTTTATAAATAGTTTATCTAAATTCACTATCCAGATCTAAATTGGCTCATAAAGAGCCAGATTATGATTCAGAATTCCTTGATCTTAACTGGTGCTATTTGATGTTACGGATGATTAATAATCTCTATATCTTCGTATATTCAAATATTTCAGAATTATCAGTTATGACTATCGATATATACAAAATCCAAAAACGCTTGAAAATCAATTTATTTACCCCATCCCCAGGGGGCGTAAATTGATTTTGACTGCGTCGAGCTCGCACTTTGTGCTCGGTTCTTCGCTCCCCTTGGGGTCTGGGTAAACGAAGAACTGACGACGCGAAGCGGAGGAGCTCGACGAAGTCAAAATCAATGAGGGTAAATGAATGATTCCTGAGCTCAAATTATCAGTTATGATAGCTTATACATTAAAAAAGAAAAAAGGTGCCGAAGAATATCATTTATTTGAAGGCAGGATGACAGAAGAGGGCTGCACATCAAAACAGTTTTCACTTTGTGGAAAGATGGATAAGTCGGAGAGTGCCGGAAATATTTTTTCCTGTGAAGAGGAAGATTCTGCCAGGAAAAAATGTGCAAAAACTGGGAGAGCATTATGCGTTGATTGCGTCAGCCATTTTTATACATCATATTAGTTGTGAATTTCCATTTCGGATCGCCTATGTTATTCAGGATCTGGCCTGACGTTCAATATAAGATAAAAGACGATCGAACAAATCTGAAGGATTTTTTGTTTACGATTTCTAGTGGATTAGGTTTAATCAATGTCTAATTTAAAACTGAAAGATTATGAAATCGTTAAAAGTTATTTCGTCTGTATTTCTCTTATCGCTTTGCCTAGTATCATTCGGTCAGAGCACACCGGCTGCTTCCGGTAAAATGAGCGTTTATTTTGTACAGGCTCCTCATACTCCGGAACAATGTCTCGGCACTCTAACGGATCTTAAGACAAAAGGGGATCAGTACCTGTCAAAGTTTGAATTCGGCTGTATGTCGGGAGATCATACTGCTTATGCTTTCCTTGAAGGAAAATCCGAAGCAGATGTCAGAGCTGCTCTGCCTAAGGATTTACAGGCAAACGCCAAGATCCAGAAGGTGGATAAATTTACTCCCGACCAGATTGAAAAGCTTCACAAGGGTAAAATGTAATAATCTGTGAAAGCATTTGAATGCTAAAAGCTTGTATAAGGAGTTGCTTCTTTTAAGAGGCAACTCTTTTTAATTTTCCTGAATTATTATTTTCTGTCTATTTCCTCGAATTTCTGATTATATCTCCTCATTTCTATTTATTCTATATATTTCTATGCATTTCATGTCCTTTCCGTGTAAAATCCATAAGTCACTTACCATTTCATGAATATTGTTTAACTTTAATAGACAATGTAACCGGAAAAGTCAGGTAAAAGTCTTATACCTGCATTCTGATTCCCCGCTAAATACGAATTGAGTATATTCGACAAATAATTGGATTAAAAATGTACACACCTTCAGAAATAAAAGATCTTTCTCTTTCTATTGGTGCAGAGAAATGCGGAATAGCTTCTGTTGAGAGGTTTACAGGTGCACCGGATGGTTTCCATCCCAAAGATATTTATATCGGATGCAAATCAGTTATTGTTTTTCTGATCCAAATGCCAACGGAGATCATATTAACTTCGAATCCCGTTCCGTATTCACATACTGCTCATTTGATATACTCAAAGCTTGATAATATTAGCCTAGAGCTTTGTAAAGCAATTCAAAGTAATGGAAATCATGCAGTTCCAATACCTTCAGATGTTCCTTTCCTTAGCTGGGATAATAAAAATCGTCATGGTATGGGGATCCTTTCTCTACGCCATGCTGGTTATCTGGCCGGTCTTGGCATTCTTGGCCGAAATAATTTGTTGATTAATCCTGACCTAGGTAACATGGTGTATATCGGAGCCATATTAACCGATAATGAGTTAGATCCGGATCCTTTGATTGAAAATGTCCGGTGTCCTCCGAAATGCAGTATTTGTCTTGATAGCTGTCCTCAAAATGCTTTGAACGGTTTTACTGTAAATCAAAAACTATGCAGAGAATACTCTGCTCCAAAGAATGAAAGGGGGTTTGATATTTACGCCTGTAATATCTGCAGAAAAGTTTGCATTTTCAGAACGAGGATTAATTAGTATACAGTATAACCAGATCAGTTTTATAACACCTGCTTTTTGCATATATGTTAGCTAAACCGCCTTATCATTATCATGGGGTAGGCAAAGAGAACCAGGCCGCCCTGACGGAAAGCTATTTAAAGATGGGAAATAATTATACTGTTTAAATGCGCGATAAAAGATTTATTGCTGTACATCGTGGAGGATCACTAACCAGGGACAATCATAATAAACTGATCGGATGGGCTGAAAGATGTTCTGAACGTGTACTTTCACTTATTGAGGAGGATATTGATAACCGTCTTCTGTATGCCCTGCATGTAGCTAAAGAATGGGAAACTGAAAATGTTAAAACAGGTAAAGCAATGATTGCTTCACAGGGTGCGCATGCAGTGGCGAGAGAATCATCTGATCCGGTTATAATCGCAGTAGCCAGGTCAGTCGGGCACACCGTTGCAACTGCTCATATGGCAGACCATGCACCAGGCGGAGCACTTTATGCACTGAAAGCTGTCAAACTTGCCGGTAAATCAATTGAGCAAGAACGGAAGTGGCAAACCGGACAATTGCAAAAATTACCATCCGTGTTAGTGGAATTAATTATGCCAATACTGAAACAGAAGGCAAAAAGTTTGAAGGTTGAATGAAAATTATACTGTCATGAAAATAGTTATTCTTCTTTTTGATAATTTCACAGCTCTTGATATTGTTGGACCTTATGAAGTTTTAAACAAGCTTCCGGATTCAAAGATCATATTTGCAGGTCATGAAAAGAAGGAGTACAGTGATCCATATGGTTTAAGAATCTCAGCTGATAATTCAATAGATGAGATTTCCGGAGCAGATATCTTATTGGTCCCAGGCGGACCGGGAATAGATGTTTTGTTGAATAACCTAGATGTACTCGATTGGATTCGAAAAATAAACCGGACAACTAAATGGACAGTTTCGGTATGTTCAGGTTCTCTGCTTTTAGCTCAATCAGGATTGTTGGATGGGAAAAACTGCACCACACATTGGAGGCGAAAGGAGCAGTTACGCAGTTTTAACCTCACTGTGATGGATGAGAGATACATTCAGGACGGGAAATTTATTACATCTGCCGGAGTATCCGCCGGAATAGATATGGCACTTTACCTGGTCAGTAAAATTGCCGGAGATAAAGCAGCAATGGTGTTTCAGCTTGCAATTGAGTACGATCCCAAACCACCTTTTGATTGCGGGTCACCTGAGAAAGCTTCATCGGAAATGCTTGGCAAATTCAGGAAATAGATCAGATTCTTTTTAATTATCATATCCTATTCGTTTAAGAATTTTGTAACCTATTAAATTATTGATGGTATTACAATGTGTAACCTTTTATATGTTTAAGAGTTTATATAAAAATAAATTATTGAATTCCTATTGAACCTTACCACCGACAGGTTTTGGAACTTTTGTTTGATTTTCCTAATGTATAAATATCGACCCATGTTTAAAAATTATTTGATAACCGCATTGCGTGAGATCCTTAAAAACAAGACCTTTTCTATTATTCATGTTTTTGGGCTGGCAATGGGTATTGCTGCCTTTGTGCTTATTCTGCAATATTCATTTTATGAACTGAGTTATGATAGTTTTTATAAAAATGCGGACCAGATATACCGTGTGAGACAGGACCGTTATAATAAAGGAAAACTCAGTACTACCTGGGGTGCCGGATGTGCTGCAATTGGTCCTGCCTTAAAAAACGAATTCCCTGAGGTACTGACATTTGCCAGGCTTATAAATTTGGGTGGTATAATTAATATAGATGAAAAGAATTTCAGGGAAGAAAAGCTCTATGCGGCTAACAGTTCATTTTTGACAATGTTTCCTGTCAGGCTAATTGCCGGTCCAGACTCCACAGCCCTGGATGAGCCGTTTACAGCTTTAATATCAGAATCAATTGCAAAAAAGTATTACGGAGGTGAAAATGCTATTGGTCAAAAGTTCAAATTAAACAAAAGTTCAGCTTTTAAAATAACCGGGATATTTAAAGATGTTCCTGACAATACCCACCTTAAATTCAATATCCTTATCTCCTGGCCGACTTATGTACATTGGAGTGGTAAAGAAGTTGAGACCGCATGGAACTGGGATGGTTTTTATACATATATCAAAATACAGAGCGGTACAGATATAAAAGCGTTTGAAAAAAAGATGAATGCTTTTACAAATAAACGCAATGAAGATCAGGCTCGTTCAGATAATTCAGGTACAGTATTTTCCCTTCAATCACTCCGGAGTATTCATCTTTACTCAAATTTGATGTGGGAGGCTGAACCAAATGGCGACGCCAAAACAGTTTATTTTTTAATGGTGATTGCGTTCATAATCCTTATAATTGCCTGGGTAAATTATATAAATTTATCAACAGTAAAAGCAATTTTCCGTTCAAGAGAAGTAGCAGTCCGGAAAATATCAGGCGCTGCCAGAATTCAATTGATAAAACAATTTTTAACCGAATCTTTTGCAATAAATATTATTGCGACAGCATTTGCTGTGATACTGGTTTTGGTCACAATGACGTACTTCCGGGTGCTTACAGGGAGAGCAATGGGATTGAACACTGCCGTTGTGTGGATTGTCTTTTTAGCAATGATATTTATCGGGCCAGTAATTTCCGGGATATACCCGGCACTTGTAATTTCTTCATTTAAACCCATGTCAATATTCCGGGGAAAACTTAATGGGGGTCCGGGTGGGGCAGTTGTCAGGAAGGCTCTGGTAGTTTTTCAATTCGCAGTATCCATAGCACTTATTGCAGTAACATTTACAGTTTATAATCAGATTTCATTTATGCGTAATCAGAAACTGGGCGTTAATATTGATCAGACAATTATAATTCAGGGACCAGGAGTTGCTGATTCGACTTATAAAGATAAGCTGACTTCTTTCAAAACCGAATTATTAAAATATCCTGTTATAAAATCTATCACAGCTTCGACCACTATTCCCGGAGGCAAAGTCAGATGGAATGCAGGAGGAATACGTCTTGCCAGCGAAGACGATACAAAATCGAATCAGTATCGGGTTATTGGGATAGATTATGATTTTGTCGATGCCTATGATTTATCTGTTAAATCCGGAAGGAATTTTTCTAAGGAATACAGTACTGATGAACACTGTGTTTTGTTTAATGAAGAGGCAATTAAACTTATGGGATTTGAATCTCCTGAAAAGGCCCTCGGAGAAGTAATATATTTCTGGGGCGATAACTATAAGATCATCGGAGTCCTTAAAAACTTTCACCAGGAATCTTTAAAAGCAAATTACGATGCACTGATATTCAGGCTTACGCCTGGAACTCGTGACTATTTTTCAATTAAACTGAATTATGAGGGCCAAACGGGCAGTGATAGTTTTAAAATGACTCAGGAAACAATTGAAAAGATTAAAGAAAAGTGGGAACAATTTTTTCCCGGAAATCCCTTTGATTATTTTTTCCTCTCGAATTATTATGATAACCAGTATCATGCTGAAAAGCAATTCAGGACCATTTTTGAATTGTTTGCTTTTCTTGCTATTGTTATTGCGTGTTTAGGCTTATTCGGACTTTCATGGTTCGTTATCGTCCAACGGACAAAAGAAATAGGATTACGCAAGGTTAACGGAGCAACTGTCTATGACATAATATTGCTTATTTCAGCCGATTTCCTGAAACTGATTGTTTTAGGTATAATTATAGCTGCACCGGCAGCTTATATCTTTTCTGTAAACTGGCTGAAAAAATATCCTTTCAGAGTTGAATTCAGCTGGTGGCTTTTTTTATTATCAGGATTGTTAATTATTATTATCTCTGCACTCACAATAACTTACAATACTTTGGTGATTGCAGGTACAAATCCAGCTAAGTCACTTAAATATGAATAGAAAATTTTCCGATAAAAACAGCGTTTTAAAAGAGTTTATGACTATTCCGGGTGTTGGGAAAGCATGTTCCCTTGACTTTTGGAATATAGGACTGAGAAGTATTACTGACCTTGAGAGACAAAATCCGGCAATTTTGTACGACAAGTTAAACACCCTAACCGGTGTGAAACACGATATCTGTATGCTCTATACTTTTCGTTGCGCCATTTACTATGCTACTGAAAAGGACCACGAAAAAGAAAAACTGAATTGGTGGTACTGGAAAAATAAGCCGTATAACGAGTGACTTCAGAATGATATGCTACTCCAGCACCCTTGTGCCGAAGATAAACTTATCCTTCCACCACGGATCATTTAATGCAGTGATGGTTACCCCATTTTTGGAAGAGGTATGTATAAATTTATTATTACCGATATAAATACCGGCATGGGTTATAAAACTATTAGTTTTATAAGTTCTGACAAAAAAGACAAGATCCCCTTTTAACAGTTTATCTGTTCCTTCTATTATTTTTCCATACCTGGCCTGCTCTTCCGAGTTATGAGGCAGACTAATTCCGTGAGTGGCGAAAACAGCTACAAGTAATCCCGAGCAATCTATGCATTTCATATTTGTACCTCCCATACAATGAGGCACACCGATATATTTTTGAGCAGTAGCTATTATCTCGTCGGCTGTGACTTGATGAGTATTTATCTTCCTTTCTGAACCTGTTTCCAGAAAACTTTTTAATTTCCTATTTTCCACAGGGGTTTCAATATTCCGAAACGATGATCCGTGATAAACTTGTCTCGAGCATGAATTGTTAAATAGCTGACACACAACAATAAACAGAACAATATATTTTACTTTGGATTCAAAAAGTACTTTCATCATTTTAAATTCAGCTAATTGGCGGGGTAAATATGATGATTATTTTCGTAATTCATTCGGGAAGTCATAAATCCGGTAGCAACTATAAAATTTTTATCCTCCGCTTTTTCATTCGGATAACATCATGACCCCTTTACTGACCTGTTCAGCGCAAAAGAAAAAACAATGATTAATTTTGAATTCTGCAACTTTAGTGAAATTATTAATGACCATTGTTAATCAAAATGATATTGAACAACTAACAAAAATGGATTCATTATTTGCTTCCATCGATGTAAAGTTTGGTCATCCTCCACCCTGGACCAGACCGCCAGGATTCATTTCCCTGTCTAAAATTATACTTGAACAACAAGTAAGTTTAGCCTCTGCAAATGCTCACTTTCTTAAACTTAATACTTATTTGCATGGGATTACCCCGTCAAATATCCTCAGGCTCACTGATGAGGATATGAGAATCTGCCAGATCAGTCGCCAGAAAACCATTTATCTTAGAGCGTTATCAATTGCAATTCTCCAGGGAGAAATTAACCTCGAAGCGCTGACAGAGCAAAACGAAACTGAAGTTCGGGAAAAACTTACGAAAATTAAAGGCATTGGTAACTGGACTGCGGATATCTACTTAATGTTTTGTCTGCAATCAAAAGATATTTTTCCCTCAGGCGATATAGCTGTAATAAATACAGTCAGGGAATTGTCTGAAGTAAAAACAAAGGAAGAAATAATATCACTATCTGAAAAATGGAAACCTTTCCGTTCGCTTGCAACTTATTATTTATGGCACTACTACCTGAGTAAAAGGCAGAAAAACTTTAAAAACGCCTCTGGGCTCATTTGAGATTAGCGGGCTACATACTTCAGTGGATTAACCCTTTTGTAGAATGCATAGATAAGCTACTCGAATACAACAGTTTTATTATCGTAAACAAAGACCCTGTCTTCAAAAACCAACTGCATGGCTTTGGCAAGCGCGGCAGTCTCATTTTCCCTGCCGGCTTTTATCAGATCTGCCAGGACAAAGGAATGATTTACCGATATAGTTTTCTGAGTAATAATAGGTCCTTCATCAAGATCATCGGTGACGAAATGAGCCGTTGCTCCTATAATTTTTACCCCCCGTTTTAGCGCCTGTCTATAAGGGTTTGCACCGGTAAAGGCCGGCAAAAATGAGTGATGAATATTAATTATTTTTAATTTAAAAGATGCAATAAAATCAGCTGAAAGAACACGCATAAACTTGGCCAGAATTAAGTAATCAGGCATATACCCGAGAATTTTATCCATCAATTCAGACTCATAATTTTCTTTACTCTTATTTTCGTGCGAAACTAAATGAAAGGGAATACCGAAACGTTCAGTAATACTCATCAAATCAGGGTGATTGCCAATAACGCATTGTACACTGGCTCCAAGCGTTTTAAAGTGATTCCGTGTCAGGATATCGCTTAAACAATGATGTTCTTTTGTAACGAGAACAACAATTTTTTTCTCTGGCAAAGGATCTACTTTAACTACAGCATCAGGAGCCAATACTTTTGTTATTGCCATCTCAATATTTTGCGGATCTGAGATTTTGTCCACAACGATCCTGGCAAAAAACCTGCTCTCCTGTAAATCCACATGTTCCCGCATGGAAACAATATTAAAGCCGGCATTTGCTAAAACTGACGATATGGCTGCAACCAGACCCACTCCATCCTTACACTGAATAACTATGACCATAATACATTTTGTTACTTCTTCACAATTTTACGATTTTTATTCTCTTTTCTCGTATTTGACTTAATTCTATTTTTAATTTATAACAACCTACTGTCAATATATAATGTGTGAATGATATAAATTATTTTAAAAGTTGTACAACAATAATCATTGGTTGAGTGCTCACCTTTGTTTTGTAATGACGATAAAATGGTAAAAGAAGATAATAATTCCGGAAAATCACCTGCTCAGTTTCGCGTTCTGACACTTAACCTGTGGCAGAGATTTGGAAATTGGGATAGCCGGCGCAAGGTGCTGATCGAAAGAATTAATGACCTGAAACCAGATATGGTGGCTTTCCATGAATCTATAAAAACGGATGATTATGATCAGGTATTTGATCTTCTTGGTCCGGGCTTCAACATCGCTCACTCGAAAGAGCGCGATCCCAACGGGATGGGTATTTCAATTGCGAGCCGCTGGCCAATTGGAGAAGTTCAGGAGGTTGATTTGAAGGTGACTCCGCAGACAGCAGGATTCCCATGTGCAACTCTTATTGCGGAAATCATTGCCCCCGATCCCATTGGCTCTTTGCTTTTTGTTAATCATTTTCCTAACTGGCAGTTAAACTTAGAGTTTGAACGCGAATTGCAAGCCGTGAAAGCCATAAGGTTCGTTGAAGACCTGGCGGACCTCACCAAACAACAGGTGATACTAGTAGGTGATCTTGATGCTGATCATGATTCCGCAAGTATACGTTTCATTACAGGCAGACAATCTCTGGGTTACATGAGTGTCTGCTACAGAGATGCCTGGGAAAGCACTCATCCTGATGATTCGGGACACACTTTCACCCCTGTGAATCCACTTGTTATTGATGGGGTTGTGAAAGGTATGAAACCATTTCGCGATTGGCCCTTCCGCCGTATAGATTATATTTTTGTCCGTTTTGGAGCACATGGAGGAAATGCTCTTGACATATTAAAATGCGATCGCATACTTTGATGAACCCGTTAATGGCGTTTGGGCCAGTGACCATTTTGGCCTTATAGCCGATCTGGCCAAACCAAAATCTATATAAATGTCCGGAGGGGTAATAAAACTCTAAGGCTACTCAAACAATACGGACGATTTGTAACATTAGTGACATTTAAACCAAAACGGCTTCAAGTTTAATGATTGTTCCGGTCAGAGCTTTTGATACAGGACAACCTGATTTTGTCTTTTCGGCTATCTCCTGGAATTTTTTATTTTCGATACCTTTGACTTTTCCCGTTGTTTTCAGTAAGATCTCAGATATTGAGAATCCATCAACTGATTTACCAAGAGTAACCTCAGCAGAGGTCTCAATTTTATCAGCAGTGTTGCCTGCCTGATCAAGCGCATGCGCAAGTGCCATTGAATAACAGCTCGCAAGGGCTGCCCCAATCAGTTCTTCTGGGCTCGAGGCACTTTTATCATCCTCAAAACGTGATGAAAATTTAATTTTACCTTCATAACCGCTCGTTTTAAGGGTGTACTTCCCGCTACCTTTAACCAGGTTCCCTTCCCAGTTTGCATTTGCATAATGTTTACTCATGGCATTAAATTTTAAGTTTTTATAATTATTTATGGATAAAAAATCTATTTCTTGTGTAATTAAAATATAACAATCAAAATCATGGAAATGTTTGCTCCCTTACTGAAAGACCTTCATTGGAGTTATGAATTCTCAATATTGAGACTGATAGAAATACATGACAGCTTTTTATTTTGAGAGGTATAAAATTTAAGAAAAACTGAATGAAATTTTACTGTTTTTGTACAACTCTATGGCATATTATTTGTTATTTGAGATAACCCTGAATTAACGGTCATGAAAAACCTATTTAAAGTAATTCTTTTCAGTTTCATATTTACCGTCAGTTGCGATAAAGAACGGATAAATGAAAATTTCCGCGATGACTCCGGAATATCAAATATTAATGGGAAATGGAAGGTTATCTCATATGAGGATTTCGAAAAAGGTACAATAACAGTAAAAACTGATGTTGATTCCTGGAACGGCCTGGACGTGATTCTCACTTTCGCTGATGATTCTCTCTGGGGCTACTGTACTACCAACAGTATGACAGGAAAGTATACTTTGGCGGGAAGATATATCCACATTGTATCCTATGGAGGAACCAAGATCGCACAGCCTGTCTGGGGAGATATGTTTTCAAAAATTATCTACGACATAGAGTCGTTCGAAGTAAATGAGCATCAACTCAGACTTTTCTATGATGATTCACAGAAAAGTGTGACTCTGAGTCACGAATGAATAAAACGATACCTGGCTCATACCAATTATCAGGATAAACTAGTACCCTTTTTAATCTTTCCCTTTCATCAAAGATCAATCCCGACGTTCTTATAAAGAATCTGAATGATATGATAGATAAAACCATAACTTTTATCTCTTTGGAGAAAGAGTGGGATAAAAACTAATTACTTTTGTTAGTAGTCCCTTCTACATTAAGAATTAAAAAATTAACTATGAGCAATAAGTTCTGCCGGTCAGGAGCAATAATTCTATTTCTTTTCATGTGTGAGTTTTGCAATGCAGGCGATATCGTTATTAATAATAATTCATCAACCAAGGTCATAATCTTTGGCAATGCCAAAATTATGATTACTCTTGATTATAACGGGAAATGCAATATTTCCGGTTTAAATATCAATGGACAATCTGTAATCTCAGGGCCGGCTGGTATTTTTTCTTCGATTAAAACAGCCGCCAATACATATTCTACTCTTAAACTCACATCTGTACCTGCAATTAAGACCGGAAAAAATTCGGTGTCGGTAAGCAACTTAAAATATGGTAACGATGATACTCCGGTTATAGAAAACTGGAATTTTTTAATTACCGAAAACGATATCAGATTTGATATAGAAAGATCTTTTCCAAAACCTTTATCTCTTGAAGAGGCTGCCTTTCCTTCATTCAATTTTAATAATTTTAAAACGTGGGATGGCGCTTTTCTCGGATATGGAGGACTTGCCTGGTTTTATCTTTTTAACCAGAAGCTGTGTACATATGGAGTTCATACTGATTGCTCCATTTTTTGGAATGGTACAACAGGAAATGCATTAAAGGTTTCCGTAATAGCAAAAGGGAAAAAGGTGGCAATGAAGTACAGCCGTTCTATTGAAGATAAACTGATCTATAATATTTCTGTTTCCGACAGCGAACTAATTCCCCGCTATGAGGCTGAAAAAAGGAGCAGGTTTATCCGGGGAAAAACAGATGTATGGAATACTTACTTTGTTCCTTCAGGGAAATATGTTCAAACAATTTCTTTATCCTATGTAAACTATAATGAAACATATAACAGGGGTAAATTTGTCGGAGAGAATGGGAAACAGGTGACCAGTTTATTGAATACGATTGCCAGGATAGGAGTTATCGATGAAAAGCATTTTGGAGCCAACAGCTGGCATACCCCTTATGGGCCAATTTGTTTGCACGAGCAGTATATTGCCCAGTTTGCCATCGGTATCAACGATGACAGTTATATACAAGGGTACAAAAAATGCCTTGATTTTTACCGTGATAATGCTATTCAGCCTGACGGGCGGGTTCTGGCACGATGGGCTTATCTCAATGAGGATGCTATGCCCGGCACAGTTACAAATAAAGGCTTCTATGAAGCTCAATGGGGATATCTGATGGACTCAAACCCTGATTTTGTAGCGAATGTAGCAGACCTATATAACCTGACAGGTGATATAAATTGGGTTTCCGGTCATAAAAGAAGCTGCGAGATGGCTCTGGATTATATGTTAAAAAGAGATTCAAATCACAATCATTTAGTTGAAATGATGACGGATTCTCATTCCGGAAAAAAGGGAAGCGACTGGATCGATATTATATGGGCCTCATTCGAAAATGCATTTGTAAACGCTAAATTATATCATGCTCTAACCTTATGGGCCGATGTGGAAAACCAATTGAGTGATCCGGAAAGAGCAAACTACTATTCGACTTTTGCCGAAGAACTTAAAATCAGTTTTAACAAACCGGCAGAGAATGGAGGCTTCTGGAGCAGTAAAAATAAATGGTACATACATTGGCTAGATAAGGACAAGTCTATCCATGGCGACAATCTTGTGATTCCAGTAAATCTTATGGCAATTGTATATGGCCTGTGTGACGATACTATAAGACGCAATGCTATTCTGGATAAAATCGAAGAACAAACACATAGGGAAAATCTTTTCTTCTGGCCAATATGTTTGTATCCGTATGCCACCGGAGAAGGTAATGACTGGCAATTTCCTTTTCCTGCTTATGAAAACGGTGATATATTTCTATCATGGGGAAGCATCGGTGTTGAAGCTTACGCGAATTACAAACCTGATCTGGCCCTGAAATATATTGATAATGTTTTGAACCGGTACGAAAAAGATGGCCTGGCGTTCCAGAGATATGGCAGAATCAATCAGGATGGCCTGGGAGATGATATCCTCTCAGGAAACAGTCTTGCGCTTGTGGGGCTTTATAAGGCCATTTACGGGATTAATCCTCTTTACAACAGGCTTTATTTAAACCCGCATCTTCCGGCAAAATTATCAGGGACTGAGCTGATTTATAATTTCAGGCAGAACAAACTTAAAATCGGATTGGCTACAAATAACTATTTTATATCTGACAGACAGTTTAAAATATCTTCAAAAAGTGACTTTGGCTTTTATTCTGACAAGAATGAATTGGTCTATTTTAAGGAGAAAAATAATTTATACTCACTCAGGGCACAAACGGCTGAAAACATATCGATTGAAATTGTAAAATGGGGAATAGATGAGTATAACTGGATCCAGTCTTCAAAGAATGAGCTGGGAAAAATATTATACACCATCGATGTTTCTGCAACAGATAGCTCTTATACGATCTACGATGGAGGTACAATCATTAAAAGCAAAAGCGATAAAAACGGGGTTCTGAAATTCGGAGTCAAATCAAACGCAAAAACAATTAAGGTCACAAAAAATCTGAACATATCGGAGCTTAATAATTTAAAGAATAGATAGATTATGGTTTATAAGTATACTAGGTTATTGTTTTTAGTCTTGCTGGTTTTTTCATTAACCGGTTTTATATATAGAGAAGGGAATAAAGACCAGAAACAGACCGGGTTGACCGGAAATCGTTTTCTGACATTTAATGCAGTAATCCGCGTTAACCAGATTGAGGTTTCCAGGAATAAGAATGCAGGAGAAAACGAGAGAAGCCTCCATACACCTTTGCGAGTGGTTAAGTTCAGGGAAGCTATTTCCAGAGGTTTTCCGGGAGCCAGGATAACCTGGGCATTAAGCTGGCTGGCTTTACATGATACAACTTCAAATTACAGGCAAATAAGGGATCTTGTGGTAGGGTATCATAAAAAATTCGGAGACGAAATTACATTTATTCCCGGAGCATATTTTGCGAACGCCTATAATTCTACTGAGCAGGTTAACAATGATTTGCATGATGGGTTAGCCAAGGTATCATCTATTGTTGGCAATAATTATCGTCCGCTGAGTATTGTCGCAGGGTTTTTATCATCAAAAAACCAGGAATTTCTTTCAGAACAGGAAGGAATCCATGTATGCCAGGGCAATGTGTGGAGTCAGTTTGCGATTGACAATCAAGATGGGGATGGAGCTCCTTCATATCCTTACTATCCGTCAAAAGAACATTTTTGTAAACCCGCCCAAGGACACACAGATTTTATTGATTGTGTGAACCTGGATGGCTGGACCATGGATTTCTTGTCAGCCAGACGTCAGGGTTTCTCGGAAGGCTTTAACAGCAGGATGGGCGTTGGCCCAATAGAGACTCTCGGGAAATATGGTTTGGATACAGGGTGTAAAGAGATGTTATATACTACAGCCATTCATTTTGATAAGGGTTTTGTTCTTAATGGCTTTGCATGGGTCACAAATTGCTGGGAAGTTTCTCTTCCGATTGAACTCGACGGACTTACTTTATGGCTAAGTGAAATTAAAAGACGATGGCCTGATGTTAAATTCATTACACAGGGAGAATTTGGAATGATCTGGAGAGAACAATATAAATCCAATAGCTTTAATTATCAGTTTGAAGAGAAAGGATCAGGAATAGGCGGTTCTGACTCTGATAAAGTGATCAGATGGTTTATGAATAAAAAATTCAGATTGGCATTACTGAAGAATTTGAAATTTGGGGATGAAATGGTTATAGACTTTACACGGTACGACATAGGAGTTAAAGAACCGGTATCAGGCAGTACAAGAAACTGGAGTCTTATGGGAGAAATTAATCAAAAACAAACCAGGCCGCAAGATAAACCGATTCAGATTGATAAACTTTCTGATAAGTCAAAATCATTAATCGGAGAATATTATCCGATGCTTTTTAAAAAGCAGGAATAGCCTGATAATTTTAGGAAATTATTAAATTATAGAATAAAGTAAAGCCAGAGAAATGAAGAAATCTGACCAGGATCTGTATAATGAACTGGCATATTATACGCTCGATCATCCCGATAAGATATATTTTATTCATCAGCATGTTGTTGATGCTTATACTGCACAACATGCTGATGATAAAACAAAACCCATTGCAATTACATTTGCTCTGGCAGGACTTTATCTGTTCATTGAAAAGAACTATTCCGGGAAGCAGGTCCAAATGGCACATATACAAATGTCAAAAAATAAAAAAGTATGGCCGGCTTTTAAACTGCCGGAACAAAGAGGAGAAATTTCGATTTTAGAAGTCATGGAAACACCACCGGGAGTACAGCGCGATTTAAAGATAAAAAGCTGGTGCAATTCAGTATGGCAGGCCTTTGATGGATGTCATGAAATAATTGCTTCTCATGTGAGAACGGAATTGGAAGTCTAAGACAAAAAAACTTAGAAAATGGTTTAATTTCTTTGTTTATGGAGGTTTCAAATATTAATGCTTCCAATCTGTAACCTTTTTCTATACCGAAAAGTGGTCAGTCCTGTTCCTTAAATTGCGGTGATCTGCAATTAGTGAATAGAAAGACTCATATATTAGAATCTGAGTATCTTTAATAGAATTATTAGTTTAATTTTATGTAAACTCATTCGGTAATTTTAATTTAATATGACAGACAGGAGAAAATTTATAAAGACCGTTGGGATTGCTTCAGCTGGATTATTACCGGGCTTCCCTGCACTTGGAGGTTCTGCCGGCGGATCTTATCCTTCAAAACGTCCCGAACCCGGTAAACGGCGTTTTATGAGCAGCGCGGTTGAAGAAACAATTGTTGAGGTGAAAAAAGCCATTGCCGATGAAGAACTGGCTTGGATGTTTGAGAATTGTTTCCCAAACACTCTTGATACTACGGTTACACACACAGAAAAAAACGGCAACCCCTTTACATACGTTATTACAGGAGATATAGACGCTATGTGGTTGCGGGATTCCTCTGCACAGGTGTGGCCATACATTCCGCTGGCTAACAAAGATGAAAAACTGAAAAAACTATTAAAAGGAGTAATAGCAAAACAAACTGAATTTGTATTGCTTGATCCTTATGCAAATGCATATTATAATGATCCTGCCCGCATAAGCGAATGGAAAGATGATGTCACAACAATGAAACCGGGTGTTCATGAACATAAATGGGAGGTAGATTCACTTTGCTATGTTATTCGCCTGGCTTACGGATATTGGAAAAATACCCGCGACTCGTCTTCTTTTGATCATACCTGGCAGGAAGCGATGAAACTTATTCTTCAAACTTTCAGAGAACAACAACGGATGAAAAACGATGGACCTTATCATTTTCAAAGATTAGCATTGAATCCTACTGATAGCCAGTTCGGAAGCGGGTATGGCAATCCCACAAAAAAAATAGGGCTTATTCATTCAATGTTCCGGCCTTCTGACGATTCCACCATATTTCCGTTTTTAATTTCTTCAAATATGTTTGCTGTTGTTTCACTGCGTCAATTAGGAGAAATATACGGAACTGCATTATCCAATAAAGAGATGGAAAAAGTATGTACCGATTTTGCCAATGAAATTGACCTGGTATTAAAAAATTATGCGGTCCTTCAGCATCCAACAGCAGGTAAAATTTACCCGATCGAAATTGATGGTTTTGGAAATGCCCTGTTTATGGATGATGCCAATGTGCCTAATTTATTATCGCTCCCATATGTTGGTTACTGTCACTCAACCGACCCCATTTATATGAATACCCGCAAATTTTCTTTAAGCCATGCTAATCCATGGTTTAATGAAGGTAAATTCGGCAAGGGGATTGGTGGGCCCCATGTAGGAGGAAAGAAGATTTGGCCGCTTGGATTGGTAATACAGGCAATTACAAGTACTGACAATAAAGAAATCATAAATTGCCTTACTATATTGAAAAAAACTCATGCAGGTACCGGATTTATTCACGAATCCTATAATGTCGATAACCCTCAGGATTTTTCACGAAGTTGGTTTGCCTGGGCAAACACTATTTTTGGAGAACTGATATTGAAGCTATATCATGAAAAACCGGAGATATTAAAAATTCAACTTGGTTAAAATAATGAGAAACGCAGATGAATCGCAGAAATTTTATCAGAACCACTGGTGCTGCACTTGCTAGTGCATTGATAAGTGATAAATTTACTGGATCTGTCAATGAACCAGTGACTCAGTTGATTAATATGCCCGATGAAGCTTCAGCAATTATTAACAATCAAAGTGTGATCCTTCAGAAGAGCAAAGGAGAAGAATCATGGATCTATAAAGATTTGATTGTTAGCCTGAAGAATACGGAGAACTCTGTTGCCATTGGAATAAAAGCTCCAAAAGTGAAACTTAGTTCAATAAGCCTTCATTGGAAAACGCCTGTTAAAAGTACATCATCGGTATTAAACGACCAATGGGAACGTACTTATGGAGATGTATCCTGGCATAAAGCAAGAGAAAGTGAAATTCTTCCCTGGTATTTTTTAGAGTATAATGCTAAAAACACTAATGGTTTTGGTGTAAAAACAGGGGCTAAATCATTCTGCTTCTGGATGATTGGCAATGAAAAATTAAGTCTAACACTTGATTTGCGATCAGGCGGGGATGGCGTTCAATTAAATGACAGACAACTAAACGCCGCTGAGATAGTAACCATCAGAAGTGATATTAACGAGACTCCTTTTCAGACTGCAAGAAAATTCGCAAAAAAAATGTGCAATGAGTCTCATTTGCCCAAACTGCCGGTTTATGGTATAAATGACTGGTATTTTACATATGGCAATAATTCTGAAAAATTGATCCTTGAACATACAGACTTGATGAGTCCCATGGCCAGGGATATTACAAATCGTCCCTTTTCTGTAATTGATGCAGGATGGTTTCAGACTTCTCCCTCTTTGCCGGATGATAGTTCCTGGGGAGATAATATGAATACTCCTAACAAAAAGTTTCCTGATATGGGCAAGCTGGCCGGTAAAATAAAAGAGACAGGAATGCGACCGGGCATCTGGGTGCGACCGTTATGCGGGAGCCATAAAGATCCCGCTTCCCTTATTCTCCCATTAATAAAAGGCAGAGGAAAAAACAATCCTATACTTGACCCATCAATCCCTGAAAATCTGGAAAGAATCAAAAGCTATTTTGAACTCTATAAAGCCTGGGGCTATGAACTGGTGAAATTTGACTACACCTCATTCGATATTTTTGGTAAATGGGGTTTTGAGATGCTGAAAAATGGTGCATTGAGTCAGAGTAACTGGATTATGAATGATAACTCAAAAACAAACGCAGAAATAGTTTTGAATTTATATGAGAATATCAGGGAAGCTGCTGGAGAGACATATATCATTGGATGTAATACATTCAGTCATTTGTCAGCAGGATTATTTGAACTGAACCGGATAGGCGATGATACCTCCGGTAACGAGTGGGCCAGGACCCGGAAAATGGGAGTGAATACTTTAGGATTCCGGACGATACAGCATGACATTTTTTATGCAGCAGACGGAGATTGTGTCGGATTAACAACGAAAGTCCCCTGGGAGAAAAACAAACAATGGATGGAACTTGTGGCAAAAAGCGGCACACCACTTTTTATCTCAGCACAACCTGAAGCAATTGGTCCCGAACAAAAAACCGCAATTAAAGAGTGCTTTAACCTTGCATCACAGAATCTGCCTGTTGGTGAACCCCTTGACTGGATGGAAACGGCTTATCCAAAAAAATGGAAACTAAATAATAAAATTGAAATTTTCAACTGGGACTAAAAGAATCGGATAACCGGAATGTCGTTACACGTTTGGCTCGTCTTTACTATCTTTAACATAGAAAATTGTGGATGGTGAAAAAAGTTCTGAATATAAGATTCTTACATGCCATAGTTCTCATACTGATACTAACTGGTGCTGTAGGATCACTTGTTCTGACGTTCCATGCTGGCCGGAAGAATAATTCAGTACTTCTTCCGCTGCTTTTTGCGGTATGGGTAATCTCCCCATATATTGCATTCCTGATGTCTGATATTATTTCCAGAAACTGGTCAATTTTTGCCCGAATTGGTTTGTACTGTCTTATAATTGTTTTGTCTGTCTGTTCATTATTGTGTTATGGCGGAATACTGAGTCCGCCCGGAGTGAAGCCTGCTTTTGTATTTCTTATTGTTCCCCTTATCTCATGGATTCTTTTGGTGATACTTATCCTATTAAGTGAGAAGATTTCAGGAAGGATGTCAAACAAAAATGATTAGTTATGAAAGTGCTTGACAGAATAGAACTGGCAGTTTTAATTACCTGGATTGTCATTATCTCTGCTTCCTGCAGAAAAGACAAAAGTCCGGTATCTCCTCAGACAGAAATTTTTAATGAAATTGTTTCCCAGGTTGAAAATCATCATTATGGAGAAGTTCATAGCCTTATAATTGCTAAAGATGATTCAATAATTTTTGAGAAATATTTCAATGGGTTTACACGAGAAACCAAGCATGCATTGTACTCGGTAACCAAAAGTTTTACTTCAGCTCTGATTGGAATTTGTCTGGATAAAGGATTGTTGGATAGCGTAAATATCCCCATGCTGAATTTCTTTCCCGAATATAAAAATACTATTGCCAATTTTGATTCATTAAAGGCAAAGATAACTATAAGGGATTTGCTTACAATGACTTCCGGTTTTACCTGGGATGAGTGGACAACGTCATATAATGATCCTGCTAATGATGTAATTAGGCTGATCCAGACCGATGACTGGATAAAATATGTTTTAGACCGTCCAATGGCGCATAAGCCGGGAACATTTGTGACTTATAACAGCGGGGTATCAAATTTACTTTCAGGTATAATTACTAAGGCAACAGGGGAACCGGCAAGAGATTTTGCCAGGGATAATCTTTTCTCAAAACTCGGAATTACTGACTGGACATGGGATAACCGGCCTGATGGAGTCTCAATCGGAGGATGGGGTTTAAGCCTTCGACCTGTTGACATGATCAAGTTTGGCCAATTGTATTTAAAAAAAGGACTTTGGAAAAATGAGCAGGTTATTTCGAAGAACTGGATTGAAGAATCGACGATACCGTATAACCAAATGAACTATTGGTGTGATTATGGATACCAGTGGTGGCGTTATGGTTCCGCTATGGCATCTGTAAAAGCGGAAGGTATCAATTTTGCTTCCGGAAGGGGCGAGCAATTCATCTGGGTAATACCCAATCATAATGCTGTTGTAGTATGTACTGCATGGAATGATGGTCAGAACATACTGGAACAAGTACTCTGGGACTATATTCTGAGAGCCCTGGAATATTAAATTATAAGTCAGACAAACAAAAAAATATCCGGATATGAAACAACAGAAACTCCCTTCGCTCGAAGAAATAAGAAAGAATTTCAAACCTTTTCGGAATGTAAACGTTCAGCACAGGTCAAAGCTGTCTAAGATTGATAAAGTTGCTATCTGGATTACAACGCATGTAGGGAGCATGGGTTTTTTTATAATCATTTTTGGCTGGACCTTTGTATGGTTAACATGGAATACCCTGGCTCCGGCACAATTAAGATTTGATCCGTTTCCTGCTTTTGTTCTCTGGCTTTTCATATCAAATATGATACAGATTTTCCTTATGCCACTAATTATGATCGGACAAAATATACAGTCAAGGCATTCAGAAATCCTTGCTGAAGAAGATTTCGCAATAAACAAAAAAGCTGAGGTGGAAATTGAAACAATATTAATGCATATTGAAAATCAGAATAAATTAATTATTCAGATTTTAAAAAAAATTCAGAAAACCGACAAATAATTTATCCTGTTTATCAATTAATGTTGCATCCGAAGACCACTCCTTCTGAGGTACAAGTGACCATTCCTTCCATCTGTTCAAAAATGTGACGAACAAAATCAATAGAGCTTTGTTATGACTTTTAAACGCTCTTTTAAACGAATTTAAAATATTATTATAATTGTTTAACTCCGGAATCTTAATTGTTCCGGTTATTTTTTTTGAAGGAAGTCTATGATGTATTTGAATAATATAATAAAAAGAAAATTGTCTGAAAGTAAACATGGGGTCTTGATTATATGGATTACCTTTCTCTGTTTCAGTTCCGGTTTAAGGGCCCAAAATCAGCAAAATATAATATCCGATAGTGCAACCATAAATGATTGCATTAAATATGCCAGGCATAATCAGCCGTTGGTGAAACAATTGAATCTCGATGAGGGAATAGCAAGACAGAATATCAGAATTGCATTGGCTGACTGGTTGCCGCAAGTTAATGCCAGTGCTGGATTACAGCATTATCTTAAACAGCCGGTTTTCCTGTTTCCTGATATTTCCAATCCCACCGGACCTAAGATTCTTATTCCTAACGGAGTATTATATAATTCAAACATTCAGTTTTCTGCGACCCAGAATATTTTTAATAACGATGTTTATATCGCAGGAAGAACAGCAGGAAATTATCGCCTCCAGGCTTCCCAGACTTCAAGGAGCGCATTGATAGAAATTGTAGTTGAAATAAACAAGGCGTTCTATGATGTCCTGCTTTCCAGAGAACAATTGAACATAATTAAAGAAGAAATTGACAGGTTGTCAAAGAGTCTGAAAGATGCTTATGCTCTTTATCAGAGTGGGACAAGTGATGTGATAGACTATAAAAGAGCCACTATTTCTCTGAATAATGCCTTGTCACAGAAAAAGAATGCGGAGGAATCTATAAAATCAAAAATCAGTTACCTGAAGCAGGTGATGGGATACCCCAACGAAAAACCCCTGAATCTGAGTTCAAATATCCTTTCGATGGAGAAGGATGCTATCATTGATACTCTTCAAAATATAAATGTCTATAATCGCATTGAATATCAATTGCTTCAGACAAACCTTAAACTCCAGAAATCCAAAACCGATTATTACCGTATGAGTTTTCTTCCTTCGCTTTCTGCATTTGCTAATTATAATATAATTTATCAGAATGATGTTTACAATCAGCTTTTTAAAAGCTCTTATCCAAACTCAACAATCGGCCTTTCTCTATCATTCCCGATTTTTGAGGGTACCAAAAGGATTCAGAATATTAAGAAATCAAAAATGCAATATGAAAGACTGACGCTTGACACCCTGAACACACGAAACGAAATGAATACTCAATTTGTCAGTGCAATGGCTTCATATAAAAGCGATCTGGCGGCTTACCGGATGACTCAGCAGAATATTGAAATTGCACAGGACGTTTATAATACTGTGAAATTACAATACAATCAGGGCATCAAAACTTATCTGGAAGTCATTGTATCTGAAACGGATCTTATGTCAGCGCGCATTAATAATCTTAATGCCTTGTTCATGCTGATGTTCAGTAATATTGATGTGAAACGTGCATTGGGAGAAATATCAGTCGACTACTAATTTTACGATATATTGACATGACTAACAAGAAAATATTTAATCTGCTACTGATTTGCTGTCTTATAATATCGATACAATCATGTAAGAAGGTAAGTAAGCAGAATCAGACTGCCGGACCGGTTCCGGTAGGAGAATATACTGTTCAATCTCAAAAAGTAAGTTTTTATGATTCATACCCGGGAACTGTTGTGGCGTTAAATGAAGTTGAGCTTCATAGTCAGGTAAGCGGGTTCATTACGGGCATTTATTTTACCGAAGGGTCACAGGTAGCTAAAGGTGAGAAACTATACGAAATCGACAGAAGAAAATATCAGGCTGCTTTTGAGCAGGCCAAAGCAAATGCCGATATCTCGGAATCAAATCTTCAAAAGGCACAACGCGATGCTGAAAGGTATTCAAAATTGAATGATCAAAATGCAATTGCTAAACAAACCTATGATGATGCAACGACCAATCTGCAAAATACTAAAATGCAACTGTTGTCCGCGAATGCTGCCCGTTCAAATGCAGAGACCGATTTTAATTATTCAATAATCCGGGCTCCTTTTTCCGGCACAATAGGATTATCACAGGTTAAAACAGGTGCATTTATAAATCAGGGACAGACTTTGTTAAATACAATTTCATCTGACGATCCTATCGGAGTCGATTTTATAATTAATGAAAAATCGCTTCCATGGTTTATTGATCTGAAGAAAAAGGAGGGAAGCAAGACAGATTCAACATTCAGAATTCTTCTGCCTGATAATTCTGAGTATACTTCAAGTGGACAGTTAAGTGTGATTGACCGCGCTGTTGATCACCAGACAGGAACTATAAAAGTAAGACTTATTTTTCCTAATCATGAGAAAAGCTTAAGAACAGGTATGAACTGCAAAGTTAAAGTCCTAAGCGGAAACTCAGGCACCCAGACTGTTATACCTTACAAAGCTGTAGTAGAGCAGATGGGAGAATACTTTGTATATGTAATTGACAGTATGAAAGTAAAACAAATCAAAATTGAACCAGGTTCAAACCTTGGTGAATATATAGTTGTAAAGCAGGGATTAAACCCTGGCGATAAAATTGTTCTTGACGGACTGCAAAAGGTACATAATGGATCTGTAGTTCAGGTTGGTGGTCCCTCAGCGAAACAAGATATAGTTAAGCGATAGTTATTAAAAGCAAATCACAGGTCATGATTGCCAATCTCTTTATAAAAAGACCCAATACTGCCATTGTAATTTCCCTGATAATTATTATTCTGGGAATAGTATCAATAGTAAGTCTGCCTGTCAGCCAATACCCCGATATTACACCACCTGTAGTACAAGTTTCCGCAAATTATATTGGTGCCGATGCCCAGACCGTAGAGCAAACCGTTGCAACCCCCATTGAGTCACAGGTAAATGGAGTCCCCGGGATGTCTTATATGCAGTCAAATAGTACCAGCAGTGGTAATATGAGCATGAATGTTACCTTCGATATCGGGACAAATATCGATATTGCAGCTCTCGATGTTGAAAACAGGGTAAACTCAGCAGAACCAAACATTCCGGCTGATGTAAGAAATTTAGGAATTACGGTAAGAAAACGATCGCCCAGTATTCTGATGCTCGTAGCTATTTATTCACCTAAAAGCACACATGGAATTAAATTTATCGATAACTACACCAATATTTTTGTAAGAGATGCATTGCTCAGGGTAAAAGGGGTCGGCGATATTTTTACAAGAGCTGATGATTTTGGAATGAGGATCTGGTTAAACCCCGATAAGATGGCTCACCTGAGCCTTACCCCGGGAGACGTCATCCAGGCAGTGCAGGAACAAAACGTACAGGTGGCAGCAGGAATTGTTGGATCAACACCTCAGGCCAAAGACCAACCTTTTGAATATACAGCTTTTGTAGAGGGAAGGCTCACTTCTGAAAAGGCTTTTGGCGAGATCATTGTAAAGACAAACCCAGCAAATGGATCTCTAGTTTATCTTAAAGATGTTGCAAGGGTTGAATTAGGAAAGTTCAATTATTCCGGAGGTTCATTTGTTGATGGCAGACCCTCATCGTTTGTGCTGGTATTCCAGCTTCCGGGAAGCAACGCTATGGAGACAGCCAATGGAGTCTATACCGAGATGGCAAGATTGAGCAAATCATTTCCCCCGGACCTTGCTTACAATGTTCCATTCGAAGCTGTTTCCGTCGTGAAAGTTTCCATTCAGGAGGTAATTAAGACCTTAACAATTGCACTGTTGCTTGTGGTCCTTGTAGTTTTTATTTTTTTACAGAGCTGGCGAGCTACAGTCATCCCTATACTGGCTATCCCTGTCTCCATTATCGGAACTTTTATGTTCTTTGGTCCGCTGGGCTTTACAATAAATACCTTAACTCTTTTTGGTCTTGTGATGGCAATCGGAATTGTTGTCGATGATGCTATAATCGTTGTAGAAGCAATACAGCATTATATCGATGATAAACATCTTACAGCAAAGGACGCAGCGTTTAAGGCAATGCAGGATATCTCTGGACCTGTTGTAGCAATAGCCCTGATACTTGCTGCAGTATTTGTTCCGGTAGGATTTATTCCCGGAATTGTGGGGAAACTCTACCAGCAATTTGCCATAACCATTGCAATTTCCGTGCTGCTTTCAGCTTTTGTTGCACTAACTCTGACTCCGGCACTGAGCTCGCTACTGCTGGTTCCTAAAACAGAATCCAGGCAGGGATTATTAAATAAGTTTTTTATTTTTTTTAATAAGATATTTGATAAGAGTCTCAATACATATTCTTCAAGCGTAAAAAAGGTTATCAATTACGCCAGATATGTTGTTATACTTTTAATTCTGTTTGTAGTTGCAACTATTTTCCTTTTCAAAAACAAACCTACAAGTTTTATTCCAACTGAGGATAATGGCCGATTATATATCACTTTCGAATTGCCCGAAGCCTCATCTACTGCCCGAACTGTAGATGTTTTGCATCAGGTAATGAAAACCCTTGATGAGGTGCATGGGGTTGGTCACTATGCTGCTCTTGCAGGTCTTAATGTTATTACATTTTCAACAAAATCAAACAGTGCAACCATTTTTTGCCAGTTAAAACCATGGGATGAAAGAACTTCCAAACAAGAACAGCTAGAAGGAATAATTACTGATCTTAACAGAAGGTTTTCAGCGATAACCCAGGCCAGGATTATAGTTATAGCTCCGCCGGCTATTCCGGGACTTGGAAGTACAGGTGGATTCAGTTTTATCCTCGAGCAGCGTGAGAGCAATGATGATATTAAAGGATTTCAAAATGTTGTCAGGAATTTCATGATAGCTGCGAACAAACGTCCTGAGATCGGCAGCGCCTTCACATTTTTCACAGCGAACACTCCCGGATATAAAATTACTGTAGATAGGGAAAAATGCAAGAAACTTGGAGTACGATTGTCCGATGTTTTTAATGCCCTTCAGACATACATGGGAAGTATATATATAAATGATTTTACTATTTATGGCCGAAATTTCAGGGTAATGGCTCAGGCTGATACAATATACAGGGATAAAATAACAGCAATTGATAAATACTATGTACGCAACAACACGGGCAATATGATACCGCTGAATACTTTTGTCAGTTATCAGATCATAGAAAGTTCACCGCTTATCTCTCACTTTAATTTATACCGCTCTACCGAATTTGACGGGGATGCTGCCAAAGGATACAGCAGCGGGGAAGCTATTGAGGCTCTCAGGGAAACTGCAGCATCAGTTTTGCCTGCCGGATACGGATATGAATTTTCCGGCTTAAGCCATGAAGAAATAGAAGCAGGGTCAAAGTCAACTTTAATCTTTGCCATCTCAATTCTATTTGTATTTCTTTTTCTTACTGCCTTATATGAAAGCTGGTCAGTCCCTTTCTCTATCCTCCTGGCAGTTCCATTAGGAGCTTTTGGCGCAATTTTTACTCTGACACTTGTACCCAGAATAAGCGATAATGTTTATGCTCAGATTGGATTAATAACTCTTATTGGACTAGCAGCGAAGAATGCAATATTGATTGTTGAATTTGCTAAAAATCGTGTCGACAGCGGCATGGAAATAATAAGTGCAACACTTGAGGCAATACAATTGAGATTGAGGCCAATCCTGATGACCTCACTCGCATTTGTCTTCGGAATATCGCCTCTGATTTTTGCTACAGGTGCGGGTGCTGTCGCCAGGCAGACTATAGGTTTTACAGTTTTGGGAGGAATGCTTGCCGCAACTTTTATTGGCATTTTTATGGTTCCTGTACTTTTTGTCGTTATAACCCGTCTCACCTATGGTAAACGGAAACTCGAAGAGCTGCAGAAGAATTATCATCCGGAAGATTATCATGTATAAGGTTCAATTACTTTTCATGCAAGTTGATTTAAATTCGGACCTGACATCCAGGTAATGTCCTGATTTTCTAATTAAATTTGTGTTGATTAATATATAATATCAGGCCAAAGAGAAGTTTGTATCGGGGACAATCAACATTCCGGTGGTAATTTATCAAACATTATGAATATCAACATAAGAAAAGCGACTGAAGAGGATTTTCCTGCAGTACTCTTATTGATCAGGGAACTCGCTGATTTTGAAAAAGCTCCTGAGAAAGTAACAAATTCAGTTGAACTTATGAAGCAGGAAAAACATCTTTTTAATTGTTTTGTAGCAGAAACGGAAACCCTGGAGATTGTTGGAATGGCACTCTATTTCTTTGCTTATTTTACCTGGGTAGGCAAGTCGTTGTACCTCGAAGATATTTATATTAAGGAATCATACAGAAAACAGAAATTAGGAACGGCTCTTTTAAAAAGGGTCTTTGAAGTTGCACGGCAGGAGGACTGCAAGAGGGTGAGATGGCAGGTGCTTAACTGGAATTCGTCAGCAATTCAGATGTATAAGAAAAACGGGGCAGAAATTGATGATCAGTGGCTGAATTGTAATTTTGACGCTGAAGGGATAAAACGTTTCGGCTTAACCTGACAATTAAAAAGTACAGCCTGGCAATTAAGGAAGCCGGAAATTGCTATTGCCATAATATATATTGTATATAAATAGATATAATTAGAATATGTTATATGAAGTAATTGATAGGATGAAGTTCATTCATTACTCTAATCAACAGATTAATGCATATAATTCACATAAAGAGTCTAATAGCTGGAAACATCTAAATAATTTGATAAGATATGTTTTGTCGTACTGCATTTACTGAAATACCATAAAAAGCAGAATATGGGAAAAGTATTTTTACTATTATCCATCATTTTATTTCAATCTAACATATTCTGTCAGACCTCTGGTGAATCTTTCAAGATCTCAAAAGATCTGGGGCTGATAAAAATCTCACGGAATGCATATATCCATGTTTCATATGCAGATGTCCCCCGATATGGCAGAGTCGCTGCCAATGGATTAATTTTCATAAATAAGCATAAAGCATTTCTTTTTGATACTCCCTGGACTGATTCACTCACAGAATCATTAGTTACATACATGAAAGACAAAATGGGCCTTGAATTATCAGGATTCATACCAAATCATTGGCATGCCGACTGCATGGGTGGATTAGGGTATTTATTAAGCCATAAAATTCCCTCATATGCTAATCAAAAAACAATTGATATTGCCAGGAGCAAAAACCTTCCGGTTCCGGTTCAAGGCTTTAAGGATTCCATCAGGCTCTACCTGGATGATAAAGTTATAAGCTGCTATTTTCTGGGGGCCGCTCATTCGCTCGACAATGTCGTTGTATGGATTCCTTCAGAAAAAATTCTATTCCCGGGATGCATGGTTAAAAGTTTAAATTCAACAGACCTGGGAAATATTGCTGATGGTGATATTAATGCATATCCCGGAACAATAGATAAAGTGATTGAAAAATTCAGTCATGCCAGGATCGTGATACCCGGACACGGGCAATACGGAGGTTTGGATCTTTTGAAGCATACCCGGGATTTATTAAGGAACTTCTGATGCGACAAAAACATTAAAGTTATGATACCTTTTCAAACAATTGACTGGTCATTAATTCCCAAAATAGAATATAAAGGGGAATCTGGTGTTGCCTTATGGCAAACCCTTCAATTTGAAGGATTAAGAGTACGGATTGTCGAATATTCTAAGGGATATTTAGCTGACCATTGGTGCCAGAAAGGCCATATAGTGCATTGTCTTGAAGGTGAGTTTGTGAGTGAACTGGAAAATGGCAAAACATTTATTATGAAACAGGGAATTTCGTATGTCGTTTCTGATAATATGAGTTCACATCGTTCATTTTCTGAAAAAGGTGTTAAACTTATGATTATTGACGGTGAATTTCTTGGTGGTTCACAGAAGTGACTACTTTCTCATCAACTATTTTAAAGTAAAAGTCCAAACAATAATGAAATCGTATGATAAAACTGGTAAGAACAAATTCTGAGAACCGCGATTTTATAGCACTCGTGAAGCTGCTTGATGCTGACTTAGCCATTGTGGATGGAAAGGATCATGTCTTTTATTCTCAGTTTAACAAAATTGATAATATCCGGTATGTTATTGTTGCTTATGAAGATGAAAAAGCTATGGGTTGCGGGGCTATAAAAGAATTTGATAAGGGTACAATGGAAGTGAAACGAATGTATGTATCTCCTCAAAACAGGAAAAAAGGCATAGCTTCTATGATTCTTAGTGAGCTTGAAAAATGGGCATCTGAATTATCTGCGAGCAAGTGTATTCTGGAGACCGGCAAAAGACAGTACGAGGCAGTAGGACTCTACAAAAAGAGCGGATATCAGCTGATTCCGAACTATGGTCAATATGCCGGAGTCGAAAACAGTCTCTGCTTCGAAAAGGACCTGATTTAAATAATTACCTAATAGACGTTTACTGCTTGGGGGGAATAAAAATATGTTGGACAAGAGATTTGATAAAACAGATTTTACACTGATACCTCTCGACAAAGAAGAGTATGAATCATGTGTTTTCCTGAACTGCGATTTTTCAAATTCGGACATTTCTGAAATAATATTTATGGAATGCGTGTTCGAAAATTGTAATCTAAGTATGGTTAAGCTCAACAGAACAGCGTTGCGAGATATTCGATTTACCAACTGCAAGATGCTGGGACTGCGGTTTGAAAACTGCAACCAGGTAGGACTGTCTGTCAGTTTTAACAATTGTAATCTGAATCTTTCTTCTTTTTTCCGCACAAAACTGAAGAAAACAATTTTCAGAGGTGTAAAACTTCAGGAAACCGACTTCAGTGAATGTGATCTGACAGGTTCTGTTTTTGATGAATGCGATCTTACCCGGGCCGCATTTCAAGATACAATACTTGAAAAAGCCGATTTTCGGACATCCTTTAACTATTCGATTGATCCGGAAAATAACCGGATTAAAGGCGCGAAATTTGCCCTCGCCGGAATTCCGGGCCTCCTGGGGAAATACAACCTTGAAATAGAATTCTGAAATAATTATAGAAATGGAAGTAAGCGTAAGGACATTAAAAGAGAAAAAGTTGGTGGGAATGAAGATGGCAATGTCATTTTCAGATAATAAAACCAGCATGCTCTGGAGGGGTTTTATGCTGCGTCGAAAAGAAATAATCAACAACATTGGAACGTCCCTCTACTCAATCCAGTTATATGCTCCGCACTTTTTCAGCAATTTTAATCCTGAGGCTGAATTTGAAAAATGGGCAGCAATTGAAGTTACAGACTTTGAATCAATTCCTGATCAAATGGAATCTTTCAAGCTGGAACGGGGGCTCTACGCTGTGTTTTTATATCATGGAGCTGCAAGTGATGCCGCTGATACCTTCAGGTATATACTTGGAGAGTGGTTACCATCGTCGGATTATGATCTGGATAACAGGCCTCATTTTGAAATATTAGGTGAGAAATTTAAAAATGAAAGCACAGATTCCGAGGAAGAGATTTGGATCCCGATAAAGCCAAAGGTCATACCATTTTCAATGGCTCCATGGCTGACGGTTAGAAATAGTAAGAAAGCAATTGATTTTTATAAAGCAGCGTTTGGAGCGATTGAAGTATATCGGCTGGAAGGGGGCGGAGAGGACCTGGTAGCAAGGCTCTCTGTTAACGGAGCCGAGTTCTGGGTAAGTAACGGGCCTGATGAAGATACTCGTTTTGAAGCCCTGGGGGGAGGCACAGTACGAATGATACTTACTGTACCTGATCCTGATGTTATGTTCCTCAGAGCATTGCAAGCAGGTGCCACTGAGGTTTTTCCCGTTGGGGAGGAGCATGGATGGCGCCTTGGAAGGCTTTCAGATCCGTTTGGTCTTCACTGGGAGATAGGAAAGCCACTGATTTCCTGAAAAATACATTCGAAGACGAAAAAGTCTTGATACTAAATGTGTCAGGACTTTTTTTATATCCAGCGAACATATCAGTTTTCAAATTGTTAATAATCAAATATCTGAAATCAAACGATCTAGTGATTTGAAAATTAATACAAATAGCTATGAAAAAGTATCTCATAAAGGCATGTTACAATGCAAATGGTGTTAAGGGATTAATTGCGGATGGCGGTACAAAAAGAAAGATAGAGGTCCAGAAAATGCTGACAGGATTAGGGGGTAAGCTGGAATCATTCTATTATGCTTTCGGTGAACATGATGCTTACATTACCTGCGAGCTTCCGGATGATATCTCTGCAGCAGCAGTTGGATTGAGAGTTAATTCAGCTGGATTAGTGGCAATTTCTACTACCGTTCTGCTTTCCGTTGAGGATATTGATGCTGCATCGAAAAAATCTGTCACTTACCGGGCTCCGGGGGAAAAATAATCAGCGGTCTCAACTTATCTGCAAAGTTCAGGCAGGTGACATCATCCAGAACAGACTTTTACTTTATCCTTACTGTTCTCCAACGCTTACCTCCACCTGTGCTTCCTGAATGATAACGTCATTGTAATTTACCTGTGGCTTTATAATCCTGGTAATTATCTGTTCGCCCCGTTTCAGGGCAGGATCAGTTTTAAATTTAGCAGATAGCTTCATCCCCTGGTCATAAGGCTTATTGAGTAGTTCAACCATCTCATATCCATTTTCCGTGAAATTATCCTGAATGCGTTCAACTGCAAATTCCAGCTGTTTCACACCTTTGGTTTCCTGGTCCATATTGCTTAAATTCTTTTGAATACGGATAATTTCATCTGCAACTTTTAAAGCAAGCGAATGGTCAATATTTTCAGATTCATTTTGTTCCGTATTGTTTAGCTTTTTTTGAAAATCAAGTGACCAGAATACCTGATTGTCAAGTTTTATTATCTCTTCACGGATAGCTTCGGATGAGCTTTTTATCTGGTCTGACAGATCAGTTTTGACCATTGTTAATCTGCTTCTTAACCAGCCGAAAAGAATTATACCAAATAGTGCTATCGATACAATGGCAAGGATCCAATATAGGTTATTATTACTCACTCTTTTGCTTAAAGCTGAATAGTCAGAATTTGATTTCTCGTTTAATTGCTGTATCTGAAATTCAAGTTTAGTTGTCATGGATTGTAAATTCTTGTTAGTAAGAACTAATTCTTCCTTCAAAACATCCACACTATCAGAAGTAGATAAGAGTCTTCCTTCAATTTTTTTTATATTTGAATTAGCTGAATTGACTTGTTTTGACAATTTGGAATTGAGGTTTCCAAGATTCTCAATCTGGCGTTGAAGTTGTTTTATAGTGTCATTTTTACTTTGTGCAACTGAAACAGTGGTAAAAATGGCAACTAATCCTATGATCAGCAATGTCTTTCTCATCTTGTCAGACTTATAAATATTTTAAATGGTTCCCTGATGATTTTTTAATGGTTATATCATAAAGGGTTATTGGAAGTTGATTTAGAAATAGCCCGGGATGATATACAATCAGTTATACCAAAATTAAACTATTTAGATGGATTTTCAGACTAAACTGAATAAAAAAAATCCTGACAGAGTTATTCTTCAAGGCTTCATCTTTTAGTTATTGTAGCCCCGCCCGGAATCACCGCCCGAAACTTCAGTATGCCCGGTCTTCATTTATCAGAATAAATCTGTTTATTTCCTGCTTATAATTACAGGGCTTTTATATAAGCCCCGGATCCAACGAGATTAGTTTTGGTCTCCGTTACAGATATTCAGCTTCAGCATTATGTTTGATCTGGATTAATCTATCTGGGTTTTGAAAAATAAAAAATAATTATTATCTTGTGATAAATATATCACATTGACATGAAAACAATTAATCTTAACGAATTTACATCTGACTTCATGGAAATCAGCAAACACCTGACCTTAACAGAGATGCGTATGCTTTATTTGCTTATCACCAGACCAGATGTAATAAAAATATCACAGGAATCATTTGCAAAAGAAATAGGAGCGCATAGAAGAACAATAAACATTGGATACAAAAAACTAATGAAGAACGGATATATAAATATTCCGGATATTACTGATCAACGTAATGTAGTTATTGACACTAATATTACAAATGAACATGTTGCGAATAATATTTTTACTTCCACTGATATTGAGAAAACACCTGATAATGGAAGTATAGCAGATGATAAAATTGAAAAAGAATATAAAAACGAAATAGCGAATGATAATAATTCAGGTGATAACGAATTGCATATTGAAGGAACTAAAGACCCTGACGCTTCCGGTATTTTGTATGATAAATTTCTGAATGATATCTTAGTCAATAAACAAAATGCAAGGATATCTCAATTCTTCGAAGAATTTCCAGATAAACATACTGAAATATTAATTGATATAAGAAATGATTTGCCGGAGTATATTGATTTTTGGGCTTTGAAATATAAATTTGAAGAAGAGTTAAGAATTCTAAGAATCTCAAACAGCCTGATTAAAGACCTAAAATGGAACATATTACACAAAGAAAGATACCTTGATGAGCTGTCAGGTGATTATATCAAATTTTTTCGAAAGGAAAAGAAAAGGAAGGCTATACAGGTCATTCGACACGCTTTGATATATTACCCGTTTACATTTGAAAAGTTCTTATATGAAATAAGAGCCTATAAGTATGACGATTTTGATGAAATAGTTCAGGCAATGATAAGGGAAATTTATAATACAGATAGATTATACAAACAAGAAGGCATTTCTAAAAACCTATAAAACACCTGTATCTTATTAAAATACAGGCCTTTGACACTTATATTAGTAGCCCCACCAGGAATCGAACCTGAATCTAAGGTTTAGGAAACCTCCATTCTATCCATTGAACTATGGGGCCATTATTTCAGTCGCAAAAGTATATCTTTTTTTTATCATTACAAATCGCCCTCTTAAACATAATGGACACAAGACGCACGGCACACCACCCAAAGATCAAAAAACCCGTGTGACCTGTGTCATGAGTCGTTTTGGTTCCATACTGAAAAATAAATTATCTTTGATATTGCTAAATATAAATATTATGAACTGGTTAGATGCTATTATAGTCGTTGTTCTTATTCTTTCACTGGTTACGGGATTTATTAACGGACTCGTAAAGGAGGTGGCTTCACTTGCCGCATTGATTCTTGGAATCTGGGGGGCAATAAAATTTTCGAGCTTTACTGCAGAAAAACTCTATGATTATTTTGACATGACAGGACGCTACGTCGGCATAATCGCTTTCCTTATTACATTTGGACTGATTGTCGTACTCATTCATTTCATTGGAATACTGGCTGATAAAGTTGTTAATGCAGCTTCACTCGGATTTATTAACAGAATACTCGGTATTGTCTTCGGATTACTCAAATCAGTACTGATAATGAGTGTGTTCTTTGTAGTATTAAATGCTCTCGATGCAAGAAGATCATTTCTACCTAAAAAAACTATAGAGGAGTCTAAATTTTATAATCCGATTTCCGATATCGCTCCTGCTATTTTTCCTATAATAGGCGAGGGAGGATTTAACCGTAGTTTTGACAGGTTTAAAAAGAAGCCGCAGGAACCGGTAATCTGACCCTGTTTGTTATATTTGCACTCTCAAAAACTGTTTTTATGAATTTTGTCGATGAACTGAAATGGAGAGGCATGATACATGATATTATGCCTGGTACTGAAAAGTTATTAGAAAAAGAAAAAATAAGCGGATATATTGGATTCGATCCCACTGCAGACTCATTACACATAGGTCATATGGTACAGGTTATGCTGCTCGTTCATTTCCAGCGGGGCGGACATACACCTATAGCTCTCGTTGGCGGCGCAACCGGTATGATAGGAGATCCGTCGGGTAAATCGGAAGAGAGAAACCTGCTCGATGAGACTTCGTTAAGAAGAAATCAGGAAGCTATAAAAAAACAGCTTTCCAAATTTCTCGATTTCCAGTCAGAAAAGGCAAATCGTGCCATTATGGTTAATAACTATGACTGGATGAAAGAGTATTCATTCCTTGGTTTCATCAGGGATATCGGTAAACATATTACCGTCAACTACATGATGTCAAAAGACTCAGTAAAGAAAAGAATAGGCTATGAATCAAAAGAGGGGATGTCATTTACGGAATTTTCTTATCAGCTGGTTCAGGGGACCGACTTCCTGTACCTATACAATAATTTCAGCTGTAGGCTTCAAATGGGAGGCTCTGATCAATGGGGGAATATAGTTACGGGTACAGAGCTCATCCGTCGCAAAGCTGGCGGAGAAGCCTTCGCATTGACCTGTCCGTTGATTACCAAATCGGACGGAACTAAGTTTGGTAAAACAGAATCAGGAAATGTATGGCTCGATCCTGAAAAAACTACACCCTACCAGTTTTACCAGTTCTGGCTCAATGTTTCTGATGAAGATGCAGCAAAATATATTAAAATCTTTACTGTCCTTGGGCAGAAGGAGATTAAAGAGATAATTACAGAGCATAGTAAAGCTCCGCATGAAAGGCTCCTGCAGAAGAGGCTGGCTGAAGAGGTAACGGTTATGGTTCATTCCAGGAATGAATACGAAGGTGCTGTTGAAGCCTCACAAATACTTTTCGGTAAAGGGACAACAGAATCTCTGAAGAAGATGAGTGAAAATACTTTTCTTTCCGTTTTTGACGGAGTTCCGGTTTTTGATGTTGAGATGGAAATTCTTCATAAAGGAGTTTCCATTGCAGATCTTTGCACCGATTATTCCCAGGTATTTGCTTCTAAGGGTGAATTAAGGAGACTTGTTCAGGGAGGCGGATTCAGTATAAATAAGGCAAAGATCGAAAACCCAGATGAAATTCTTAGACGGGAATCGCTACTGAATAACAAGTATCTGCTTATTCAGAAAGGCAAAAAGAATTATTATCTGATAAGGGTGAGCTGAATTCCTTGGTATTAGACTAAGAGACTGAGAGACTAAGGGAATAGGAGACAAGACATTTCGTCTCTTCGTCCCTTAGTCTCTTTGTCATTTCATCAGATCCGCTGCGATGATCGATACATCATCAAAAGTTGAAGGGTTATTGTTTGGCAATCCCAGGTCAGTTATCATTTTCTGCATATTGGATTCAACAGGATCGCTGTTTGAGATATGGCTGATAATTTCCTTTGTTCCGATATCTTTTCCGTTTGCATATTTTAACTCGGAGAGACCGTCTGTGTAGCAAACAATTTTTGAAAAGTCTTTTATTATTATTTCAGACTTCTTTACTGACGGTATATCATCAAGCATCCCTATTCCGACACACGAAGTCCTCAGGTGAAGGATCTCTCCCGTGACAGTATTGTAAAGCACCGGAGGATTATGTGCAGCATTGATGTATTCAAGGACCCTGCTCTTATGATCGTACCTTGCAACAAATAATGTTATAAATTTTTCACCTGCAGCGTTTATTACTACGATTGAATTTAATTTTGTAACAAGCGTTTCAAGATCTATGTCATATGTAAAAAGAGCTCTGAGGCTGGCCTGGAAATTCGACATCAGGATTGCTGCCGATATTCCCTTCCCTGATACATCAGCAATACAAAATCCTGTTTTTGTTTCTGAGAGCCTGATACAATCATAGTAATCTCCGCCAACTTCATAGTGCGGGAAATAAAATCCATTTACAATTATTTTAGGATTTTTTGGCATATGGCTGTTATCAGGGATGAGCATCTTCTGCATTTTAGACGCAAGTTCAAGCTCTTTTTTTAACGCCTCCTGATGAAGACTTTCTTTAACTAATCTGATATTCTCAATAGCTACAATAATAATACTTGAAATGGTCTGTATGAAATTCAGATGTTTCAAAACAGGACTCATTCCTTCACCTTCTTCTTCAATATCGCCAATAAAGACGAAAGCAAGGGGTATACTGTTATTGTATACCGGCACTATTATGTCAACCCCCTCAAATCCAAGTTCCGAGGCATTACAGAAAATTTCACCGATATTGAGAAGTTTGGATTCGACGTCAATGGTTTCAAAATGCTTTGGAAATCCTGCATTCAGCAGACATTCCCAGGTGCCGGAATGCTTAAATATCAGAATCTTGCCGATACCAAGGTTATTCCTGAGGATATATTCATATTTTGATAATAGGACCTCGGTGGGCAGATTGGCATTGATCGACAGGGTAATATCGAGCAATGAGTCTAAT
>PMIL01000059.1 GCA_003157075.1 Bacteroidales bacterium | reverse complement strand
AGCTTCGGAATCGAGTCTGATTGCTGGCATTCTGTATTTTTCAGCAAAATCGACTGCAAACTTTCTAAAGAGCAGAAAAATATCTTCGCCTCTATCTCTTAGGGCTGGCATCTTTATGGGGACAGTATTAAGCCTGTAAAAAAGATCCTCCCTGAATTTACCATTGTCAATGGCTCTTGGCACTTCAACATTACTGGCAGCAATAACCCTCACATTAGTCTTCTGAACCTTTGATGATCCAACGCGTATAAACTCACCGGTCTCCAGAACTCTGAGCAGCCGAACCTGAGTAGACAATGGCAGCTCTGCCACCTCATCCAGAAAAATTGTTCCTCCGTCTGCAACTTCAAAATAACCTTTTCGGCTATCAGAAGCCCCTGTAAATGAACCTTTTTCATGACCAAAGAGCTCGGAATCAATCGTACCTTCGGGTATTGCACCACAGTTCACTGCAATATACTGCCCGTGTTTCCTGGCACTGTAACTGTGAATTACCTGTGGAAAAATCTCTTTCCCTGTTCCACTCTCTCCCGTAATAAGCACCGAAAGATCAGTCGGGGCTACCTGTACAGCAATATCTATTGCTCTGTTCAGACCTTCATAGTTGCCTATAATTCCAAATCTTTGTTTAATATTTTGCAGATCTTTCATTTCCGTTTTTACAATGGTGCGAATTTAACGTTTTTTTAAAACATTGGGAAATGCATTATTCGTAAATTCGCAATATGAAAAAAGTCCACACCCTACGGTTTGCCGGAATTATACCCGCCCGATATGCATCTTCACGGTTCCCTGGCAAGCCATTAGTCTTATTGGGTAACAAGCCAATGATACAAAGAGTTTATGAACAGGCAGCTAAATCACTAACAGTTGTTTGGGTTGCCACGGATGACAGGCGGATTTTCGATACTGTAACCGATTTCGGAGGAAATGTGATTATGACATCTCCTGCCCATCCGAGCGGAACTGACCGATGCGCTGAAGCCATTGAAAGGATATTGAATAAAACAGGGGGAAAAATTGATGTAGTTATAAATATTCAGGGTGATGAGCCATTCATTAAACCAGAACAGATCACACTTCTGATGGAATGTTACAATGACGAAACGGTTGAAATAGCCACTCTGGTAAGAAAAGTTGAGCCTGGTGAAGATATTTTCAATCCAAATCAGCCAAAAGTCATTTTAGACATGAAAGGCAACGCTATTTATTTCAGCAGGGCAGCAATACCATATTTAAGGGATACCGAAATGAGTTTGTGGTCAAATAAACACACTTATTATAAACATATCGGAATGTATGCGTACAGAACAGAGACTCTGAAAAAAATTACATTACTGCAACGCAGTTCTCTTGAAATTTCAGAATCGCTGGAACAGAACAGATGGCTTGAAAATGGCTATCGTATAAGAACCGCAGTAACAAATTGGGAAAGTGTAGGGATTGATACTCCCGCTGATCTTGAAAAAGCAAAATTACTTTTAAACCATTTTTCTTAAATTTTTATTAACTTTAGCACAATATTTGATAGATATTAACAAACAACAATTTATGAAGAGAAGTTTACCCCTTATCTTCTTATTAGTTTTCACGATAACCCTTTATGGACAGAAGGACTCTATAAACATATCCGGAGCTTTGGCTCAGAAAGACTTCTCCAGAGAAGCAAGCAATATCATTGTAAGTATATATCCTGTGCCCGTCAGAGATAACAGTTTTACTATTAAAACAGACAAAGACATCTCATTTGTAAAAATTACAAACGTAATTGGTCAGGACATTTTCAGAATCAAATACAGTGATCCTCAGCAATTAATACGAATCTTTCTTGAAAGTCCCAAACGCGGAATGTATCTTGTTACGATTATTTTTAGTGACGGAATCAGGGTTGTGAAAAAAATCATGGTTGAACAGACCGAATAATGTTGGAGATTTTCGGGGAAAAATTCCGCAGAATTTAGCAATTCATCTTATTTCTGAATCAAAAATGATAAACAATCTTCCCAATTGATTGTTTATTCCGTTATGATATTGATCAATTGTCTAAATTATTATTTATGTATCTATGGAAGACGGGGTAAATGTGTTTTCAATCAAAGATCTCGAAAATTTTTCAGGTATTAAAGCGCATACCATCAGGATTTGGGAGAAAAGGTACAAAATACTTGAACCAGACAGAACCGACTCAAATATAAGAACTTACAGTGAGTCAGAACTTAAAAAAATCCTTAATGTTGCTTACCTCAACCGGAATGGACTGAAAATTTCGAAAATCGCAAGGCTGGATGAAGATGAGCTCACGCAACAGGTTATGACAGTAAGTGGGAAACATGATGATCTCGATCAGAATTTTCAACCCGGAAAAATCCTTATGTCCGCTATCCGTTTCAATGAGTCATCCTTCAAGGAAGCCCTTTCGCCCTTTATAAAACATCAGGGTATAGAAAAAGCTTATTCCCATTATCTTTACCCGCTGCTCGAAAAAGCCAGAATCCTGTGGCAAACCGGTAGTCTCTCAAGAGCACAGGAACAATTCGTCAGAAACACCATCAAACAGCTGATTATTATTGAAGATAACTTGCTTAAACCTGTAACCGGCAAATCAAAACCAGCTGTAGCGATGATCAATACATCTGATAATCTGACTGATAATAATTTTCTGTTTTATAAATATGCCCTGAAAAAAAGAGGATTTGATGTGATCTTTACTGGTGGCATACTCCCTGCATCTGAAGTAATTGAGATCCATAAAATTAAACCATTTGAATATCTTGTTGTAAATTCAAGCGCCTTTGACTTTGCTGAAAAGAAAATAGGCTACTTTAACAGTATTGGAAAATCACTGATGATAAAAAAGATTATTCTCACTGATTCCCCTGAAGATTTTGCAACCAAAAAGTCATATGAAAAACTCGTAATAAGTAGAAACCCGGCTAGTTTTATTAAGTCAATCGAAGCACTTGGCTAGTACTTAAAACTCCATTATTATTCCGATAGTTGGTAAAACAGTTCCCGATACATTTTTGATATACTTTAGACTATATTTTAAGGGATCAGAAGGGTCTGTTACTGGTATTTTATTTATATCCGATTTCCTGATTAGAATTGGCGGCTGATCGGCTTTGAAATCATAAACATTCTGAATATCAGCATATAGCATAAGGGACCAACCGGTATAGAAATACTGTTTGTCAATGCGTATATCAAGCTGGTGAAATGCTTTAAGACGAAGAGAATTGAACTTTGAATAATCAAGATAGCCTTGTCCCTGAATGTCCCATGCAGCTTTTAAGGATGATTTTTCAAAATCATAGGGCGTATAAGGAGCTCCACCCACAAACCTCCATTTTAGGCCTATATCCCAGTTGCGGGAAAACTTGCGGGTAGCCGTCAGGCTGAAAAGGCTCTTATTATCCCACGACGATGGCAGCCATCTTAAATCATGACCCTTGAACTCACTCCTGACGTATGTGTATGAAAAAACAAGATTGATTTTTTTAAACTCTTTAAGCCTGCCCAGAACTTCAACCCCATATGCCCGGCCGGTTGATGTTGAAACCAATTCTTCATCACCAAATATTCCATAATCAGCACTTTTGCTTGAGAGTGGTACTGAATCTCTTACTGAAAACGGATATTGAGAATACTTTTTATAAAATCCTTCAACAGTGAACTGAACATTTTCAGAAGTTAAAACCTCAAGCCCGGCAACCAGATGATCTGCAGCAATATATTTTAGATCATTTTGCCTGTTAATTAAAACGCCACCGGGGTTTGAGTATCCCAGGGCAGTATATGGAGGAAGCTGATAGTACCGGCCTATGCTGAAGTTCAGATTCATCTTGCCTGTTAGACGATAAGACGCTGAAAACCTTGGTGAAAGCTGGTCCAGGGGATTTGACATTGAAGAGGAAAATGTATTGATGTCAGTTCTTACACCTAACGAAAGACTGAGCTTTTCATTGAAATATGTTTTGCTTGCCTGTCCGAATATGTTGAATTCTCCAAGTTTAAGATTTGTATTATAACTAATATCATTTTCAATTCCTTCAAAAAAAGTCTTCCTGAATGTAGAATTCCTGTAATGTGCATATTCATAACCAGTTCCATAACTAAGCCGCAAACCATTATTCCCAAGAAATGTTCTTTCGTACCGGGCTTTAATCTCTCCTTCTCCTGAAAGGTAATCGAGCAATCTGTTTGAATCAGCTTTAACATTATTAAGGTATTTATACTGTAAGTTATTCAGATAGTTTCGGCTTAGCACCCAGGTATCGAATCCGTTCGGCCTGAAGTGTTTCAGGACCAGACCTAACACATAACTGTATTGCACCTGAACAGGAATAAAATCAAGAATATATCGTTGATATTCAGTATCATTTGCTTTAAGATTTAGTTTAAAATCGTCCTTGGCACCAAGTCCGATTATTGTAAGTTCATTTTTGGGATTTAACCTTACTTTGTATTTTAGCTGGAAATCGGTATATGTCGGAAGAAATGGTAATTTGAGGGCACTGAAAAGAAATTGCAGATATGATCTTCGTACAGATAGCAGCAGGCTGCTTTTCTTGCCTGTGGGGCCATCTAATGTCAGACCGAGATCAGAAGCACCCACTGTGGCTCTGTATTTCATCTTCTCCTTGTTCCCGTCAATAAAAGTGAAATTCAGGATAGAACTCAATGCATTCCCTTTTGAAGCAGGAAATGCACCTGAAAGAAAATCAACAGATTGGACAAAGTCTACATTTATTATCCCAACAGGACCGCCAGAAGCTCCCTGGGTTGAGAAATGGTTCAGGTATGGGATCTCAACATTATCAACATAAAATCTGTTCTCATTAGGCCCGCCTCCTCTTACAATTACATCATTCCTGAAGGCGGGCGTTGATGCGACTCCGGGGTAAGACTGAATGACTTTTGAAATATCACGATTGCCACCTGGATTTCTTTCGATTTCGTCAATTCCAATAATTCGGACAGATACAGGGCTTTCTATCTTTTTGGTAAATGGAGAAGCCTTGATAACTACTTCTCCTATATTGATTTCTGCTTCTTCTAATGGGATTTCAATATTAACCTGGTGACTGTTAGTGACCATCACTGCGCTCGAAATAAAAGCTATAAATCCCACTGAAGAGACCTGCAACTCGGCATAGCCCGGTTTAAGTCCGGTAAAAGAAAATTTTCCTTCAGAATCGGTTATTACTCCTGTGGTTGTTCCCCATATCTGTACTGTAGCAAAAGGGACATTCACGTTAGTCTTCGAATTATATACTCTTCCCTTGATTACTCCCGAATTTTGTTGTGCTGAAACTGTTGAATAAATTGATAATATGACACTTATCACAAGAAAGCATCTCTTCATGTTTAGGGACTTTATCAAACCAACAACAAGCCAATACTAATTGTTCAGCGGGAAAGAGATAGTTAACAACCTCTTCTGTTTTTTCATTTCGGGAAACAAAATGAGAATTTTTTAACAATATCCTGAATTCCAGTTAATTATTATTTTCTCATTTTGAGAAAATACTCTTCTTCAAGAGAAAGGTCTATTTCGGGGATTTTAACTTTTATATCTGAAATTTGCTTAAGGATTTGTTGAGCAAAATTGTTTCTCTTAATCTGAGAATCAGTATTAATCCTATGATTGAATGCCTTTGTTATCCTGGTTGCCTCTTTCCAGAGATTTATTGTATTCTTTTCAAAATAACATCCGGAAAACGCTTCAAATATATAATCTATTGCAGAAGCAGAAGGATGGAGCATATCCTCACTATAAAACCTGTAGTCGCGAAGGTCATCCATAACCAGTTCATAAGCAGGGAAATATTGAGGTTCCGTTTTATGTTTTAGCAATTCTTCAACTGCAATAAACAGTACCGATTTACTGACCTGGTTACCATGAGCTCCATCTTTCCAATGTCTGACCGGGCTGATTGTAAAAACAACATGCAATCGCGGAAAGAGCGAATGAAGCTTATCAAGCTGAGCGGTCCATAAAGTCACAATTTCTTCCGCTGTCAGAATTTTCGCCTCAAATTGTTCAGCTGGAATTTTATGACAGTTCGAAACAATAAGACCTGATTTTTTCAATTTATAGACTCTCGCTGTGCCAAGGGTAACAAATAAAAACCGTGCCTTTTTTAGAAAATCATATGCAACCTTCGATCTTTTGTTTATCTCCTCAAGGACATTCGAAGGATTGTCAGAAGAAAAATCGGTGTAGTGATAAAAGCTTAACCAGGTCCCATCATAAAAATGAAGGTCATCAATAAAAAATTCCTTTTCGCTTGTTATTGTATCCAGAGTATTGCAAACTGAAACCGGATTAAAAACTGCGCCTGCAGGATTAATCAGCACCGGCATATGACCTGTTTCCATCTGTGATCCAATTGAAGAGGCAAAACATGAGCCTATGAACATCACCCGATCATTGTATGTGATTTTAACCCCTGATGGTTCAATGTGAAATGTTGTTCTGAGTTCCATCTTTTGATTGCGGATTGAGGATTTCCGATTGCGGATTTTGGCTCAAATAGAATTCAATCCGAATTCAACAATCCGAAATCCGAAATTTTGACACTATCTCTTAATCCAGTTCATAATATACTTAAACACTTCTTCTTTAAAAATTTCATTATGCAATTCATGATAACCTCCATCCCACACTTTTAGTTCAACCATTTTGCTTTTTCCTGCAAATTCCTTGCTGCCCAGGGCTGATGTGATCAAATCTTCACTCCCATGCAGAAGCAGAGTAGGAATATTTAGTTCTGAAGCATGTATAAGTGAATATTTAGCCGCCCCCATAGCAGCATCAAATAAACTTACCGATATTTTGTCGTGAACTAATGGATCATTTTTGTACTTTTCAACAACCATCAAATCGTGCGAAATATGTTTTACATTAAGACCAGATGGCTGGATTAGCCCAGGAATAATATATTTCATTATAGACGCCATCACAATCTTACTCTTTGCAGGTTCAAAAGAAAGCCGAAGCCAGGGAGAGGTTACAATTGCTCCCTTAATTTTTGGCTTTCTTCTTAACAGATAATCAAGTACGATTCCTCCGCCAAGACTATGCCCATAGATATAAACCGGGCATCCGGGGAATGTCTGATTACAGGTTTTTATCAGTACATCAAGCATTTCGTCGGTAAGTGAGTAACTTCTTATATATCCTCTTCTTCCCCCTGAGCGGCCATGACCCGGAAGATCGACTCCAAGAAATCCAATGCCCTCATTTTTAAATGATTCTGCCCAGAAGTTATATCGCTGAATATGTTCTCCGAGACCATGAACCATTATTATAACTCCATTGGTATGCTCACCCGGACTGTGGACAATCCCCTTTAGTAACTGACCGTTGCTCAGCTTTATATTGAAATCCATAACCATTTTTTCTTAAAATTACGAAAGTTGATCAAATAAACTGCACAAGGCTTAAATTCAATTTTAATATATCCTTAACCGAACCTTAACCTAATCTTAATCCTGCCTATATACGGATATGTTAAATTTGCAATTGGTATGATATGAGATAAATAAAAGAGTTTATTACAGAAAATAAAAACTGACAAAATGATAGTAAATTCAAAAAATCAATTTATATCATATTTAGAACAAATTCAAATATCGTAATTTAAATAACTGATTTTCATACGTATACTAATGTTTTTAATTTATAAAGTAAATAGAATAATGAGATNNCCCAAGAGTTATGACACAATATGAGTTTAACAATAGCCTTATAGAAATGAAGACAAATCTTCAAAGGTTTGCAATGAGCCTCACGTCTGATCGTGACAGCGCTCTGGATTTAGTGCAGGATACTTATCTTAAAGCTATTACTTATAAAGATAAATTCGTCGACTATACAAATCTTAAAGCCTGGGTTTTCACAATAATGAAAAACACATTCATCAATAACTACAGGCGGAATGTTAAGGAAAACACGATAATAGATGGGACACAGGATCTCTACTATATAAATCAGCCACATGACAAAGGGTTTATTTCACCAGAGTCAAAATATGCGGAAGATGAAATAGAAAATGCAATAAATTCATTAAGCGATGAATTCAGAGTTCCTTTCAGAATGCATATAGAAGGTTATAAATATAAAGAGATTGCCGATGATCTCGGACTAAAAATCGGAACAGTTAAAAGCAGAATTTTCTTCACACGTCAGAAATTAATGCTGATGTTAAAGGATTATAACAAATAAGTCTCGTTTTCGTGGGTTAAGATTATTAGGTTAATTAGGGTAAAAAAGGGCTGGGTTTTTCAGTCCTTTTTTATTATCCTGACTATTACCCCGGTAAGCACAAATGCAAGAAATAATCCTGAAACTACCCATGCCCATGAATTGGTCGTTTTTGACTCTGCCCACATTTCATAAGGTTCATTTAAGAAGTAATCTGACTTTACCGGCCAGAGCAGAGTATTGCTGCTGTCAATAAAACCATTTGTTCCTATAAGCTTCCCTGGCATTACAATTCTTAGAGAATAATCCTTAAAATTATTAATAATGATGTTCTCTGCTAACTTCATAGCGCTGTCAGCTTCCGATTTATACCGGAGTGCATTGGTCTCACCAATAAATTTTTTTAATATTACGCCGTTTGCCCAGAGACTGTCAAATTTTTTATCATTTTCCGCGATAATTTTCTCAAGTTCAGCTTCTCTTGCTTTCAATGATTCTCTCGAGATGTCTGTGCCGGCTTTCCCTTCGGTAAGTCTTGAAAATTCACCTGTCCATTCCGAGATAAAGTTTCTTATGGTCCATTTATCGGTTTTGTTTTTTACTGAATCACTCAGGGCCCTGTATTTAAGACTATCAGGCCCATTCTCTTTTTCCTGTTTCAGGCTTTCCGGAGAATAAAAAAATAACAGCTCCTCATTATTAAGATAATCTTTGACAGGGTAGCCAAAAGCCGATAACTTTTCAATCCTTTCTGAAAAACGATACTCACTGTTAAACCATTTGAATCTTTTTCTAAATCCAGCATTCCTGGAATACGACTTATTAGCGCCAGAATCGTTTTTATAGGCTATGTTTATCTCATCTACATTTTTAAATTGTTTCACTGCTCTTTTAATCCAGGTAGTATCACCTTTCTGGTTTATTTCAATCGAATCTTTTACGATCCACGTACTGTCAAGAGGTACCTGAAAATCAGATTTTTTAAAATTATTTTTACCGTTTTTTATTTCGATCTTTCTTGTGACGCTCCCATCGGGATGAACATAATTTGTCACTACTGTTTCGGGTTCATCGCATGATACAACGAACACAAGTATCAACGATAATATCACTTTAATTGATTTCCTTTTCACGGATTCAGAGATTAATTTTTGTACGATTATTTTCTATAAGCTTCTTTTCTATAAGCTTCTTCAGATCAGGATCTCCTTCTATAATGTTTTCAAGATCTTTATATTTTATCTGCATCTCTTTAAAGGATTCCTGAAGTTCTTTCATCTGACTTTCTGAGATAGTTATATTCATTGAAGGAAACCGATGTCCGGAATTCCTGAATTGTGTTAAAAATTTATCTATTTCATCAGAAGATGACGCTGCATTTCCGTTGTTAATTATTATTGTTTGTCTGCTGAGAACCTCAATACGTTTCAGGATTACCCCTTGCTGATAAACAAAAATCACTACCAACGCCATTGCTGCTGCAATAAGACTACGTCTTACCCATCCGATATAGACCCATCCGAATAAAAAGTCAATCACCTCAGAAAGATTAACACCGGATTGATTTATTTTTTTAATTCTTATTAACACTTCATTTTCAATGTCTCCGGTTGAATTTAGCAAGGGTGTGGATTTTCTTAGCAAGTTAAGAACCTTGTTATATTTCTCATTTCCCTTCTCCATGGCTATAAATATTTTTCGACCCTTTGTGAAATAGTTTTTCTGGCGTGGTATAGGTTTGCTTTAACAGCTGATTTACTTATACCGGTTATCCCTGAAATCTCATCATTTGACATCCCTTCAAGCTCGGACAGAACAAAAACTGCTTTTTGCCTGGGGCTTAGCTTTTCAGTAAGAATCCTTATAATCCTTGAAGTTTCATTATTCTCAAGAGCTGCAGAGGGTCCTTCTGAAATCCTGTTAGATATAAGTTTCCAGGACTGTTCATCAGTAACAAATTCCGGATTCCTTTTTCTCCTTCTCATTTCATCATAACATTTGTTAACTACTACTCTGTAAATCCAGGTTTTATAAACTTCAGCTGTTTTGATCTTTTTAAGCTTTTCCCATATTGTAACCATCGTTTCCTGGACGACATCCTTAGCCTGATCTTCGTCACCCAGCATTCTGAAAGCGACAGAATATGCAAATGGAGAGCTCAACTCAACAAGTTTTCTGAAATTGTTAAAATTTCCGCACTTGCATTCTTCTATAAGTTGTAGATCTATCAAAATACTTATGTGACTTGTATTATTAAGACGTCAATTTAACAGCAAGGTAAAAAAGAAATAATAAATTTGTTATAAATTGTTGATATCCATTTGGTCGGAANNGGACTTCAGTCTTCGGTCTTCCCACTTAAAATCCAACATTATGCAAAAGATAATTACACTCAATACGGATAAAAAGAATGGTTTGTACGATATTAAAACAAGTCGGAAGTCGGAAGTCAGAAGTCTGAAGCAAGATCTATCCAAAGACTTCGGTCTTCGGACTTCGGACTTCGGTCTTCCAACTTAAAATCCAACACTAACAACTTGTAGAAAAGTCAGGGTTTGGTCTTAATAACGGCAGATATATTTTGCATAAACGGCTCATACTTTCGTCGTTCGACCGGAGTATCTTTAAAAAGCCTGTCAAATTGCTCCCTTGTCAGATTCAGCCATTGATGTGCAGACATCTTCTGTAACTCGTCAGAAAGGTCAAATTCTGGAGTCTTATGTGATTTTGCATCCCTGTTCCATGGACAGACTTCCTGGCATTTGTCACAGCCATATATTCTCCTGCCAATTTTGGGAATTATATCTTCAGGAATTGGCCCACGGTCCTCAATAGTAAGATTTGCAATACATTTTCTTGCATCAATAGTTCTGTCATCATTTATTGCACCTGTCGGACACTGCTCGATGCATATCCTGCAATTACCGCAAAATTCCATTTTTTGAGGTTCATTATAGTCAAGCTCAATATTTATTACCAGTGCACCGATGAAAAAAAAAGACCCTATCTTCTTATTAATAACGATTGAATGTTTACCCTGCCAGCCAAGGCCTGCCTCACATGCCCAGGCTTTTTCAAGAAGAGGTGCAGAATCAGAAAACGGGCGTCCTTCAGTTTCTGGTCTTATGCTCTTGATAAAAGCCAGAAGTTTATATAGTTTCTTTTTAATAACATCTTGATAACCACTGCCATAAGCATACCGGGAAATAACCGGGACACCGGGTTCTGTCTGCATTTTATCACTATAATAGCTGAGCCCCGTAACAATCAGGGATTTTGCATCAGGAACCAGGAACTGAGGGTCAAGTCTTTTATATATATCTCTGGAGAGATAGCTCATCCCTGCATTCATGCCTGAAGAACACCAGTCTGACAGAATTTTCTCGCGTTCTTTAAGTGGCCTTGAAGGAGTGATACCGCAAAGATCAAAACCAAGCTCAGAAGCTTTTAGCTTTATCATTTCTGAAATTGTTTTGTCTTTATAATCGCTCATTTACCAATTATTTTAAAGAAATCCCAGTTCAAGCTTTGCCTCATCACTCAGCATACTCCTGTCCCAGGGAGGATTAAAAGTAAGTTTAAGATCACAATCCTTTACCCCTTTGGTTCCGCCCACCTTATATTTAATTTCTTCCAGCAGTTCATCTATCATTGGGCAGTTCGGCGCTGTCAGTGTCATAGTAATATGAGCAATATGCTCATCATCAACATTGATCTCATAAATTAACCCCAGATCATAAATATTCACCGGGATTTCCGGATCATATATAGTCTTCAACACCTCACCAATACTTGATTCAATTTCCAATTGTTCAGTCGGATCCATATTGCTAATTTATTAAATTCTTTTAGTCGTATTCCTTCTTCTCTTTGAATTTACATTTACTACATTCCCGCCCCCTTAACTTTGATTGATTTTTATTTTTACCTTCCCCCAAGGATGGGGGTCAAATAAGCCGGATTGTGTCCGGGAATGAATTCATTTAAACCAATTGATGTTACTTTTTACTCGCCTGAAAAGCCATTGCATAAAGCTTCATCTGACGTACCATAGAAAGCAGCCCATTTGAACGTGTAGGTGATAAATTCTGACGAAGTCCGATTTTATCAATAAAATAGAGATCAGTAGCAATTATCTCCTCGGGAGAGCGGTTCGAAAGTACTTTTATCAGAAGAGCCACAATTCCTCTTGTTATTATTGCATCACTGTCGGCAGTAAATGAAATAAGTTTGCCATCATATACAGGATGAAGCCATACTTTCGATTGACATCCTTCGATAAGGAAATCCTTTACTTTGTACTTCGGATCAATAACAGGCATGTCCTTACCGATGTCAATAAGCAGGTTGTATTTGTCCATCCAGTCGTCGGAAAACGAAAACTCCTCAATTATATTATTCTGTACTTCGCTTATTGTCATATACATTATTTAAACAAGCATGGTTTTAACTTTTTCAATTCCGTCAGCTAGTGCATCAATTTCATCTTTGGTATTATAGAAACATAGTGAAGCCCTGACAGTGCCATCAATTCCATAATGATCCATAACCGGTTGAGCGCAGTGAGTACCTGTTCTTACCGCAATGCCCATTTTGTCAAGGATCATGCCAGTATCATACTGGTGTATATCTTTAATATGAAACGAGAATGTCGGAATCTTATGTTCCGATCTGCCATAAATAGTTAAATCTTTAATTGCGGCTAGCCTCTCGTTCGCATAAGAAAGAAGTTCGTTCTCAAGAGACGCTATATAATCCCTTCCGATGCTTAAGACATAGTCAATTGCACTTGCCAGTCCGACAGCAGCGGGATAATTCATTGTACCAGCCTCAAATTTAAAGGGAAGTTCGTTATAAGTTGTTTTCTCAAAAGTTACTTTATCAACCATATCTCCGCCACCCTGAAAAGGAGGTATTTCTGCAAGCCATTTCTCCTTGCCATATAACACTCCTATCCCGTTAGGTCCGTATATTTTATGTCCTGAGAATGCATAAAAATCACAATCCATCTCTTTCAGATCAACAATTCCATGCTGAATACCCTGGGCACCGTCTATAAGTACAGGAACATTTGCGGAGTGAGCTGCAGAGATTATTTCATTCAACGGCAGAATAGTTCCCAATGCATTTGATGCCTGGGCAACAGATACCAGTCTGGTTCTGGGTGAGAGTAGTTTATAATACTCATCGAGTACTATTTCACCTTTCTCATTTATCGGGATCACACGTAAAACGGCACCTTTTCTTTCACACATCATCTGCCATGGAACAATATTGGCATGGTGCTCAAGACGACTAAGAATAATCTCATCGCCGGCTTTAACATACCGCTCACCATAGGAAAAAGCAATTCCGTTTATTGAACCTGTTGTGCCGGATGTAAATACAACCTCTTCACGTTTTTCAGCGTTAATGAATGATCTCACATTTTCCCTGGCAGCTTCATACGCTTCCGATGACATATCGCTTAAGTAGTGTACTCCTCTGTGAATGTTACCATTGTATTCCTTATAGACTTTATCTACTGCGTCAAGAACACATTGTGGTTTCTGGGTAGTAGCGCCGTTATCGAAATAAACGAGAGGCTTGCCATAAACTTTCCTGCTGAGAATTGGAAAATCGGCTCTTATATCAGTTACATTTTTCATGAATCTTTCGGTTATCCGCACTTAACCAAACAACTTGCGCACCTAGAAAGCTCTCCTTTCAAACGCTGCATAACAAGATTGTCCATTCGTTCACGAAGCGCCTCAACCTTAATATTCTGAATTACTTCATGAGCAAATCCGAACATGAGCATAAGTCTTGCTTCGCGTTTATCAATGCCCCTGGACTGAAGATAGAACAGTGCATCGCCGTTTAATTGCCCGATTGTAGCCCCATGACTGCATTTTACATCATCAGCAAATATCTCAAGCTGCGGCTTGGAATCCATTTTGGCATCGTCTGTAAGAAGGATATTGTTATTCTTCTGGTAAGCCAACGTACCCTGAGCATCAGGGCGCACAAGGATACGCCCGTTAAAAGCACCTGTCGACATATCATCTAAAACTCCTTTAAACAACTGATTGCTTGTGCAATGGGGAACGGCATGGTCAACGTTTACAAAATTATCAACATGCTGCCATTTATCAGCAAGGAACAAACCATATGAATGGCTTTCCGCTCCTTCGCCCGCGAGAGTATGATAGGTACTGTTGCGTATTAATCCTCCATGAAGTGTAATATTATTCGAAGATGTTACACTGTTTTTTTCCTGGTGGATAAATGTGTTGGTTATTTTGCAGGCATTATTATGTTCATTCTGCACCCTTATGATGTCGAAATGTGCATTTTCTCCAACAAAGACTTCAGTAACAGCATTCGTAAGGAACTTCTGTGGCGAAAGTGTATGATCGCAGATAATAATAGAGAAGTTTGAATTTTTTTCAGCTATTATCAGATTCCTGTGCTGATTGAACATATCTTCATCAGATTGAACAAGGTTTACCACCTGCACCGGTTTTGTCAGTGTAACTCCTTCAGGCACATAAACAAACACACCGTCGGACGCCATTGCTGTATTCAGATGAATCAATCCATCGTTTTCACTCTTCGCGTATTTGCCAAAATGTTTTTCAAATTTATCCGGGAAACGAAGAGAGGCTTCATTAAGACTACCGATCCACACACCGCTCGGCAGTTGACGAAGCTTTTCATTTAAGGTAGGGTAAAATCCATTCAGCAAGACTATTCCGTAAGTGTCCAGATCTGTAACCTCACATCTGAACGCTTCTGCTTTGATAAAATCAGAAGGTACCGGCATGAAATAGTTCTCATAATCATGGTTAAAGAAGATGTCGAGATTTGTATATTTATAAGCCTCATTTTTCTTTGAAGGGATTCCAAGTTCACTGAATTTTTCAAAAGCGGATGCTCTGAACCCATTTATAAAAGGGGAAGAGATCCCGGAAATCTCACCAATGTTATCTTTATATAAACCCAGATATTTTTCTGTTATTTCGGATTTTCCATTCATGCCGTTACGTTATTTTCAATCTCCTTTTTGATCCAATCATATCCTTTTTCTTCCAGTTCAAGAGCGAGTTCTTTTCCGGCAGTTTTTACAATTCTACCATCATAAAGAACGTGAACCACATCGGGGACTATATAATCAAGGAGTCGTTGGTAGTGTGTTATCACAATAAAAGAATTATCGGGACGCTTAAGTTTGTTTACTCCATTGGCTACAATTCGCAAAGCATCAATGTCCAGGCCGGAATCGGTTTCGTCAAGAATTGCAAGCCTTGGCTCGAGCATTGCCATCTGAAAAATCTCATTTTTCTTTTTTTCACCACCCGAGAATCCCTCATTTACAGAGCGGTTGGCAAGCTTGGAATCAATTTCTACCAGTTCCTTTTTATCACGCATAAGCTTGAGAAAGTCTGATGCTGAAAGGGGATCAAGACCTTTATGTTTACGATGCTCATTAACAGCTGTTTTCATGAAATTTACCATACTTACACCCGGTATTTCAATTGGATACTGAAATCCGAGGAATATTCCCTCTTTAGCACGGTCCTCAGGTGTCATATCCAGAAGGTTCTTTCCCAAATACGTTACTGTACCTTCAGTTATTTCCACAAATTCCCTTCCTGCCAGTACCGCAGCAAGTGTGCTTTTTCCTGATCCGTTTGGCCCCATTATGGCATGGATCTCGCCTGGTTTTACATGAAGGCTAATCCCCTTTAAAATACTTTTCCCCCCGATTGAGGCTTTTAAATTATTAATAATCAACATGATAATATTATTGAAACAAATTAGTACTCTATCCTACACTTCCTTCAAGACTGATCTGGAGAAGTTTCTGAGCTTCCACAGCAAATTCCATCGGCAGTTTATTTATTACCTCACGTGCATATCCGTTAACTATTAGCCCTATGGCGTCCTCAGTTGATATTCCGCGCTGATTGCAATAAAAAATCTGATCCTCCCCGATTTTGGAGGTTGTTGCTTCGTGTTCAACAATAGCCGTCTGGTTATCAACTTCCAGGTACGGGAAAGTGTGAGCCCCGCATTTATCTCCAAGCAAGAGTGAATCGCACTGCGAGTAATTCCTTGCATTTGTGGCATTTTTCAAAACCTTTACAAGTCCTCTGTAGCTATTCTGTCCGTGTCCGGCTGATATTCCTTTTGAGACTATTGTACTCTTTGTATTTTTCCCTATATGAGTCATTTTAGTTCCTGTGTCAGCCTGCTGATGATTATTTGTTACTGCGACCGAATAAAACTCACCAGTGGAATTATCGCCTCTCAAAATACATGAAGGATATTTCCAGGTTATGGCAGAACCTGTTTCTATTTGTGTCCAGGATATCTTTGAGTTCTCTCCCTTGCACATCCCACGCTTGGTTACAAAATTAAATACGCCGCCTTTTCCCTCCTTGTCGCCTGGATACCAGTTCTGAACTGTCGAGTATTTTACTTCAGCATTTTTTTCAGCAACAATTTCAACAATGGCCGCATGGAGTTGATTTTCGTCTCTCGACGGAGCAGTACAACCTTCAAGATAACTGACATAACTCTCTTCATCAGCAATCAGAAGAGTTCGCTCAAACTGTCCCGTATTCGCAGAATTTATCCGGAAATATGTTGAAAGTTCCATAGGGCATCTTACCCCTTTTGGTATGTAGCAGAATGAGCCATCACTGAAGACAGCAGAGTTCAAAGTGGCAAAAAAGTTATCGGTATATGGAACAACTGAACCCATATATCTTTTTACCAGGTCGGGATACTCTTTTACAGCGTCAGAGAAGGAGCAAAAGATTATTCCCATTTCTGCAAGGGTTTCCTTGAAGGTCGTCTTTATTGAAACGCTGTCAATGACAGCATCTACAGCAACTCCGGCAAGATGTTTTTGCTCCTGAAGAGGGATTCCCAGCTTGTCAAATGTTTTTTTCAACTCGGGATCGATATCTTCGACGTTATTGATTTTTTTCCTCTCCTTTGGCGCGGCATAAAAAATAATTTCCTGGTAATTTATCTTTGGTATCTTGAGATTTGGCCATGCCGGCATCTTCATTGTCAGCCAGTGACGGTATGATTTTAGCCGGAACTCAAGCAACCATTCGGGTTCATTTTTTTTTGCCGAAATCATTCTGACTACATCCTCACTAAGGCCTTTGGGGATCCTGTCCATTTCAATATCTGAATAGAATCCATATTTATATTCGCCTGTAGTTACATCACTTAGTATTTGATCCTGATCTTTTTCCATCTTAATAATTAATAATCTGATCCTTCAGTTGTGTCGACCCCCTTCCCTCCCGATAACTATTTGAAGTTCCTCAAGGTGTATAAAATGAAATCAGAATAAGGAACATTCGAATTGTGAATGCAGAACTATGCATAAATTCTAAATTCGCTGTTCGTTTGTTCTTCATTCTTACTTCCTTTCTTTATTTAGCCCCCCCTGGGGGAAAATGAAAGGGGGTTTTATAATATATGATAGATTATAGTACAATAACTATTCCACTAATTGTATTTAATCTAAATAAACATACAAAAATATAAAAAAATAGGAATTGTAGAAGGATTCTCCGATAAAATCTGCTTAACCGAGTCAGTTTGAGAGGCTGAATGACAGAAATAAGAAAAGGTCAGCAGAACATGCCAACCCGTCATTCGAAAATAACACGATATGTCAGGAGAGAGAATAGTGTTATCCAGGTGAAAAAGGAAGAGCTATTTATTTAATTTAATCAACTTACTCTCTTTATATTCCGCCAGCAAGGATTGAAAGGTTTCTTTTACCGAGAGTATTTTTGTCGCCCTGAAAGCATTTGCTCCGGCAAATGCATAACCACTGTCAAAATTACCCTTGAGTGCGTTAATAAGTGCAATGATTATGCAGTAAGGACTTTTTGATATATCACATGTCTTGATACATTTGAAGGGACATTTTTTAGGCTGTTTTTTACCTTCCCTCACTTTAGTGATAAAGTTGCTAATGATTGCGCGGCCCGGCATGCCTACCGGACTCTTGATTATTTCAATATCTGAACTTTCAGCATCAATATAGGCCTGCTTAAAAGCTGATGATGCATCGCATTCATCAGTAGTTACGAAACGGGTTCCCATTTGTACTCCAGAAGCGCCAAGACTCAGAATTTTATTTATGTCATCACCTGTATAAATTCCACCGGCTGCAATAAGAGGTATTTTTTGATTATACTTTTCTTCAAATATTTTCAATTCTGCTACGATTTCAGGAACCAGCTTTTCCAGACAATAATCATTGTCGAAAATCTGATCCTCCTTAAAGCCCAGATGACCTCCTGCTTTTGGACCCTCCACAATAACGGCATCGGGGAGATAGTTATAGTTAGCTTTCCACTTTTCACATATTATTTTTGCTGCCCTGGCTGAGGAAACAATTGGTATGAGTTTCGTTATACTATCCTTCTTAAGAAAAGATGGAAGGTCAAGCGGCAAACCTGCTCCTGCTGTAATAAGATCGACCTTTTCAGAAATTGCCGTTTTGATCATATCGGTAAAGTTGGTCATGGCAACCATTACATTTACCCCGATAACACCTAATGTCTTCTCGCGGGCTTTACGTATCTCCTCCTTTAGTCCATGAATACTTGCTGCCAGGTAATCGGATGAAAAATCTTTGTAAAGGAGTCCCAGCCCGGCACTGGATATAACGCCTGCGCCACCTTCATTAGCAACTGCAGAGGCAAGTCCCGAAAGAGAAATTCCAACTCCCATCCCACCTTGTATAATTGGTACTTCTATTGCAAGGTTCCCAATTCTTAATCCTTTCATTTTTACTTTTTTAAAATAGTGGGTAAAGGTAGGCTAATAAAGGTAAATAATGCAGAAAAAGCAATAATTAACATAAAATAAGAAATTTGGTCGAAATGGTTAGTGTGCGTGAAGGTCCAGTGTATATGGCTTTGAGATAGGCCAGGCTCAATCAGTTTCAACGTGTTCGAATTTCCTCTGATTCCTTCGAGGTTAAAAAGTATCAGACATACAATTCATCCATAAATGTTTTAACTTTAAGGCAACTATTTATAATTCGACTATATGAAGAAAATATTTATAACATCAATATTAATTCTTTCGTCTCTTTTTAATTTGGCAGCTCAGACAGACAAGGAAATAAAAGCTGAAATAAAGCATGTTACTGTTTTCCCTGACAGAGCTCAGGTTGATCACGAATCGTCTGTACTAATCACTCCGGGGAAAAGTGTCCTCAAACTCTCAGGACTTTCTCCATACATAGATGTACAGAGCATCCAGGTCAAAGGGTATGGTGAATTTACTATATTATCTGTAAATCAGCAGAATAACTACCTTCAGAATCTTGAAGACTCACAGGAGGTGAAAAGCATAAGAAGCCAGATTGAGGCACTTCAACTTAAAGTCGAAGACGAAAATACGGCAATAAGTATTCTGAAGGAAAAAGAGGCTTTTCTGATAGCTAACAGGGCTATTCTGGTTAAGGAGACAACGTTCACTCTTGAGCAGCTGAAGAATGTTATGGATCTGTATACTAATAATATGAACGATGTTAAGGTCACAACTTTGAAAAAGGAAAGACTGATCAAAGATTATAATAAACAGATTGCTGCTCTTCAGCAGCAGGTATCGAGTAAAATCAACAAACAGCAGCTTCCTTCGGGTGAAATATTGGTCACAGTTACCTCCGAAAAACAAGTATCAGGAAAACTTTCCATTAGCTATGTGGTAACAAATGCAGGTTGGTATCCCTCATACGATATAAGGGTTGATGATATAAAAAATCCGGTTTCAATTTTTTATAAAGCCAATGTTTTTCAGAACTCTGGAGTTGAATGGAAAGATGTCAAACTGAGTTTCTCGAATGCCACCCCTTGGGTAGCAGGGGATATCCCAGTCCTGAATACATGGTTTGTAGATTATTACAATCCTGAACCTGTTATGTCAAAAGTAGTAGCATCAGGAGTAAAACGAAGCCAGGCTCCAAAAATGAATGAAGTAGCTGTCGTCACTTATGATATGGTAGAGGAAAAAGCCAATGAAGCAGCTCCTGTCATGGTACAAAAACAGGTTGGAGAAACCACAATCACATTTGATATTGCTATTCCATACACAGTCACATCAGATGGAAAAGTTCAGACAATAGAAATTCAGCGGATAACAGCTCCTGCCGATTATAAGTACGTAACAACACCCAAGTTATCGCCCCTGGCTTATCTCACCGCAAATATTACTGATTGGGCAAAGCTAAGTCTTCAGACAGGAGAGGCCACACTATATTTTGAGAATTCGTTTGTGGGTAAATCAACTGTGAATGTTAAGCAACTGAAGGATACTCTTGCACTTTCCCTTGGAACAGATAACAGCATTCTTGTAAAAAGAGAAAAACGTAAAGATTTCACCAGCAGAAAGGTTATCGGATCAAACAGGACTGATGTCTTTTCATACTTAATCACCATCCGGAATAATAAATCAAACCCGGCTAAGATTACTTTGAATGATCAGATTCCAGTTTCATCAAATAGCAGCATCAAAGTTGATGCTCAGGAAATATCCGGTGGTAAACTAGACGGACAGACAGGCGAGATAAAATGGGATCTCGAGATTAAACCACAGGAAACCAAACAGATTATTTTGACATATTCAGTTAAATACCCTAAAGATCAAACTGTTATTCTCGAATAAATAAATTACACGCTATGAATTTTCTCGGAAATCTTATCTGGCTCATATTCGGAGGCATAATAATAGCAATTGAGTACTTAATCGGAAGTATTATACTTATGGCTACAATTGTCGGTATACCGTTTGGTCTTCAGACACTGAAAATGGCTTCGCTGTCATTATGGCCATTCGGACGCGATACAGTGGTACATTCAAGAGCTTCCGGCTGTCTGTATATTATCATGAATATAATTTGGCTTCTTACAGGCGGCATCTGGATTGCAATAACCCATGCAATATTTGGTTTAATTCTTTGTATAACAATTATCGGCATTCCTTTTGGCTTGCAGCATTTTAAACTCACCGCAATAGCATTATCACCTTTTGGGAGAGATATTGTCAGCAAATAATACCCACTCTCTTGATCTTCCTTCGTGTACCTTAGTGCAAACCTTTGTGTACCTTTGTGGTAGAAAATATTTTCCTTTAACCACAAAGGAACACTAAGTAAAAAACAAAGTAACATAAAGGGAAAACAAAATATATGGACAAAACTGCTCACAAAAAATCAATAAATGATTTCGGGAAGTTTGGTCTGGTAAACCATCTCACAAAAGATGTCAGAACCGGAAACAAAACGACCATAACAGGCATCGGGGATGATTCGGCGGTAGTTGATTCCGGAAATAATCTAACACTAGTCTCTACAGATCTTCTCCTGGAAGGAATTCATTTCAACCTTATTTATACCCCTCTTAAGCATCTTGGATATAAGGCTGTTATCAGGGCAATATCTGACATTTATGCTATGAACGGTACCCCGGGACAGGTAATGATAGCACTAGGTATCAGCTCAAAATTCAAGCTTGATCAGGTAGAGGATCTGTACGAAGGAATCTCACTGGCATGTGAAAAATACCATGTCGACCTTGTTGGAGGAGATATCACAAGTTCGCTGACGGGTATGACCATAGGAGTTACTTCTATAGGCACAGCCGGGAAAAACAACATTATAAAACGAAACGGAGCAAGGCCAAATGATCTTATCTGCGTAACAGGTGATTTCGGTGCTTCGTTTATGGGTCTCCAGCTGCTTGAGAGGGAACGGAAGCTTTTTGTAAAGGATAAAGTAACACAACCCGATCTTTCAGGTTTTGAGTATGTTATAAAAAGACAGCTTAAACCGGAAATACCGGTCTCAACTTTAATTGATCTAAAGAAAGAAGAAATAATCCCAACGTCAATGATTGATGTGACAGACGGATTAGCTTCTGACCTCCTCCATATTTGCAAGTTATCGGGAACATGCTGCAGGATATTTTACAGTAAAGTACCAATAGATTATGAGACTACGAGGTTGGCCGAAGAATTTAACATCGATCCCATGACCCCTGCTCTTAACGGAGGTGAAGATTTTGAGCTGCTTTTTACTGTTCCGCTGGAGATGGTTGAGAAAATAAAATTGGTCCCATCTGTAAAAGTAATCGGTCACATGACCACCTCGGGGTCAGGTAATTATATCGTTGGTGATGATGGTTCGGAAGTTGAGATCACTGCACAGGGATGGAAAGAGTAAAATGAAAAGACCTTACCTGGCCCTGATGATCCCTCGTTCTGATTTCCTGATAAATTCGAGAATATAGTTCCTGTCAGGAGCAGATTTGAATTCATTTTCCACAGAATCCAATGCCTGTGAAATATTCATTCCTTTCTGATAGATTGTCCTGTATATTTCATGAATCTCGTCAATCCTCTCTTTTTCAAAACCTCTGCGGGTAAGTCCAACTGAGTTTAAACCCATGAAAGAGAGCGGGTCGCGGTCAGCCTTAATAAAGGGAGGGACATCAATTCTGACTTTGGCTCCTCCGCCTATCATAACATGTGCCCCGATATGACTGAATTGGTGAACCATTGTTCCTGCACTGAGAATAGCAAAATCGTCAATGTCAACTTCCCCGGCCAGCGCAGTTGAATTTCCTATGATTACGTTGTTCTTTATGGCACAATCATGACCTACATGAGCATAGGCCATAAGTAGGCAATTGTTCCCAACAATTGTTTTTCCAACAGCTGCAGTACCCCTGTTTACAGTTGCACATTCCCTTACTGTGGTATTATCACCTAATTCAGCAGTGGAGTCCTCACCACGGAATTTCAGATCCTGAGGTATCCCGGATACTACGGAGGAAGGAAAGATTTTGCAATTCCTGCCGATCCTCGCGCCGTCCAATATTGTAGCATTCGGGCCTATCCAGGTTCCTTCACCAATAACAACATTGCCAGAGATATATGCAAAAGGCTCAATTACAACATCTTTGCCGATAACTGCTTCAGGATGTACAAAAGCTAATTTTGAGATCATTAAATTTATAATTTGTTTTTTATTACTTGTGCAGTCATTTCTCCCTCTAAAACGAGTTTGCCTCCAACAAATGCTTGTCCAAACATTGTTGCAATGCCTCTGCGCATNNCTTGTCAATTTTAAGGAAATAAGTAGAATACTTTTCAGGTTCTTCAACTGAACTAAGAACAAGCAGTCCCCCTGTCTGAGCCAGTGCCTCAACCAGCAATACTCCCGGCATAACAGGTTCATCAGGAAAGTGACCCTGGAAAAATGACTCATTGAATGTTACATTCTTAATACCGACAATTGAAGATTCATCAAGAGCAATTATTTTATCAACAAGTAAGAATGGAAATCTGTGAGGCAGTCTTTTTTTAATCTCTTCTATACCGAAAATAGGAGTCTGCGACGGGTCATATACAGGGATATCACGTTTTGAAAGAGCCTTTTTCATTTCCTGCCGGATGATTTTAGCAAGTCTTGTGTTTGCATTATGACCCGGGCGAGTAGCGACAATTTTGCCTTTTATCGGGTGACCGACAAGAGCAAGGTCGCCCATAAGATCAAGTAATTTATGCCTGGCAGGTTCATTAGGATACCTTAATTCAGTATTATTAAGGATGCCTGCAGTATGTGTATTGATTCCAGGACGGTTAAATAGTTTGGCAATCCGGTCTATTTCAGATTGTTCCACTTCTTTTTCCAAAATTACAATCGCATTGTCGAGGTCACCTCCTTTTATAAGTCCCATATTAAAGAGAGGTTCAAGCTCATGAAAGAAGACAAACGTCCTGCTTCTGCATATCTTTTCCTCAAAGTCCTCTATCGAGTCAAGAATTGAATATTGGTTTCCAAGAATTTTTGAGTTATAATCAATGAGAACATTCACACTAAAATGATCATCGGGATACACTATAAGGTCAACTCCATGTTCTTCATCGGAGAAGGTGATTTTTTGTTTTACCACGAAATAGTTCCTGTCTTCTTTCTGATCAACGATACCAGCTTCCTTTATTNNATCAGGGCATTATCAACTCTCAGACCATGAAATGCAGCCAGTACATGTTCAATTGTTGATACTGAAGCATTGTTCTGGACAAGTGTTGTTCCTCTTGAAGTATCTGTAACATGTTCAGCCAGGGCATCAATTAAAGGCTTTCCGGGAAGGTCCACTCTGCAGAATTTATAACCATGATTTACCGGAGCCGGTTTAAATGTAATTGTTACATTATTTCCCGTGTGCAGCCCTTTTCCGGTAAGGCTAATCTCCTTTGCAAGGGTCCTCTGTTTTTCACTCATTAGTGTTTGCTATTAATTAAAATCCGGGTACAAAAAAAATAAAAATATTCGGAACAATCCAGAAAATTGTTGCATAACTGAATTTATCACAAAGGGTTCAATCCCGAATGAGGTGCAAAACTACTTCTTTTTCAGAGACTCCACCTCTTTTTCAAGGGAATCAATTTTTGATTTCATCTCGGGCAATTTTCTGAAAATAACCGATGATCTGAGAAATTGCTTAACTTCTATCGCAGGCGAACCTATTATAGCTGTATTTTCCTCCTTTACATCTCCGAGTATTCCGCCCTGTGCTCCTATTTTTGTGCCATTGGCAATTTTAATATGTCCTGCAAGCCCAACTTGTCCTCCAAACATACAGTTCTTACCGATCTTTGTCGATCCGGAAATTCCTGTCTGGGCAGCCATAACTGTATTTTCTCCCACTTCAACATTATGTGCAATCTGAATGAGATTATCAAGTTTAACTCCCTTCCTGATTATTGTAGAACCCATTGTTGCCCGATCAATTGTGACATTTGCTCCTATCTCCACATGGTCCTCAAGAACTACATTTCCTAACTGGGGTATTTTCATGTATTCATTATCTGACTGCGGAGCAAATCCGAATCCGTCACTACCAATTACACTGCCTGCATGAACTATGCACCCCTCTCCTAAAATACAGTCGTGATAAACAGTTACCCCGGGGTTTAAGATACAATTAATCCCCAGATTACTATTGTCTCCAATATAGACGTGAGGATATAAGGAGCATCCATCGCCGATCACACAATTCTCACCAACATAGACATATGGTCCGATGTAGACTTCGCTGCCGATTTTTGCTGTATTTTCTATTATTGCTGTAGAATGTATTCCCTTTTTACGCGGTCTGGCCTGATCAACAAGACGCAGAAGAGATGCAAAAGCCTCATATGCATTCTCAACCCTGATCAGAGTGGCGCTGACACTGGAAGCGGGTATAAAACTTTTATTAACCAGAACGACAGATGACTTTGTTTCATACAGATAATGCTCATATTTCGGATTGGCAAGAAATGAGAGAGCCCCACTCTGCCCCTCTTCTATTTTAGCGATTGTATTGACCTTAATATCAGGGTTTCCTTCTATCTCACCTTTTAAAAAACCTGCTATTGATGTTGCGGTAAATTCCATTTCAGTTAAATTTTAATTATCGACATTCTTTTGGATAACAGAGGAAGTATTTAGTAATTCTCTCTGAGAGGAACCTGTGGTCAAACATATCGGAAACATTTGAAATATCAGCAGTTTTTCCACTTTTAAGCAGTATTTTAACTACAGGAGCATCAGGAGTATATGCCAGATTTGAGATGCTTTCTGTAAAAACATAGTAATCTTCCATACCCGGATTCAGATCAAGAATCTTTCTTGCCGTATTGGTCAGGTCATTTACCTTTTTCAGGGCGAAAGGTTCATTTTGCAATTCGATTGCAAAAAGATCTCTCCGCATAAGCCTTCCTGATAAATCAGAAAGCACTTTATCAGAGTGATCAGCCCAGTATTTTGCAGAAACAAGAATATCTGAATCATCGAGTCTTGTAAAATTTGATGCAATAAGGCCCGGGGTAAATTTACCCTTATCCGCCAGATCGGAATAGCTGATATTGTTATTCAGAAAGAATTTGAGTGCCGGGGTAGCATACAGGGCACTGTCTTCACTGGCTATTTCCTTTGCCCGTTTAAGAATCTTTACCAGCAGGCTTTCCGAAGCAAGTACCGTCTTGTGCATATAAACCTGCCAATACATAAGGCGACGGGCAGTGAGAAAATTTTCGAGCGAATAAATTCCTTTTTCATCTATCACCAGGCTATCGTCTATAACATTAAGCATTCTTATTATTCTGTCTGAACCCACAGACCCTTCAATTACCCCAGTGAAAAAACTATCCCTGCGCAGGTAATCAAGCCTGTCCATATCTACCTGGCCAGATATCAGTTCATGCAAAAACTTCCTGTTATAGGCATCTGTGAAGATTTCAATAGCAAGATCGAGTCTTCCATTATATTGCTCACTTAATTTTCTCATTAGCAGCAGCGAGATATCTTCATGGTTAATACCGCTTATGATTGAATTTTCCAAGGCGTGGGAAAAGGGGCCATGTCCGGCATCATGCAGCAGTATAGCAATCAGAGTGGCTTCTTCTTCTTCAACAGATATCAGAACACCTTTACTCCTTAGAGTGGCTATTGCCATGTTCATGAGATGCAATGTTCCCAGTGCATGCTGAAACCTGCTGTGAGTGGCTCCGGGATAGACGAAACTAGTCAGGCCAAGCTGTTTGATATTCCTTAATCTCTGAAACCAGGGATGCTCAATCAGGTCAAATACAAAATCACCAGGGATGCTTATGAAACCATAAACAGGGTCATTAATTATTTTTCGCTTATTAGTCAGATAGACCACCTGGGAAATTTTAGACTACAAAATTATGAATTAACGCCATTTAACAACAAATGTCACGAAGATTTTAAGCCATTGGACTTGAAAGAAGTCAGGGGATCGTCTTTTTGAACCCATATGAAGTACCATATTCTGTAAATGAAACCACTTTGGCTATAATTGCATTCAAAAACAGGATAATCCTCTCAATAGGATCGGTAGTTTTCCTGCATATAGCGTTGTTTAAACTGCAGAAGAGGGAAAAGATTATGTAGAATTGCTCCCCTGCCCGGAGTTCTTCAGGTTTTTGCCCCCCTGCCCCCTTAAAGGTGGGTTCGTTCACGAATATTTAGAAATGTTTCTTTTAAAACGAGTACGAGCCCCCCTTCAGGGGGGTTGGGGGGCGGAAATAATAAAAGACCGGAGGATTGGTGGGCCGAAAAAAGAGAAAATCAGACAAATTACTCAAAAGGATTTTCCTTGCTGAAATCCGGCCTGTAATTGAGATTGCTATCCATATCCTGAACCCATCCGTTTCTGAAACCCAGTTTTCCCATGGTCTCTATAACTGATTCATATTCTTCTCTATACAATGACCGGTTAAGAAGAGGATGATGTTTTACATTATCGGTAGGATGATATTGCGACATGAGTGACAGGTGCACTCCAGGTGACAGTTCTTCCGCAATTGAATATAAAACTTTTTTACTCTCCTCTGCGTGTCCGGGCAAGACAAGATGCCGTATCAGCAGCCCGTTTTCTGCCCGGCCCAGGGCATCTGATGTAAGGGTTGATCCTTTTTGATAATACATCTCCTTAATGGCTTTCAAAGCTACCTCCGGATAGTCAGAAGCTCCAGAGTATTCACTCGCAAGATCCTTAGTAACATATTTATAATCCGGAAGATACACATCAATTAATCCTTCAAGCCCACGGATTGTTGTCCGCTTATCATAGCCATTTGTATTGTAAACAGTTAATGGTTTGAATCCCCGTGAGTGCAATCCTTTTATAATTGCCTTCACCTGAGGTACTACATGGGAAGGAGACACAAATCCAACAGAGCCAATTCCATCCGCAAGGATTTTGACTATCTTATCCAATGCGCTATCGAGATCCATAGCTGAATTTCCCGCAGGTGAAATGCACTGGCTAATTTCATGATTCTGACAATAGATGCAATGGAGATTACATCCTGCAAAGAAAATATTACAAATTCCATCCTCGCCGCTGATTAACGGCTCCTCTCCTCTGTGGATGCAGATGGTTGCAATATTCAGTCTTGCATCAGTTCCACAATATCCGTATCCTCCGTCAAACCTGTTTACATGGCACTCCCTGGGACATAAAGTACAATTCTCAAGAATTAACCTGTCATCCGCTCCATATATATCTTCCTGTTTCACAGTGTACACTGAAATATTATGATGTGTTGTCCTAAGTTTTAAGCCATCTGCAAAGATGGAAATGTTTCCTGATTTTCAAGCTACGTATTTGAACCACAAGCTTAATACTTCAATATTAATATCCAATATTTTGGTGATTTAATATAAATATGTACCTTTGTCAGCGAATTGAGGAGAATTTGATCTAGGGGACCACAGTCCCCTATTTTGTTCCCGGTTTTTTAAAGATGGTAGAAAAACAAAAAATACAGGGACTGATTGAGGAGTTCATAAAAGGAACGGAAATCTTTCTGGTGGCAATTAAAGTAAGTAATGCCAACAGGATTATTGTGCTTGCCGATACAAAAAATGGCATAACAATTGATGAGTGTGCAGCAATTCACAGGCACATTGAGGGTGGACTTGACCGTGAGACTGAGGATTTTGAACTGCAGGTCTCATCACCCGGACTCGACATGCCTTTTGGAGTTATTGAACAGTACTACAAAAACGAGGGCAAAAGAGTTGAAGTTGTAGACTATGAAGGAGCAAAACACATTGGGAAACTTAAAAATGTTACTACAGGAGGTTTTGAAATCGAGACGGAAAATAAAACCAGGGGAAAAGCAATAGAACCCAAAGATATTTCGTTCAATTTTGAACAAATAAAATCAACAAGAGTTATTTTGACAATTAAATAATAATAAGAGGTTTACACCAGATGGAAAATGTTAATTTAATCGACACTTTTTCGGAATTCAAGGANNACTGAAAAATATTGACAGGCCTACAATGATGAGCGTTCTTGAAGATGTTTTCAGAAGTATGCTTGCAAAAAAATATGGCTCAGCTGATAATTTTGACATCATCGTCAATATTGACAAAGGTGACTTTGAAATATGGAGAAACAGGGTTGTTGTTGAAGACAAGGAACTGACGGATCCGGTAATGCAGATACCACTTTCAAAAGCCAAAGAGATTGATGGAGATTACGAAGTTGGTGAAGAGGTATCTGACGAAGTAAAGTTTCTTGACTTCGGCAGGAGAGCTATTCTGTCATTAAGGCAAAACCTTACGGCACGTATTCTAGATCTGGAAAAAAACAATATCTATATTAAGTATAAAGACCGGATAGGGGAAATAGTAACCGGAGAGGTATACCAGGTTTGGAAAAGAGAAATACTTGTTCTTGATGATGATGGGAATGAACTGATACTTCCCAAAAGTGAGCAGATTCCATCCGATCATTTCAGGAAAGGGGATTCTATCAGAGCTGTAGTAATAAAAGTTGAAATGAGAAACAACACTCCTTTCATAATTCTCAGCCGTACCTCACCGGTATTCCTCGAAAGATTATTTGAGCTGGAAGTTCCGGAAATTTTTGATGGGCTGATTACAATTAAAAACATTGTCAGAGTGCCCGGCGAACGTGCAAAAGTAGCTGTTGAATCATATGACGAGAGAATTGATCCTGTCGGAGCATGTGTTGGGATGAAAGGTTCAAGAATACATGGCATTGTAAGGGAATTGCGCAATGAAAATATCGATGTAATAAACTATACTTCCAACAATCAGCTCTTTATACAAAGAGCGCTTAGTCCGGCAAAGATTACTTCAATCAAACTTGTTGAAGAGACAAAAAGAGCAGAAATTTATCTTAAACCTAATGAAGTCTCACTCGCTATCGGTAAAGGAGGTTTGAATATTAAACTGGCAAGTCAGCTTACCGGATATGAGATCGATGTTTACAGGGAGCCGGGTGGAGAAGATGAGGAAGATGTAAATCTCGAAGAATTTGAAGATGAAATTGAAGATTGGATAATTGAAGAACTCAAGGCAATAGGCTGCGACACAGCAAGAAGCGTTTTGAATCTCTCAATAAGTGATCTCGTCAAGAGAACTGATCTTGAGGAAGAGACAGTAAAAGATGTTGTTAACATACTAAGAGCTGAATTTGAATAATATATAATTATAAACTATTTACAATCAGTATTTTTGAAGTTTTAATAAAGGCAAGGCATATTTATGACAGAGGATATTAAGGTTACAAGATTAAGCAAAGCAGCCCGCGAATTTAATGTGGGGATATCCACTATTGTGGAATTCCTGCACAAAAAAGGGTTTGATCTTGATCCCAACCCAAATACTAAACTTCCGCATGAAGCTTATATTTTGCTAGTAAAAGAATACAGTACAGATATCAGCGTAAAAAAGGAGTCTGAAAAACTTATCCTTAAAGATCTCCACAGGAAAAAAGAAACTGTCTCCATCAACGATTTTTCCGAAAAGACAGAGTCAGAAGAATCGGAAAGGGACGATGATGTCCTTGTCAAGGATTCTTCAGGTGTCAAAACAACTGTTGATATAAAGACAGAAATAAAAAAACCTGAGGTAAAGCTCATAGGAAAGATCGATCTGGAAAAAACTTTAAAACCAAAGGTCGAAAAAGCAGTTCCTCCAAAAGAAATGCCTATAAGTAAGCCCGCTCCTGCTCCGGCCGAACCTGAAAAGACTGAAAAACCCGAAAAGAAGAAAGTTGTCGCAGAAACCATAATCCCGGAAGTTGAAGTTCCGGTTGAAGAAAAAAAATCCAAATCAAATATTGACCTCCATATTGTCGGAAAGATTGATCTTGGTACTATTACCAAAGAGTCCAAACCGGTAAAAAAAGAAGAGCCTAAAGAGAAACCTAAAGTCGTCGCGAAAGAGAAAATTATTGAGGAGAAATCCCCAATTGAGCCTGAGCCTAAACAGATTGTTGATCAGGAACCGGAAGTAATTGAGGAGCCGGTTGATGAACCTGTTGTAGAAGAGCTTCAGATCGAGGATAATATACCGGATATTCTAATACCGGAAAAGGAAGAAGATATAGTTGCGCTCTATAAGACCGATTTCAAAAAACTGGTAGGTCCAAGAGTCGTCGGAAGAATTGATCTTCCTGTTGAAGAAAAAAAGAAAACAACGCCATTTCAACCTGTCAGAGTCAGCGGAGAATCGGATTTCAGAAGAAAGAAGAGAAGGAAAAGAATACTGAAGGAAAAAGAAAACGTCCCAATAGTTAAACCTGTAACAACTGATAAAAAGGATAAGCCTATCAATAAAAAGGTAGTTAAGAAAAGACCTATCAGGGCTGAAGTGAATGAAGAAGAGGTTTCGAAACAGATAAAAGAGACCCTTGCCAGGCTAACGACAAAAGGGAAATCCAAAGGTTCCAGATACCGCAGGGAAAAAAGAGAAGCTATAAGTCAGAAACACCAGGAGGTTGTTGATCAGCAGGAACTTGATAAGAATATTCTTAAAGTCACAGAGTTCGTGTCAGTTAATGAACTTGCTTCCATGATGAATACTCCTGTTACCGAGATCATTTCAACTTGTATGAATCTTGGATTGTTTGTCTCAATAAATCAGCGTCTCGATGCTGAAACAATGGCTCTGCTTGCCGATGAATTCGGCTACAAGGTAGAATTTGTAAGTGCAGAATTACAGGAAGCAGTCCGTGAAGAAGAGGATGAGGAAGAAGATCTTAAACCAAGACCGCCTATTGTTACGGTTATGGGACATGTTGATCATGGTAAAACAAAATTGCTCGATTACATAAGGAATACTAATGTTATAGCAGGTGAAGCCGGAGGAATTACACAGCATATCGGCGCCTACGGAGTTATTCTTGAAGACGGACGCCAGATAACATTTCTGGATACTCCCGGTCATGAGGCATTTACTGCCATGCGTGCCCGCGGTGCCCAGATTACCGATATAGCCATTATTGTAGTAGCTGCTGATGATGGTGTCATGCCTCAGACAAAAGAGGCTATAAATCATGCATCTGCAGCAGGGGTTCCAATAATTTTCGCCATCAATAAAATTGATAAGCCAACCGCAAATCCTGATAAGATAAAAGAGGCGTTGGCAACCATGAATTATCTTGTTGAAGACTGGGGAGGTAAGTACCAGTCTCAGGAAATTTCTGCAAAAAGCGGACTCAATATTGATATCCTTCTTGATAAAATACTTCTTGAAGCAGAAATGCTTGAATTAAAAGCCAATCCTGACAAACCGGCTATTGGAACTGTAATAGAATCATCACTCGATAAGGGAAGAGGTTTTACTGCAACTGTCCTCGTAAAAGCCGGAACACTCAGAATAGGAGATATTATGCTGGCAGGCAGCTGTTTCGGACATATTAAAGCCATGTATAATGAGAGAGGCTATAAGGTTGAAGAAGTCGGACCGGCAACACCTACACTTATTCTTGGTTTGAATGGGGCACCTCAGGCAGGTGATAAGTTTAACGTAATGGAGAGTGATCGTGAGGCGAAGGATATTGCCACCAAAAGAGCTCAGCTCCAGAGGGAACAGGGTCTTCGCACGCAGAAACATATTACTCTTGATGAAATCGGACGAAGAATCGCTATTGGTAATTTCCAGGAACTTAATATAATAGTTAAAGGTGATGTTGACGGTTCTGTAGAAGCTCTCAGTGACTCGCTCATTAAGCTCTCAACACCTGAGATCCAACTTAACATTATTCATAAAGCAGTCGGGCAGATATCAGAATCCGATGTCCTTCTTGCTGCGGCATCCAATGCTATTATTGTCGGCTTCCAGGTAAGACCATCTCTAAGTGCGAGGAAACTTGCCGAAAAAGAGGAGATCGATGTTCGTCTCTATTCAATCATCTACAATGCCATTGAAGAGATCCGGTCCGCTATGGAAGGTATGCTAATGCCTGAAGTTAGAGAAGAAATTGTGGCAACTCTTGAAATCCGTGAGATATTCAAAGTCACAAAAGTCGGAACGGTTGCAGGCTGCTATGTCAAGGAGGGCAAAATAACCAGAAACACCAGGGTACGAATAATCCGCGACGGTATTGTAATTTATACCGGAGAACTTGGATCACTCAAACGGTTTAAAGATGATGTAAAAGAGGTTGTAGGAGGCTATGAATGCGGATTAAACATACATAACTTCAACGATATCAAAGAAGGCGATATAGTGGAAGGTTACCAGGAATTCGAGGTTAAGAAGACTCTGTAAACTATGCATTATGTATTATAGGCGATAGGCGATGTGTAAGATTATACATCGCCTATCGCCTATTATAAATAATACATTACAGTAAAGCCTTATAATCTTCTGCTGTAAGAAGACTCTTCAACTCGGCAGGGTCGGTAATTTTGATCTTCACCATCCACCCTTTTCCATACGGATCTTTATTCACAACATCAGGTGTTTCCTCAAGGGCAGGATTAAGTTCGAGAATCTCACCGCTTACAGGCATAAACAGGTCAGAGACAGTTTTTACAGCCTCTATTGTGCCAAACACTTCTTCTATACCAAGTGTTTCGCCGACTGTTTCAATTTCGATGAAAACTATATCTCCCAGTTCTCCCTGAGCAAAATCAGTTACTCCTATAAAACCAGTGTTTCCTTCCACACGGATCCACTCATGGTCTTTCGTGTACAATAAATTTGCCGGAATATTCATATTTGAGTTGTTATTAGGTTGTAATTAAAACTAAATTTTATCTGTTAACAGGTCAATCAAAAATAAGGCTTTTTTTATTTATAAAAGTTGACTACTGACATTTTTTGGACTAATAAAAAGAATATAAAATCCAAATCTCAAATCACTTATAATTTCTTTTTCAATACGATTCCTGAAACAGGCTTCAGGGTTACACTGATTTCCTTATTAATGCTTCTCAGTAATTCCTTTCTGCCAGAGAGAAGATCTTCATATTCTCCATCCTTTTTTACCGGCACAGTCACTAACATGGTGCTGTCTGACCTGTTAAATGCCACAACTATGGCATCATTACCCATTGTCCTTTCATATGCTAAAACCATTTTCTTATCGTCGGCTAAACTAAATTTGAGGTCCCCATAAACGAGAACAGGATTTGCTTTTCGCATGGCACATAACCTGACATAAAATGATTTTAATGCAGTATCCGGTTTTACCGTATCAACCGGTCTGCTTTTTGCTGGATCAAAAGCAGTGCGTTCATCTTCAAAAATCAGATCTTCCCAGACAAGTGGTTTCCTGCAATCAGGATCATCAGCTCCCCACATTCCCATCTCTTCTCCATTCCATATCTGCGGAGCTCCGATAAATGTAAACATATGAATCAGAAGCATAAGTTGCTCATTCCTTGTACGTTCATCGGGTTTATTAATTTTATAATCAGGGTTATCAGATGGCTTGGCTTTGTATTTGTCCATTGATTTATTGAACAATGAGGTAGAGAGTCTGGGTGTATCATGAGTCGATGGCACGTTCATCATTGCCATGAGATTATCGATATTAATATTCCTGTTGATCCTGTTTATTTCACTAACAAACTGTGTGGGAGTTAATATAGGTTCTACCTGTCCAAAAAAACCTCTTGCCACGCGGTACCATGCGTAATTCATTATTGCATCAAATTGATCTCCCTCAAGAAATACTCCGGGGCCCAACAGTTTATCAGGCCAATCTAACCACCAAATCTCCCCGATAAGATATGCTTCAGGATTAACTGAACGAACAACTTTCCTGTATTCACGCCAGAATCCCATAGGTATCTCTCCTGCCACATCAAGCCGGAATCCATCAATACCATCTGAGGGATTTCCATCTCCGTCCGGATCAAGCCATCTCCTGGTTACATCGAATATATGCTGCTTTAATGATTCAGAGTGTAGATTCCCTTCATAAGGCATTATTTTGTCATCAGGCGGAATAATATCCTTTCTGAATACAGGCATATAAGGATTGTTACCACCCCATCCCTCATATCTGAAATCTTTCCCATTTATGGAAGAGTCACCAAACTGAAGAATATTGTACCAGTCTGCATATTTCGATTTTTTCCCGTTTTTTCTTACATCATTCAAAGCCCAGAAATCCTTCCCCGTATGATTCCATGAGTAATCCATTATTACACGTATGCCTCTTTTATGAAATTCTTTTACAACTTTCAGGAAAATAATATCGGCTGAGGTCCATTTCCATGTTGAAGGATCATCATGAACTTCCGAGTCCATTATTAGTACATCACCTGTAGGGTCAGGGCCGAAATTCCTGTCGATATGCGAGTAGTTTCTTGCATCATACTTGTGTAAGGAAGGGGAATCGTTTAATGGATTAAAATATATAGCCGTTACGCCCAGCGACTGAATATAGTCCATTTTTTCAAGTACGCCTTGCAGGTCTCCACCATACCTGCGGGCTTGTATCTTTGAGTAGAAACCTTTTGCCTTGACACTATCTAGCCAGGGTTCATGAGAATACCAGTCATGGCCCCAGGGTGTAATTTTCCAGTTTGAAGGAATTTTCCCGGGAAACGAACCCCGCATGTCTGCCGGAGAAGGGTCATTGGAAGGGTCACCGTTGCGGAATCTTTCAACAAAGATCTGATACCATATTGCTTCTTTTGCCCAGGTAGGAACAGAAGCCAGGGATTTATCTATATTATATGTGTTTTTGTTATGCATAGGACCGCATCCGACAAACAGGAACACAACAATCAACAACAATAAAAAGATTTTCTTTGAGAACATATTATCTTAATTTTCTGATCCCCGACCCCTTGATTCTCTCCGTCCTTGCCNNCCCCCCTAAAGGGGGGCACGTCCACGAACCTACAGTAAGATCTCGTAAAGAACGAAAACGACCTCCCCTTTAGGGGGGCAGGGGGGCTATAAATCAGGGCAACCTGATGGCTTAGGGGCCAAATATCACTTTACAAACACCTTATATCCCCATGGATCGAGATGAATAGAATCTGGGAGAGGAACCGTGGCTTTCAGACCTTCAAAATAATCCGAATATTCTCCATTAAAATTATCAAGAGAAGGTTTAATTGCAACATCTTTTTTGCTGAGATTCAGGAATACAAGTACACGATTCCCTTCTTTTTCACGTGAAAAACAGAATACTTTATTATCCTTGTTTGTCTTAATCATTTGCATTTTTGCTCCGAATTCTCCGTTAGAGAGTGCGAGGTTTGATTTCTTAAGCTTAATCAGGTCCTTATAAAATCCTGTTAAGGCGCAGGTATCCCATTTTATGGTATCTCTCTCAAAAAACCTGAGGCTTTTACTGAGACAAACCTCCTGACCATTATAAAGCAAAGGAACTCCCTGTGTTGTAAATGTAAACACTGCAAAGGCTTTTTGCGCAACTCCCATTCTTGAATTAATTGTCCCGCTCCAGGAGTTTTCGTCATGATTATCCAAGAATACCATTCTGAATACATTCTGCGGAAACACCGACAATTCTCTTGAATAATAATTATTAAGACTCTTTATACTGTCTTTCCCCTGAGCAATACTGTTCATAAGATGGTGTAATTCCCAGGCATAACTCATGTCGAATCCTTTTTCGAGGAAAGCGGTCTGTCCTTCATTTTCAGCTACCATAAAAACCGGTTTGATCCTGGTCAGTTCGTCTCTAACTTTTCCCCAGAATTCAGGAGGTGTCAGATCAGGATGATCAACCCTGAATCCATCAACTCCAAGATCGACCCAGAATTTCAAGGCATTGAGCATATAGTCCTGAAGTTCCTTATTCTTCCAATCAAATTGGATTACATCGGTCCAGTCAAAGCCAAGAGGCGGTATGAAGCTTCCTTTAGCGTCTTTTACGTACCACTCAGGATGCTCTGCCGCAAGTTTATTATCCCATGATGAATGATTGGGAACCCAGTCCATTATAACATGGAAACCAAGCTCATGTGCCTTTGTTACAAGGTTTTTAAAATCATCGAGATTACCGAATTCCGGATTAACATCTTTATAATCTCTGACAGAATAATAGCTTCCGAGAGGTTCCTTCCTGTTTTTAATTCCAATTGGATTGATTGGCATAAGCCATAAAATATCGACGCCAAGTTGTTTCAGCCTGGGAAGATGTTCAGCAAAAGCATTGAACGTTCCTTCGGGAGTGAATTGCCTTATATTCACCTCATAAACTACAGCATTTTTTGACCATTCAGGGTGTACCACTTCGGAAACAAAAGGTTTTAATTCCTTTTTCTTTCCGGAGATCGAACAACCGGCAATTGTCAATGCGATTACAAGAAATAACAACAGGATGCTAAGAGGCAGTTTTTCCATTATCTGAAAAGTTTAGTTATGCTTTTTACAATTATGTTTATGAATCTTTACTTATTATGAAAAAAATCTGATTACAGATTAAGGATAGTTTTTTCTGACCCTTTCACCTGATAGAGTTTGCCGGATATCTCCAGATCCAGATCCTTATCTGACATATTATTTATACTCACAACATCTTTTGCTACTTTAACTTCAAACAGAATGCCACGAAAGCGTGCATGAAAAGAGTATGATTTCCATTTAACTGGTATTTGCGGAGCAAGATGGATCATGCTATCAAGTATTCTCATTCCACCAAAGCCCTCAACAATTGCAAGCCATGTGCCGGCCATGCTTGTTATGTGAAGGCCCTCTCCCACTTCGTTGTTATAATCATCGAGATCGAGTCTGGCCGTACGAAGGTATAGCTCATAAGCTTTTTCGACATTCCCGATCCTCGACGCAACAATCGAATGAATACATGCAGATAATGATGATTCATGAACTGACATAGGTTCATAAAAGTCAAAATTGCGTTTTATGGTCGCAGTGTCAAACTGATCTTCAAAGAGGTATATACCCTGTAAAACATCAGCCTGTTTAATAAAACAGGATCTAAGTATCCGGTCCCATGACCAATGCTGATTAATTGGTCTTTCATCAGGAGGGATTGAGGTCGCTGGTTTTAATTCTTTGTCAAGAAATCCATCCTGCTGCAGGAAAATATTTCGGGAAGGATCAACAGGCATGTGCATATTTTCACTAATCTCTTTCCATCTTGTTGTCTCTTCAGAGAAGTTAAAATTTATTCTCCTGTAAAGATCTGAAAGCTTATCCTGTTTATCTTTTTCAAGCAACCTGAGATTCTTAAGAGTGTATGATAGAGTCCAGACTGCCAGAGAGTTGGTGTACCAGTTATTATTTACATTATTCTCATATTCATTCGGGCCTGTTACTCCCAGGATCACATATTTTTTAAGATTTTGGGAGAAGGTTGCCCGCTGGCTCCAGAACCGTGAAATTCCAATCAGTACTTCCAAGCCGTAATCAGCAATATAATCGTTGTCGCCTGTATGCCTGATATAATTAAAAATGGCGAAAGCAATGGCTCCGTTCCTGTGTATTTCTTCAAAAGTAATTTCCCACTCATTGTGACACTCCTCTCCGTTCATCGTTACCATAGGATATAGAGCAGCACCATCTTTAAAACCCAGTTTAGCAGCGTTTTCGATACTCTTTTCAAGATGTTTATATCTGTATAACAATAGATTCTTCCCAACCTGCAGATCAGCTGTTTTAAGGAAAAAAGGTAAACCAAAAGCTTCAGTATCCCAGTATGTGCTGCCTCCGTATTTTTCACCGGTGAACCCTTTTGGGCCAATATTTAATCTTTCATCTTTCCCCGTATATGTCTGGTTAAGGTGAAAAATATTAAACCGTATTGCCTGCTGAGCTGAAAGATCACCTTCAATTACAACATCTGATGTCGACCAGATTTTTTCCCAGTGTCTGGCATGCTCAAGGAAAAGCTTGTCATACCCTTTCATTTTGGCTTCCTGGCAACGTATTAAGGAATCCTTTGCCAAATTTTCTTTAGCAATATTCAAGGATGAAAGAACCGATACATACTTATCCAGAATTATCTCTTCACCTTTTACGATATCCAGGGATACTGAACCGGCAATATATTTATCCTTTTCAAGATTATCTACTTTTATAGGTATCTCCCTGTTATCTTTTGAAAACCCGAAAATCATACCTGTCGCTACGTGAAAATCAGTTTTCAGGGTACTCGTTATAAGTACGCCGGTGTTTCCGTGTATCTCTTTACTTACCTCGGCCCAGAACTTTTCCCCATAGTTGGTATCCTGATTTTTAACATCGCCATCTATATAAATAGTATAGTTTATTGTTCCCTTAAAATCAATGGATCTGACAGAGTATCTGATTAACCCAAGATCCGGTTCCGACATGCTTACAATTCGTCTGCTTGTGATTTCAATTGTTTTATTTCCCTGGACAATAACTCTGAAAGATCTTTCAAGATAACCCTCCTTCATATTCAGAATCCTTTTGAAAGAGCTTATTTTCGTTGTTGCCAGGTCAATATTTATGCCATTAACTATAATATCAATGCCTATCCAGTTTGGAGCATTCAGTACCTTTGCAAAGTATTCAGGGTATCCGTTTTTCCACCACCCTACGCGGGTTTTATCAGGGTAATAGACTCCTGCGACATAACTGCCCTGCAGACTTCCGCCTGAATAATGCTCTTCAAAGTTAGCCCTCTGTCCCATGTACCCATTCCCGATTGAAAAGATGCTTTCCGACTCCCTGTTCATTTCAGGATGGAATCCTTCTTCTATAATCTGCCAGGCATCATTCTTATAACAGCTTATCATAATTGTTTAACATTTTCAATTTCCCTAAGTTTTCCCACATTCATTTCATAAAGACCCGGTACAACAAAATGAGCTTTTGTCAGAACCTCTGGTGATCCAATACCAATACACATCATTCCTGCATTTAGTGCAGCCTGAACACCTGCAACAGCATCTTCAAACACCACACATTCTTCAGGTCTAATGCCAATCATTTCTGCGGCTTTCAGGAACACTTCTGGGTCAGGTTTTGCTTTGGTGATATTATTTCCATCTGCTACTGCATCAAACATTCCCTGTATACCAACCCTTTCAAGGATCATCGGAGTGTTCTTGCTGGCAGACCCAATGGCAATCAGGATTTTTTCTTTTTTGAGTTCTGTAATAAACCGGATACAGCCAGGCAGGATTTCAGAAGGCGTCATTTTGCTGATGTATTCTATATACCAGTTGTTCTTGAGTGTAGCATATTCCAGTTTCTTACGCTCATCGAGCTGCATATTGCCGATTTCAAGTATAATCTCAAGTGAAGCCATTCTGCTGACACCCTTGAGCCGTTCATTATCATTCTCCGTAAAATCGATCCCCAGCATATCCGTCAGTCTTTTCCATGCCTTAAAGTGGTATTTAGCGGTATCAACAAGTACCCCGTCAAGATCAAAAATACATGCACCTGTTCGCATCAGCCTTTAGTTGTTTTTGTTTCGTCAACATCCTTAACAAAAAGTATCAGGGCAGCGGCAATAAACATTGAAATGCCTCCGGTCACAAGAGCGTAAATACTTTCACCGCCGAAAACATCGCGCACGAAAAATCCAAGGATACTGGCAGCAAGAATCTGAGGAATAACAATGAAAAAGTTAAAGATGCCCATGTAGGTTCCCATCTTATTAGCAGGAAGCGAACCTGTAAGAATTGCATAAGGCATAGCAAGAATACTTGCCCATGCAAGACCGATACCAAGCATAGAAAGAATAAGCATATGCGGAGTATGGAAGATAATTATTGAGATTAAGCCTAACCCTCCGGCAATGAGACTCACCGAATGGGTAATACGCCTGTTGGTCAGCTTGGCCAGGACAGGCAGGAGAAATGCAACCAAAGCTGCAAAACCATTATATACTGCAAAGAGAATACCAACCCAGTTTGCACCCTGGTTATACAGTTCACTTGTCGGATCCTTGGTACCATAAATATGGCTTGTCACCGCTGAAGTTGTGTAGATCCACATTGAAAAAAGAGCAAACCAGGAGAAAAACTGGACTATCGCAAGTTGACCCATCGTTTTTGGCATATTGTACAGATCGCTCAATACAACGACCAGACCATTAGTTGTCTTACCTCCTGAAACAAACAATCCCGATATAACCTGTATTATTCCAAATGCCCCAATTCCTACTGACAGAATATAGAGTTCTTTTTCAAGTGAATAAAAATAAATAGCCAGGCTTATCACCAGACCGGCAACTATCCAGTAGAATCCTCTTAAGAGAAATACACGGGAAGTAATATTAGTGTCAATTTCCTGTTTATGGTCAATTGCCTTATCTTCTTTATCAGAGAATTCCTGAAGTTCTTCCGGGGAATATTCTTTTGTTCTTAGAATAGTCCATATAACAGCGGAAATAAATACCACGCCGCCAATATAAAAAGACAATTTTACTGATAATGGGATCTGGCCTGCCGGAGCAGTATTCTGGACATGAAACCAGTTAGTAAGAACATATGGAAGGACGGATGCAATTACAGCTCCCGTACCGATGAAAAAACTCTGAGTCGCAAAACCTGTTGTACGTTGTTCCGACGGAAGCATATCACCAACAAATGCTCTGAAAGGCTCCATTGAAATGTTTATTGATGCATCCATTATCCAGAGAGTCCCTGCTGCAATCCACAATACAGGTGAATTTGGCATAAAGATCAGTGCGAGCGTAGCAAGAATGGCTCCTGTAAGAAAATATGGCCGTCTGCGGCCCAGCCGGTTCCATGTATTGTCACTCATATGCCCTATTATGGGCTGAATGATAAGACCGGTCACAGGTGCAGCAATCCATAAAATCGGTATATTTTCAACCTTGGCCCCAAGGGTCTCAAAAATCCTGCTGACATTTGCATTCTGGAGCGCAAATCCAAACTGAATACCAAGAAATCCAAAACTCATGTTCCAGATCTGCCAGAAGGTTAAACGGGGTTTTGATCTTTTCATATAAGGTTTTTAAATTTTAGGCGTTTTCTTTCATTAAGCTATGAGAGGTAATTGAACTGCTCAGGGTGATTTCTATTCAAAAATAGAAAAATGGTTCGATAACTTCCATATGTAATTCATTTATTTTATAGCATAAATATTGATTTTCAGGCAAGAACAGAGGATCACTTATATTTCAGTCGATTTCTGAGAAAAGATGAATTATTTTAAATATCCTNNTAGAAAGCTTACCCTCTGATCTAAAACCCTGAAAGGGTTTAATATAATCGAAACAAGTACAATTTTTCGCATCCATATTCAGCTCCTTCAGAGCTGTAAATGATAAGTAGGCAGATACCCCTGGTTGCACCAGGGGTTATTCGTATCAGACTCTTTCAGAGCCTGTTGTAATATTATCTGGTTTGTAAAATTGAATGAGTACTCAGGATGACTGGACTTTTAAGGTGTATCAGGGAAGAAGTAAGATCCGGAGGCTATAATTTCTATTGTACCAGTGTAAATTTAAGACTAAAACCAAAATTAGTGTTAGAAGTCGGAAAGGTATTGGCAACAAATGGATTATTCATACTATGATCGGCAAATATCTGCAGATTAAACCTGTCGCTAAGAACATAATCGGCAGTCGCTCCCAGGGAAAACACTTTTTGCCCTACAACGGGTTGATTGACATCTTCAATAAGTTTCCTTGCGAGTGTCTTATCATCCCTTATTGAAAGATCAAAACGCAAATTAAGATCGCTCTTCAGTGCTCTCTGTCCCGCCTGTGTTTTCAGAATTATCTGAACATTGTCAAACCTGTATCCAGCTCCGAATATCAGCTCATTTATCCTGGCATCAGCAACCTGGTTACTGATCAGATTAAGTGTTACAGTCCTCGATTTTCTCCACTCAAACCTGGTGGTAAGACTGTTTTTCCAGTTCATATCCACATTGATCAAAGGACTGAACTGCTCACTTATTGTAACCACATTTATTTCATATTGCTGAAGAAAGTTATCCTGAAGATCTCTTAAACTGGTGATACCTACTCCATCTGTTATATAACTGAGATTAGTGGCATAGGATCCTATCTGATAGGTACTACGGTATTGATGCATCAGGTTAATAGATCTGAATACTTTCTGAACAAAATCAAATTTTGACAATCCGTCAAAGTTTATTCGCCAGTTTGGCATCATTCGTAAAGCTGAGGGGAATGTTTCAAGACCTATTTTATTAGGATTTGATTTTGTATAAGCAGCCAGAAATGCCGGTATCATAACTTCTCTGGAAGTTTCTCCAAATCCGCTTTTATATGGCCCGTCGATGGTTGTGCCTGTTACCGGGTCAATGTCAGGGTTATATGTCGGATCAAGCCTTTGTCTTTCCATAGCTCTTCTCCCCGAGATAATGACAATATTCCTTTTAAAAGCTTCAAAGGTCGGGGACACATAGTCATTTGTCTTTGAGATTTTTTCAAATGATGTTCCCCACGAAATTATAGATATTGAAAAGTTCCCTGTTACCATCCTGTTTCGTGTACTGTCGGGGAAATTTCCATTTTTATCAGCCACATAGTAAGCACTTTCTGATTCCAGGAATCGTCTGTCTGCATTAATATCAATTCTCAAACCGGGAAAGGGTTCAATAAGACTTCGCAGTGAGAGGTCGCGCTTATTATCATAAATAGCCGGTGTATTAAGTAAGGTGTCTTTTGATAACCATCCGCTTGTTACAGCTCTGTTAAAGAAATTACGGTCACTGTATCCCAGAACAAATGGCCACCCGGGTGCAAGTCTGTTGTTGTAGGTTGACATCCCCAGTAACTTAGTTTCAGGATCATAACCTGGAAGAAACTCACCCTGCGATGTAGTATATGTAAGACTTACTGATCTTATTCCCATTACAGCCCTGACCAGATATTCACCGGTGACTATAATAGGATTCCTGTTTTTCTTTACTTTGCCTTCAATTATTACTTTCCCTCCATCCACCTGCTGATCGCTCGTAAAATTGACCTTATTCTCTGTCACAATATCCAGCTTTCCTTTTACCTCCTCACCGTTTTTTCCGACAATCTTTACTTTTACATCTTTTGTTTTAAGATTATGGAAAATTGCTTTGACCACGTTTGCCTTGAAGCTTACATTATCCTTTGTATACGTTACTGTTTTTAAGTCCGCTTTCATTCTCTGAGCAGCCCCGGGCATGGTATTATTTTCAATATTCTTAAGAAACTTCATCTTAGTATACAGGGTAGAAAAATTCGCCATGCCTGTAAATGTCATCTCGCTGTGATTCTTTATTGAATTCCCCAGATGAATCTTCAGACTGTCGGGGAAGAGCGGCCCGGCAAGCCAGGTATAATCAGCACTATAGCGTGCATTGGCATTTACCCATGAAAGAAGAGGGAGTTTATTTACAGGCAGATTGTAAGTGATATTCATGAAGTGATTATAGGTTGTGGTTCTGCCTCCATGCCTTAAATTAGTCAATACAGAATCACGCCAGGCATTGTAGGTGCTTGCATATCTGTTTTTATCAACGCCACCAGGAGGCTCATCAATTCTTGAAAGATTTGTTGCAGTAAAATCAAATTTCAGTTGTCGTGTTATATCGTATTTAAAATCATAAATCCTGCTCCATTCAAAGTCCTTCTTGAAAGACGGCAAAATTTTCAGATAGGGATTGTTAATGTTTCTTGTCAATAATTCATTATAGTTCCTTGTAAGGTCAGTCCTGAATGACAGACTTTTAGGGAAGGCATAGAAGTTAAAGTCTTTGACAATCTTGAGTAAAGGTGAATTGAATAATCTTATATTTCTGAATGGCATAATATTCTTAGGTTGAGCCTGATAGTCATAGTTTATGCCGCCTCTGTAATCTTTTTCAAGATCAATCTGGGTTTTTGTGTTGCTGCTATATATTTCATTATAGGTGTAGTTGACACTTAAATTTGCTACGTCCCATGCATGCGGTTTTTCACCTCTTTTTGTTATCCCCGCATTGCTCACGGTGATGGTTTTTCGTCGCGAAAAATCTTCCGAAATATTTAATATTGAATCTCTTACAGCAGTGTTTTTTGCAGCAGAAAGGGCATCTTTTAAAAGTATGTCAGGATCAAGGGGATCGTATTGTGGTTTTATCCTGGTCTCGGAAAATCCTACATAAACAGGTAACCTGACTCCCAATTTTTCAGGAAAAAATTTACCAAGTTCAATACTTGATGATATATCGTATTTCATAATATCTTCCTTGCTCCGCTCATTTACTTTCTTCTCGATACTCCCCCATCCGGGAGTACTTGCCTGTCCAACCATATCGACAGTTCCCAGATCAGCCAGACGAGCCTGTAAATGAGCATTTGCTGCCCATCCTCCATTTTCAATAAAATCGTTGAGTCTTAATTCGTCAAACCATACCTCCCCATATTTCGGAGTTCCGTCATCAGTAGTCCTGTTCCTTGTTTTTATAGGATTCCTGACACCTATCATTATGACCTTAATATTGCTCATATTCGGGTTTCCGGAAACAGATACTCTCGCTGTTCCGCTTTGATACACAAATACATCTGAAACACTTAAAGATGAACCTGGCAGTTCCATCTGGCGGTTACGTTCCTGTTTGGCAGCCTGCAATACTGAAAGATCTATATTCATACTATTTTCTGCCGGCCATACCTTTGCTCTTTGATCATCAATGTTATTATCATAATGACCCGGCTGAGTAAGTTTGAGAGGAATTTCATACTCATAAAAATTTCCCTTGTAATCCGAACCAATCCTGATAAATGCAGTAAGTTCATCGTTTTGTAATGGCTGACCAATCATTGCTTCAGCATGAACTTCCATCCGGAGTCTTTTATACTGTCTTATATCGAGATTAACATTTCTGAAAGCAGCACGTGCATCCCCATCTTCAAGATTCATTACCTTAAGTACCATCGATTGTTCATTGAGCTGTCTCAACTGTGGATTTTGAGGATCGGTTACTCTGTCAAATCCCGGGGGCAACACATAATTAACAGGTATTTTCCCGGCATTCTCCTCAATACTCACCGAACTGATCTCAAAAGTCCCGTCGGTTGCTTCCGGAACAGTTATTCTTTCCCCGCCCTCCATAAAAGAGATATTGTATTTTCTCCATTCGGCGCGGACCAGATCGAGTTTTGCAAAACGCATAATAACAGGATCGCTGAATCCCTTAAGAAACATCCTCATGAAACGGATTGATTTAAAATCTTTGATAGGTCCGATCACTTTCTGGTAATCAGTAATTGGAACCTTAAACTGGTACCAATGGACACTCGATTTAGTTCCGTTTGCAAGAGTGACATCTTTAGCAAAAACCTCATCCGTAACATAGTTCGAACCAACCTTTAAATCACCCGGACGGATGCTTACTTTATACTGGTAATAACTCTCTGTTTCATTTAATGTATTATCCCGGTTGATATCTTCCATATCAGGCAAAGTTGATCCNNGCATCATAATCAGATCCCCTGAAATAATGATAGTCATCTGCCGAGGGATCTGCGGATATCACCTGATATGCCTCCGGACTGACAATAAGCGATGATTTCTGGAGATAATCCTTAAAGAAAGTCTGTTCATCCCAGTCTCCAAGTCCATCAAGTCCTACGTCCTGAAATAACCGGGTTTCAGGTGCATTATCAAAAGCATGTACCACTGCCTGAATAGTTGGGACTCTTCCCCATGCAGTAGTATCAACATTTTTTACTACAGGTGAACCGGGAAGCCCATTCTCAAAACTTTTCCTTGAATCCTTTAAGATATCTTCCGAAATATTTCCAAGATTTATATAAAGATCTCCTCCTTCCTGATCAGGATTATCAACAAACGGATCCATAACCCAGAACTGAACATATTGAATGTTAGCAGTTTCGAAATCGCTGGTCAGAACCTCACGCATTATACCTCCCCATCTGGATTTAGGATCATTGAGATTACCAGTGGTATTTAAGCCTGCAGAATATGGCCCAGGGCTTAGATCATAGTTATAGGGACCTCTTTCTCCCGGATAGAATGCCATGTTTAAAACCGTCAGGTTTGTCGGAATTCCGGTTGCGCTCTCCTTGTTTGGGAATATTTCATTTTCATAAATCTCTCTCACAAAATGACTCGATTGCAAATCAGGATGCTGCCTGATATATTCAGGTGTGGAAGATCCATTTCTTAAAAACAGCGGATCGATTACATACCAGGCTAATTTAGCCCTGTTAAAACCACTGACAAGATTGTTATTAAACTTTGCCTCAGGAAACATTTGATCCTGTCCCTGTGGGACACTTGAGATTGTCCATGCATTAAAGGCTTTAAGATCAAGAGGTATTTCACTGGCTTCAAAGTCATCGATGTATGAATTGCCAGCAGATGATATAGCTTTTGAATGACCAGGGATCAGGTTTGCAAATTCTCCAAAGAATGAGATTGAGGAGGGTGTCTTAGTGTTAAGCAGGGGAATCTTATCAATGATTTTTGTAAGTAATTGTGATTCTGTCTTATACGAAGTATTTAAGCCCCAGATTGTATTTGAAATCGGTTCCTCTCCGTAATTTACTTTTTGAGTATATGGTCGTTCCGTCAGATGAAGAATTGTCCCTCCGATATCAAAATTATCTGAAACTTTATAGTCGAGATGTGCACCAACAAGCGTCTTGGTCTGGAAACCAAAGAATTGGTTATTCTCAAGGGAAACCTGAATTGGGGTTTGGGATTCGATAAGTGCACTGTTAATTATTGTCACTGTACCCATGTTATAGTCAACAGTATAATCGGTGTTTTCGGTAAGAGGAACTCCACCTGCTGTTACCTTTACAGAACCCTGGGGTATGCTTGTTGCATTAAGTCTTATTACTGATCCGCCTTCAGAGGAATATTGGCCGGTCATTTTGAATTTGTTTTTTTCAGCCATCTGACGGGCAGCTGTCTGAGTTGAGTCATACAGCTCCTGAAAGACATATTTGCTGGCCACATTCGGGTCAAGAATCATCTTTCTCAGATGGCTGCCGAAAGGTTCAATAAAAGGAAAAATAATTTTCCCCCTGTCCATCATTACTGTGACGCCATCAATAAAATCAAAAAAACCATCCGGTTCCCTGTCGTTCTGGGAGTTCAGGTTATCGAGTCCCATAACCTGCAGCAGGATTTTATCAGCCAGGGTTCCTTCCGGGATATAGTTGACGGAATTGCCTGTTTTGTCATCCTGGTAGAGCACATTAAGAACGAAATCCTTTTTATCCAGTTTTCCCGATCCCAGTGAATATATATTTTTCATCATCAGGTTCCACGTCGGTAATTTAGGACTAAGGGTGGTACCCTTCAACAACTTAAGTATCAGAGTCTGAGGAGCGGCAATGCCGTCTGTGGAAAACTCACCAACCTTGAATACCTGTCCCGCGATTGTATATTCATATGCAACTGCAAGAACCTCATCGGTATTAAGGGCTGTATTAAGTGAAATATATCCCAGCTGCCTGTTGAAATCAAATTCCCTCGGATCAAGTTTTCTTGCATTTTCGATTTTCTCAAAATCTCTTCCGATCTGAAATCCTGGAGATAGAGGGGAAAATTCATTTGTTACCTCATTTACGTTTCGGATCAATCCATATGAAGTGGTAAGCTGTTCGTACATTTTGTTGGCGCCATTATCAGGATATATAAGCGCTCCGGGAGTTGCCTGAAATGCAGGCACTTTATTAAAAATATGTTTTGAACTTTCTCCCAGATCCATAAATGCAACTATATTCCTGTTGCTTGCATCCTCAAAACTGCTTGATTTATTAGTTACCCAAACCTCGATCCGGTCTATATTTACTCCTGAACTGATGATGGGTATATTTTTAAGAGATTCATCATAAGTATCGTGGAAATATTGAGAAATAAAGAAATGCCGGTTAGCTTCATAATCATCAGCATAAATTTCATAATCTGTAAGCTGAGCACCGCCTTTTGCCTCAATAACCGACGATTGTCCCTTTTGTTGGGAAAGTACTGTAGTTACAGTCAGCTTTCCGAACTGCATTTCCGTTTTAAGTCCAAAAAGACTATAACTGCCAGTAATAAGAGTACCTGCAAGAGGAAGAGTAACATCGCCTGCCTCAACTTTTTTAAGGATCTCATCTTCCTTTCCAGCGTACTCAAGTTTAGTCCTGTTTTCGAATTCAAACATTGCATCGGTATTGTAATTTACACCGAGCTTCATCTTGTCACCTATTGTACCGGTGACGTTCATTTGAATTTTTTCCTTGAAATCGAATGTTGGAATTGTCTGGAGTTTTACCGGAAGAGTCGGATTCTGGGTTTTGGAAATATTAATTCCAAAGATGAGTTCAGCGGATCCCTGAGGGACAATGTTTATAGTATTGCTCCCGAAAATCTTATCGAAAGCGGCACCTCCAATCTCTATCTGAGGTATCAGATTCGATCTGTAACCGGCCTGATTGCCGGATATGCGTGATTCCCAGTACTCACGCATAGCCCTGGCATATTCGTATTTTCGGAATTCATCAGGACTCATATGTACGGGAGTGCGATAATCAAGAGCTCCTATCTTCTCATAAAGTATATATTCGTCTTTATCAGGGTCATAAATTACTGTTGATTTAAAGTTTGACGGTTTATTAAGAAAAAGAGGTGCTTTTTGTTTTGATTCCCAGGGGATTCCTGTATCATCTTTAAGTTTCAGGATTGATTTTCGTGTTGTATCCGGGGCTACACTTTTCCGCAAAGCAGTCTGACTACTTGCTTCAGTGGACTTTAAGAGAAAAGAAGCTAACAGCAGAAGATACGAATATATCAGAATACTTTTATATGATATCCCTGATCCCAATCCGGCTTATATTCAGAATTACAAGTTTTTAAGCGCTCTCTTAATCATATCCTCAACGGTCAGATTTTTTTCCTCTCGGACTATCTTATCAAGGACCTTGGAGACAGCGCTTTTGGCAAATCCAAGCATTACTAATGCAGATAACGCTTCTTCACGCTTTGTATTGTCTGCAAATGCAAATATTTCATCACTTCCGACATGTTTGCCAAGTTTGTCTTTCAGGTCAACAATTATCCTTTGTGCTGTTTTTAATCCTATCCCTTTTATACTTTTTAGAAGATTAGCATCAGAGCCTAAAATTGCTTTTTCTATCTCAGCCGGATTAAGCGATGAAAGCATCATTCTGGCAGTGTTTGCTCCGACACCGGATACGGAAATCAGCAACCTGAAAATATCACGTTCCTCAAAATCTGCAAATCCGAAAAGCTGGTGACTGTCCTCCCGGATGATTTCGTGAATNNGTGATCTGTGTAATCTCACCTTTGATATAATCTATCATGTTTATACTTCAGGATTAAATATGTCAGGAGGAAGTTCATCAACGCGGTCACTATGGATTTCGATATCCTGGTGTTTTAAAGGATTTTTGGATATCTCATTATATATCTGTCTGTTCTTGAAGATATCACAGGCGAGATAGATGGCCTGCCTGAAGGAATTTTCTGATGCTTCACCTCTGCCGGCAATATCAAAGGCAGTTCCGTGAACTGGAGATGTCCTTATAAAAGGCAATCCTGCCGTGAAATTAACCCCTGAATCAAATGAAAGAGCTTTGAATGGAGTAAGACCCTGATCATGATACATGGCAAGAATACCATCGAATTTGGTAAATGATCCTGCTCCAAAAAATCCATCAGCAGGAAAAGGGCCAAAAGTCATTATTCCCTCTTTCTGGGTCTGCTGAATGGCGGGAATAATAATTTCAGCTTCTTCAGTCCCAAGCAGAGAGTTATCTCCTGCATGGGGATTAAGACCAAGTACTGCAATGCGGGGTTTCCGGATACCAAAATCAAGAATAAGAGATTGATTCATGAGCCGGATCTTCTGAATAAGGGTTTCAATAGTTATTAATCCTGAAACTTTATTAAGCGGAACATGATCAGTAGCTATACCGATTCTCATGCTTTCACCAATCATAAACATTAAAGCTTCAGCCACTCCGGCAACAGATTTCAGATAATCAGTATGCCCATTGAAATGAAAGTTTTCAGATTGGACATTCTTTTTATCTATAGGTGCTGTGATCAACACATCTATCTTACCGTTTCTAAGATCCTCCACCGCTTTTTCAAGCGAAATTATTGCAGCTTCACCTCCCTGGGGAGTTGACTTTCCGAGTTCCACCCTGATGTTATCATCAAGACAATTTATCATGTTAGCCTTTTTGGCATGTGCCTCATCAGCCGTTCTGATATTGTTAAAAGTGAAATTATTAACATTTAATGCTTTACGGTGATAGGCAGCTACTTTTGGGGAACCATACACTATTGGCGTACAAATATCATTTATTGTAGGATCCGCAAGAGCCTTAATTATAACCTCATATCCGATTCCGTTTATATCTCCTTGCGATATGCCTGCGAGTATTGTTTTATTTTCCATATATAATTATTTCTTTTCTGAATAGTTGACTGTGATTCTTCGTAGAAATGCTGACAATAGCCTTAACCCGGTTGCGGTTCCGTTTTTTGATTTGTAATAATCATCCTTCTTCATCAATTCCGTTCCGGCAATGTCGAGATGTATCAACGGGAATTCTGCAAATTTTTCAAGAAATTTCCCGGCAATAATAGCTCCTGCTTCACGTCCGCCGACATTTTTAAAATCAGCAATATCCGATTTCAGTAGCTCACCATACTCTTCCCATAAGGGCAATTCTGCTATTCTCTCATACACATCGTTTCCGCATTCTTCAAGCATGCTGAAATATTTTCTTTCGGCATTCGTCATCACTGCAATTGCCTGATTTCCAAAGGTCATTGCTGCAGAACCCGTGAGAGTAGCAATATCGATTATCAGTTCAGGGGCATATTTTGAAGCATAGCTGATTGCATCTGCCAGTATGAGCCTTCCTTCAGCATCTGTATTCCCGATTTCAACAGTCATATTATTAAACATTGTAATAATATCACCCTGTGTATAAGCATTGCCGCCGGGACGGTTATCAGTTGAAGGAATTAATCCGATTACATGGAGAGGAATATTGTTTTTTGAAATTGTATGCATCACTCCGGCAACGATTGCAGCTCCTGCCATGTCGCCATTCATCCCGGCCATGAAATCACCTGTTTTAATATTCAGCCCGCCTGTATCATAAACTATTCCCTTTCCAATCAGGATTATTGGTTTATCATTCCTGTGGTTTGCCGGTTTCCACTCGAGAATAGAGAAAACAGGCGGATCGATGCTCCCTTTATTTACAGCCAGAAGACCGCCCATCTTAAGAGCTTCAATTTTCCCTTTTGTTAAAATTTCAACACTGAATCCTGCGGAATCTCCGATCTTTTTTATTTCCTGCGAGAGATCAGTTGCATTTAGCTGATTTACAGGCTCTTTAATGAGATTACGTGTAAAATACACAGCATCAGTAACATCAACAATCCATTTGATCTCAGAATCATCGAATTCGCCCTGCAACAAAAGATTAGCCGGATAATGTTTTTTCTCTTCCAGATTTGTTTTGGTTTTGTATTTATCAAAAGAGTAAAAGCTCAGAAGCAACCCTTCAGTAAAATCTTCAATGGCTCCTTTATAAGCATTTTCTGAAGTTATTACAAGGTCATCGTGGTTGTTGTCTTTTATAAGTTTTCTTAAATTATAAGCTGTTCTCCTAAGCTCCTCTCTGACTCTGTAATGAATAATAGTATCCTTCAATCTTACAATGTAAACAGATCTGTTGTATGAATTCAGAGAAACATATTCTTCTTTCGCGCGGATCTGAGTTTGCGCAAAATCTTTTTCCTGGCTGTTAAGATTTAGTCTCTCAGGAATCTGGTCTCCTACTATAATACATATAACAGATTGGTCAGATGATATTTGAGATATTCTTTGAATTTGAGGTTTCATAGCAGTATCCGGTGATTTTAGAAGATGTAAAGTTAACTAAAAAATTGATTCTTTCGTTTCCAAAGAGTTACCTTTGGCAGTCAGAAGCCGGAAGACAGAAGTCGGAAGACGGAAGATAAATGCAAGAATAATTTCCTACTTCGGACTCCGGACTTCTGACTTCCGACTCACTGATTACTAACTTATTTGAACAGATGGTCTTAGAAGATTTATATGAGAAGTCCCTGCGCCTGATTCCACTTGATATTGATGAAGGATTTGCGCTTTATAGCCATGCTCCTCTGGAAGAGCTGATGTATGTAGCGAACAGGCTCCGTCAGCTGCATAATCCTGGCAATATCGCTGGATGGATGATTGACAGGAATGTAAATATTACCAATATCTGTTTCTCGCAATGTTCATTTTGTAACTTCTGCAGGAAAAAAGGATCGGAGGATGCCTATATCACTTCAATCGATGATTACAAAACCAAAGTAGATGAATTGTTTTTGCTTGGCGGCGATCAGCTTCTGCTGCAGGGAGGAATGAATCCGGAGCTTGATCTGAATTTTTATCTTGATCTGTTCAGTAATTTAAAAAAATTATATCCTTCTCTCAAACTTCATGCTTTAGGGCCCCCTGAGGTGGTTTACCTTTCAAAAAAGGAGCGGTTATCTTATTCTGTGGTCCTTTCACGCTTGATTGCGGCAGGACTTGACAGTCTGCCGGGTGCAGGTGCAGAAATACTTTCCGACAGGGTAAGAAAAATTGTTTCACCAGCAAAAGCATCATCTGAAGAGTGGCTGGACGTAATGAGAGAAGCTCACAAATTAAATCTGCCAACCTCGGCAACAATGATGTTCGGACATGTGGAGACAGCCAGGGAAAGGATTGAACATCTCATAAGGATCAGGGACTTACAATCTGAAAAACAGGAGAATCATTTTGGGTTTATAACTTTTATCCCATGGCCTTTTCAGGATGAAGGAACAGTTCTTATGAAGAAACATGGGGTCAGAAGCAGTTATAATGGTCCCGATTATATCAGGATGATAGCAATGAGCCGGATCCTCTTAAATAATATAAAAAATATCCAGGCTTCCATATTGACTGTGGGCAGAGAAATCGGAATGCTTTCACTTCATGCCGGGGCAAATGATCTTGGTTCAATAATGATCGAGGAAAATGTGGTGAGCTCTGCAGGCGCTAGTAACCGTTTCAACGCAAATGAAATACAGACAATAATAAAAGAAGCAGGGTTTGTACCAGGGAGAAGGAATCAGAAGTACGAAACTTTTTGCCCCCCTGCCCCCTAAAAGGGGGTTAATCCTCGCTTCTTAAGAAAGTTTTCTTAAAGTAATCGGATTAGCACCCCTTCAGGAGGGATGGGGCCTGAAAATTAAAAAAACCCGCACTCTCATGCAGGTTTTTTTGAGATATGTAATGTCAGATTTAGTTCTTATTAGAAGTCTCCTTTTCGTCATTGGCAGGATCGTACTGGGAAGCTTTTTTAAATTCCTTCATTCCCTGACCAATCCCTTTCATAAGCTCAGGAATCTTACGGCCACCAAAAAGCAGTACTACTACAACAAGTATGAGTAATATTTCTGTCATTCCTAAATTTCCCATTTCTTTAAGTATTAGAATTTATACAAATGTAAAAATACTTTATTTATTAACAAATTATAATAAAATTAAATCTATTTCCTGATCATCCTCAGAACATCGTTACCGTTAGCATAGAGCAACAGCGCCAATAACAATATCATGCCTGCTATCTGAGCATATTCAAGAAACTTGTCACTGGGCTTTTTCCCTGTAATAACCTCAAATAATAAAAAGAGCACATGACCTCCGTCAAGAGCGGGTATAGGAAGAATATTCATTACTGCCAGAATAATTGAGAGGAAAGCTGTCAGGTCCCAGAATCGCTGCCAGTCCCAGACTCCCGGGAATATACTGCCAATTGTTATAAAACCGCCTAATGATTCATAACCTTTGGTATGTCTTGAAAAGATTAGTTTGAATTGCTTAAGGTAATCGGAGATTGTCTTTAATCCTTTATCAATTCCGGCGGGAATCGATTTCAATAAACCGTATTTAACAGTTTTAAGGTCAAAGATCTGACTAAGTACCACAGATCTTCCTATGCCGAGTATCCCTAAAGTGTCAGGTATAACAGAAATATTCTGATTTTCTCCGTTCCTCACCAGATTCAGAACTACAGGATGTTGTTTATGATTATAAAGATATTTTTGAAATTCATCATAATATGTAAACTTGACATCGTCTATGCCGGTAAGCTGATCTTTGGGAAGGACACCTGCTATTTTTGCAGGAGTATTCTTACCCACGCTTTCTATTACATAGGGTCCGAAAGGTATCCTGGTATCAATCTGACCTTTGCCCTTAAGTAATTTTGGGACATACTCAGAGGGTATTTCAATATTGAGCGGGGCACCATCGCGCTCAATCTGAATGGTCTTACGATTATTCAGAACGATATCAGATATCAGCTCATGGAAGTTTTCAACATGCTTATTATCAATTGTAATGATCTTGTCTCCATTTCTTAAGCCAATGGCATACCCTACCGAGTCGGTCACGATTCCATATTTAACATTTGCTGTTGGCAGGTAGGTTTCACCCCAGGCAAATAAAACAAAAATAAAAATAAGCATTGCTGATATAAAATTGAAGATAACCCCTCCGGTCATTATCAATAGTCTTTGCCATGAGGTCTTTGACCTGAATTCCCATGGTTGCGGAGGCAGTTTCATCTGCTCTTTGTCCATAGATTCATCGATCATACCGGAAATCTTTACATAGCCGCCAAGAGGAAGCCATCCTATGCCATATTCTGTTTCACCCTTCTTAAATTTGAAAAGAGAAAACCAGGGATCGAAGAACAGGAAGAATTTTTCAACCCGGGTTTTGAATAATTTTGCCATTGTAAAATGTCCAAATTCATGTATTACCACAAGAATTGAAAGGCTCATTATAAATTGCAGGATTTTAATAAGTATTGTCATTTTTCTTTTTGGAGTTTATTTATAAAACTTAGAGCCATTTTCCTGGCATTGGTATCAGAAAATTCAAGAAGATCAAGGTCGGGAGAGTCGGAGAACATACTATTTTCCATTGTATATTCCACAATATCCGGCATTTGCATAAAGCTGATCTTTTCTTCAAGAAAGGCATTAACTGCCATTTCATTGGCAGCATTTAATATACATGGCATATTCCCGCCTCTTCTGATTGACTCATATGCCAGCGACAGGTTACGGAATCTTTTTATATCAGGGTCAGCAAATGTGAGAGCACAAATTTCATTCAGCTTAAGCCGGGGAAGATCTGATTGCAGCCTGTCGGGATAGGATAATGCATACAGGATAGGCACCCTCATATCAGGAACACCAAGCTGAGCCTTAACCGATCCGTCTGCAAAGTGAACAAGAGAATGTATGATTGACTGCGGGTGAACAATTACTGAAATCTGTTCAGGGGTGAGACCGAAAAGCCATTTTGCCTCGATCACTTCCAGACCTTTATTCATCAGTGAGGCAGAATCAATTGTTACCTTACATCCCATGTTCCAATTCGGGTGTCTGAGGGCATCGCATGGTTTTACATTCTTCAGCATTTCTTCAGACATGTTGAGAAAAGGTCCTCCGGAAGCTGTTAAGGTAATTTTTTCAATGGGATTTCCAGCCTCTCCGGCAAGGCATTGAAAAATTGCCGAGTGTTCGGAATCCACAGGTATCATAATGCTGCCTGATTCGCTGACCAGCTTTCCGATTAATTCCCCTGCTACTACTAGAGTTTCCTTATTTGCGAGTGCTATTTTTTTCCCGGCTTTGATCGCGGCTATAGTCGGTCTTACACCTGAATAGCCTACAATTGCTGCAATAACAACATCCACAGATGATGATGCAACTACCTGTTCTACAGCATCATTCCCGGCATAGACTTTTATATTTGTATATTGAAGGCTTTCTTTTAACTGACGATAATGATCGGAGTTAGCAATGACAACACAATCCGGCTGAAATTTATGAGCCTGTTCAATCAGAAGATCAACGTTATTTCCTGCAACGAGGACCTCAACCTGGAATCTGTCGGGATACTTGGAAATTATATCAAGAGCCTGTGTGCCAATTGATCCTGTTGATCCCAATAATGCAATTCTTTCCGGCATGCTGAGTCTCCTGCTTTTAAAATAAGATGTGTTTCTCAGGATCCAGCGGACTTCCTTTATACCAGATCTCAAAGTGAAGATGAGGTCCTGATGTATAGCGTTCGCCGGAATCGCCGACTACAGAAATAGCATCGCCGGCACGAACTAGATCACCGGTTTCCTTAAGAAGACTGGCATTATGCTTGTACACTGAAACAATATTATTCTGATGCTGTATTTCAATTACAAATCCGGTTTCCATTGTCCATCCCGTGAAAATTACGGTACCATCAAGTACCGCGGATACCAGTGCTTTCGGTTTTGTAACAATATCAGTACCAAAATGTTTAGTTCTTAACTCATACTTTCCTGAGACAATTCCTTTAACGGGAGGGAAAAAATGAAGATTGGCAAGACCTGATACTGATTCAGGAGCTGTAGGTCCTAGTGTTAGATTGTATCTGTCTTCTTTTTCAACACCGGCTCTTAAAACGGAATCACTGGAAGAAGAATCGAATTTTATAGCCTTATAATTTTTAGTTGAATCGGGTTTGGATTGCAATTCCAATGGTTGAGTTCCGGATATTATTGAATTCAGATTATCGAAATATTTATCCCTCAATTTTAGTTCGCGAGTGAGAGAATCAAGCCTGATTGCACTCATCAGTATGTTACGTCTCATGGTGACATCGGGGTATCCCGGAATAAATTCCCTTAAATTTGTAAAGGAGATCAGAGTACTGGTACCCCAGATGAGAAAAAGAATTATAAAAGTAATCAGAAGGAAAGCATTATACCGGGTAAGTATTATCCTCCAGACTTCCTCGAGTGTATGATCATTTATTACAGAGAATCTGTATTTATCGCGCCAGTTGCTTTTTTTCTTATCGTCCTTAGCCATTGCTTAAAATTTTATTGGCCTGCAAAGATAATAATCCTGCCGCATGAAATGAGTTAAAGGAATCAAAAATAGGAATCTGAAGGNNGCTACAATATAAAAATCTATCTCGAAATGGGATGGTTTATTGCCGTAAACACCTGCGGTATAGCGAGCTTCTGCAAGAAGCGTTTCCCTGTTCCATAGCTGAATTACGCTGATAAAATGGTCGCTTTCATCCGGATGAGGATATTCTTCCCCAAGTTTTACTTTAACCTCAAATTTTTCGCCTTTCTTAACCATATCAGGACAAAAAACATGAGGCATATGTCTGTCGAGATAATCCCGTTTAATCTCTTTATCTTCTTTTTCGATTTCTGTTGCTTTAAATACTCGTGGCATAGTGATGTACTTTAATGTTATACAATAGTTATAATAATGTAAAACAGTTAGGATCAAAATTCGTTAACAAACTTAGTAAATATAATCTAAATTGTGGTGGAGACGGAAGTTAGAAGTCGGAAGACCGAAGTCGGAAGTCGATTTTGACCCTCATTCTTCGGACTTCGGACATCGGACTTTCGGCTCAAAATAAAATATTTTCAAATATGTTTTGGTATTTGTCGGCTAAACACTACATTTGCACCTCGATATTGCGGGGTGGAGCAGTGGTAGCTCGTTGGGCTCATAACCCAAAGGTCGGAGGTTCGAATCCTCCCTCCGCTACAAAGAAAAAGCCTTGTTGCGACAGCAACAGGGCTTTATTATTTTAAAACCGAGAAAAGCTTGCTTTTCGAAGGGATTAAAATAATAAAGTCCGTAGCCACGCGCCAGCGTGGCAAGGCTTTTTCTTTGGGCTGTTATCCAAAGAGGATCACGCGACCGGTTGGGGCGTAATCCTCCTGTTTTTTGCTCCCATCCCGATAGATATCCGGACCCCTAAAGGGGGCTTAAATTCGTCAATCTTAATGAATTACTGTTATGACTAATTAAATACAATGTGTAAAATGGCAAGGCTTTTCCTTTGGACTACAACCCACTGGGTATAGATGCCAACTATATATAATAACCTGTCAACTATACAAATTGTTTATATAGTTTTCGTGTAAACTTTTATACATTTACGAGTGACCAATACAAATATTTAGTTTAATTAAGACCATTTTCTATGAGACAAAAAACTTTTTCCTTTATCCTGCTACTAAGTTTTCTGTTTTTTCCGATGAAAGCCCAGCAATCGAAATCCGATTTCAAAGTGGTTGGATATTATTACCTCCGTGACATAATGGCTAAACCTAATAAAATTCCGTTTAAATTAAATAGATTAACTCATGTTAATTTAGCCTTCCTGAATCCCGATTCACTCGGACATTTCACAGAAGATTTTTCATTCCTGAAACATTTTATTAAAAGGGCCCACCAAAACAATGTAAAAGTATTGTTCTCAATCAGCGGAAACCCCTATTATCGTGCCCTTTTTCAGGACGATAAAAGGCCTATACTTGTTCAGAATTTTTTATCACTGGTTCTCAAGTATAATTTGGATGGGATCGATGTAGATTTGGAAGGCAGCGACATCGATAATAATTATGAAGCTTTCGTGGTGGAACTGGCTAGTGCGTTAAAATTGCATCAAAAACTGATAACTACGGCTTTACAGTTTGATCCTTCCTCTATTAAACGATATACTGACAAAGCTTTGGCCCAGTATGATTTAATTAATATAATGAGTTATGATCACAATGAACACAATAGTGACAAAAGGCCCGGACCTCATTCAAGTTATGCTAATTCTGTAGCAGATATAGACATTTATGCCACGGGTAGAAAAATCTCAAAGGAAAAGTTGACCTTGGGTGTTCCTTTTTATGGATACGTATATGGCCCTGATATAAAAGGCCTTAGGCCTTCCATGACTTATAAAGATATCGTCGCCGGATTATCCGGTGCTGAATTCACTGACTCATTAAAAAATATGCCCGGAGGTAAGAGCGTTTTTTATAACGGTATCCCCACAATTAAACAGAAAACTACATTAGCAAAAGAAAAAGCTTCAGGCATCATGATTTGGCAATTAGGAGGAGATGCTTGTGGCTCAAAGTCCTTGCTTAATGCCATTTATAAAACGGCTTATAAAAACAAGTAATACATTCGGAACTTGATCATATTACAGAGTGTTTTCATAATATGCAGCTTCTCGAAAATACTTCTGTGCCTATTGAATACATTAATTCCAGAATTTTAAATATATCATATTCCAATTTCAGGTTAGATATTTCATCACTGTCCGCTACAAGTCAAAAAACCTGACGCAAAAGCGTCGGGGTTTTTTATAGGAGATCCGTCAAAAGCCCACTTTTGTAAGGATCGAACAATAAAAAATCCCCAACAGCCGACGAAGGAGGCTGTGTATGGAAATGTCCAGGGTCGACAGTCATTATTTTCACCATTTTCTTTTCAGTATCTTGTTGTACCAGCTTGATTTTTGAACCTCCTGAAGCGCAAGAAATAACTGAAGCGATAAGGGGAATCAGAAATAAAGTCTTGAGTTCCATTGTCCTTTCAGTTGGGTTATTATAAATATTTTGCAATCCCTGGAATATTATTCGTCCCGTATGGTGCCCTTTGCGGCCGTGAAAGCATGCTGTCAGCTTCAGCATCATTGATGAACTTTTCTTTTTCAGGATCCCAGTTAAGCTTTCTTCCCATCTTCATTGCAATGTGAGTGATCAGGCAAACAGTACATGCGCGGTGTCCTGTCTCAACAGGAGAAATTGGCTGCTCTCTTGATTTGATGCAATCCAGCCAGTTACCATGCTGATTATCTATTTTATATAAATGAATCTCGTTCTCCCTGATAACAGATGTAAGTATTTTCGGATCGCTTGCTTCAAGCGCCTTGGATTCTCCTGCAGGAACTGGATCGGAAGGTGAAGCCGTATAGGTTCCCCTTGTAACAAATATCCAGCCTTCAGTACCTTCATATCTTACACCATTCGGATAGCCTCCGCTTGTAAGCTGCGTAATACCATTCCTATATTCTGCCTTCGAAAAGAAATCGCCATGTACATTCCATAATCCTGATTTTGGAAAATCAGCCACTGCTTCAACAGAAATCGGGCCGGTTAATTCAGTATCCATACCCCATGCTGCCGAGTCAAAGTGATGCTGACCCCATCCCGTAATCATTCCGGCTCCGAATTGTTCACATCTCAGCCATCCCGGGCGATCGGTTATGCTGTTCTGAGGATGTACTCTTATCTCAGTATAATAGACCTCAGGAGTCGAACCCAGCCATCCCTTATAATTAAGATTCTTAGGAACAGGCATTTCAGCAGCCTCAGGGCCAGATGGATCACCGGGAAGCCCGATCTTCACTGTATGAAGCTTACCAATTCTTCCGTTCCTGACCAGCTCAGCTGCAATCCTGAACTGTGGCATAGCACGCTGCTGCGTTCCGACCTGAAGAATTACACCCGTTTTCTTTATTACCTTACTTAAAAGTCGTCCTTCAGCAATAGTAAGAGAAGTAGGTTTCTGAACATAAATGTCCTTCCCAGCCAGAGCTGCTTCAATTGCTGGTTGAGCATGCCAGTGGTCAGGAGTTGAGATTATAACTGCGTCAATACTTTTGTCGGTGAGAATTTCATGAAAATCCTCGTAGGTTTTTACGTTAACGGAACCCGTGGAACCAGACTTACTGTTATAAAAATTTTCAATGAACTGTTTGCCTTTAGCGGCCCTGTTTGAATCGAAATCAGCCACTGCAATTACCCTGCAGCTATCAAATGTGAGTGTTTCTGCAAGGTCGTGCACCATGGCTATCCTTCCGAAACCTATCTGTCCAATATTGATAATGTTACTTGGAGCATTCTTCCCAAAAACAGATGATGGTACGATCATTGGTGCAACAAATACACCTGCAGTCCCTAATACTGAAGTCTTTACAAAACTTCTTCTGGTTAATTCGTTCGGTTTTTTCATGATTTGTTGGTTATGGATCAAATTTTAGTTACAAATTAATTGGCGTCCAGTTTAACTTTCAACATTATCATAGATATTTATAAATAACTCATTTTGAAATTTTTACTACAGGAGGATAGGCAAAATCCGTCCATACTCTTTCAGAAACTGCAGGATCAACTTTCCCGTCATAAACAAGCATCCTGTACCTCTGGGTATATACTTTACCCGGATTCAGGATCCAATCATGATACCTTATCGGAGTGAACTGAAAATAGACATCCCCATGTCCGTTCTGGTCAACAGGCCATACTCTCATTGGTTCGGGATACTCCCTGTTTGTGGGATGATCGAGAAATACAATCCCTGAGGTAGTATTATTATTGAACATTCCTCCAACATCGGTCCATCTCGATTTCGTACCATCGGCAGTAGCCCTTGTCTTGCCCTCTGAAGTGAGGACCCAGCTGTTTTTGTTGTTCCATTCGTCTGTTGCCCTGTAACCTATTCCGCCGCCATACCGGTAAGCTTCAAGAATTATTGTGGAATCGCCGGCAACAGAAAGAAATGATGTCAGGTCAACAAGCCATGCCTTAACACCAGTGACAGGTTCAGTATTCCAGGCTCTAACATCCCATACTTCATAGAATGTAATTTCATTATGATTTTTCCCCTGAAAATCTATGTGTTCCTGACGTACATCAAAACCGCCCCAAACGGGTCCATCAGTCGTTGAATTTATTCCTGCATATTTTACTGTTCCCTGGTTAGAATTGAGATTCCAGAAGTCAGTCACATGATTCCCGATTTTTACTTTTGTCCATGGGTTCCAAATGCCTACATGATGATAATGGTCCGGAGCATCAATCCTTGTAAGTATATTACCTGAAGGAGAGAACATAGGGTGTATGAAACCATTCCTTTTATATATGCTATCTACTCCAGCAGGAGGATAATGAAGAGCAAGCTGGTAATCAAGTATCTTTGTCTCGCCTTTTTTTAGTTCAATTTTTTCCTTGGTAACCTCAGCTGAAATACTTTTTTTATAAACCAGACCGGGATTCCTGAAAAGAACATAATCACGTTTTGCTCCAGCTGAAGTTATACCATCCATTATCCACCATAGTTTTGAAGTATAACTTTCTGGCTCAACCTGACATTGCACTTCAACCTGTTTCCCGTCAACAACCTCGAATAACTGCAAAGTAAGAGTGTCGCTAACAACTATGTCTGCAAGATCAAGGCTGACAGGAGTATTAATTCTCTGATATTTACCGGCTTCGACTGAAAATTTAAGTACCTCTGTTTTCTGTGAAAATGAAGCAATTGTAAAGATCAGCAGTGCTGCAAATACAAATATTGATTTTTTCATTCAGGTTTATTTTGAATTTTCTTTTACTGAGTCCAAAAATGCAAAGATATTTTCGTCTTTGACGTCAGGTGGCATACCACCGCCAACTGACCAGATAATATTTGAATGATCTTTTATTTCATTCATGGCTTTTTTCACAGCATCTTTTACCTGAGCAGGTGTTCCTGCTGCCATTACATCTCTTGGAGGAATATTCCCNNCCCATCTCCTTAAGAAATCTTGCTGTGATCAGTCCCTGTGAATCATTATGGAGAAATTTTGCTTTTGCATCAATTGAACTGAATATTTTTTTGAATGAAGGAATTACGAATTGCCTGAATTCATCTTCCCCGACAAAGCCAATAATATCATCAAGTACAAATATTCCTTCAATTGACGGGAAGCACTCTTTCTGATAAGCAATCCATTCACAGATATATGTTGTAATCTTATCGATAAGATGTTGCGCCTCATCCGGATTCATAGCAAGGCTCATCATAAATTCGGTAGTACCCATCAGGAAACTTGCAATATTCAGCGGACCTCTGGCAATAGCAAAACGAATCTGGGATCCTGAATTATTTATCTCCTGTTCACTGATCCTGAGACGATTAATAACGAAAGGAAGCAGTCCGTCAGTTTTAATATTGGGTTGCGGCATACTGGCAATATCTTCAACACCGTGAAGGGTCTTTTCCGCATGAGGCAGGTTCTTTTCAAGCCAGATCATTCTTGCTCCAAAAGCTGAAGGCTCTGTGCACATCCCATATTCAGACCAGAAACCAGGCAGGAACCATGCATCCGGAAAGAGGTTAATTGCCTTTATGTTTGCTTTCACCCAGTTTTCATCAGAAGCATAGTAATCGATATTCGAGATCCCGTACCATCCTGGAATCCATGGACTGTCAATAATAAAACCTGCTGGCTGGTAATTGAGTTTTTTACCCTCAATCATCTTCACAAGATCTTCCCACGCCTTGTTCTTCATATCTGATTAATTTCCTCTTAATTCACGGAATAGTCAAAGTATATATTTGATAATTTATTTTAGCAGAAAAAATGAAATTAAAGAGAGGTAAGTTAAGAAAATATAATGACTTAATATAATTAACTGTCTAACTTATAATATCTTGAAAATAAATGCAAAAATATATTCATTTCTGTAAGATATCTTGTTCAAGAAAATTTGCTACTCTGAATATATTGTCTATATCCGTTATTAGGTTAGATATTTTAAACCTCTTGTCTACAAAGAAAAAGCCTTGTTGCAACAGCAACAGGGCTTTTACTTTGTTAAGCGCTGCCTTAAACCATTAGTAAGTGATCTTCTAAAGATTCCAACTCATGAGTTTACACCCATGCTTACAATAATTTATACTCTCTCAGATGTGATATTAGAATTATATGAGTGACTCATAAGCTCCTTATAAACATATTCCCCTGGCTAAGTCCTTAAGGTATCTTTTTCAGACTATCCAGGTGCATAATAATGTGAGTAACTTGATTTGGAGGATGACGATAATCACAAAATGTTAATCCACTATCCGCATTGAATATATATATCCAGGATGGAGTTGTTGTACCTGTAGCTGGATGATCTATTACATACTGATTAACATTTTGATACCTTTTAAAACTAATATTTGAACCAGATAGGAATAAAAAAGATATCAATGATGATTTGTCTTCAGTAACCTCCAGGTATGTTATACTATCGGTTATTACTCTTTGATTATTAAAGAAAGTTAAAATAGCATTCAATTTCCGTTCAATAAGATATTTAACAGAATTTCCCTGTGAAGATTCAGATACTACTTTCCACGTTTCAGATCCATTAGTGCCTGCCATCAATTGTCCTTTAAAGTATTTATAATAAAATTCATTCCCAACTTTAAGAGGAAATAAATCATATTGAGTTTCTTGTTTTTCACAGGCATCAAAGAGAAAGCCATATAAAACAAAAAACAATAATAAGCTGATTTTCAGAGATTTATTCATGATCAAAAATTTATCACTTTAATAATTGAAAGTCAAGTTATTTAAATATCCTAGTTTTATAATTGAGAAGTACTCAAGCATAATGATAGTATTTTCAATATCCCTAATCAAATCAAGGTTAGATATTTCAAACCTCGTGTCTACAGATGGATCAATAATTCAGGCCTTGTAAGTGAGAGAAGTGCTACTGTATCCTTACTACCTCCTTGTCTTTGTTGCTTTTCATAAGCAGGTAAAAGCTTTCATGCAATTTTTTGGGATTAATATTATTACTAAAATCGACATAAAAGCTCCAGCTCTTTTTGTCGGCGAAGTATTTTAAATAATCATCCTTGGAAATGTTGATATTAAATTCAGAGGGAATGATGTCTTCATATAAATACAACAACTGATCCGGACCGTTTAAAATGACACTATGTGGTTCGACAGCTTCATATCTTTTTAAAATACTTCTTAGATTTTCATTATAACCATGGATCTTGAAATCTGGATTTCCGGTAGAAAGGTACTTTAAGGTATCTAACTTCGCAGGAAGATAATTTATAGTCAGAATAAGGAGTACAGCAATATACAAGATCTGTGAATTCATGAATTTTAATTTTGGTCTCCCCTGTAAATAGGAGAATAATGATAAAATTAACAGAAAGGTTCCAGGTCCTAATAGTCTGAAACCCAATGGATCAAATCTTGACAACCACCTGGCAAATATTATACCTGCATAATATATTAATCCTGATAATAAGAAATACACCCACAAACTTTCAGGCTTTTCCTCGCTTAAGCTTTTCTTTCTCGTATTGAAAATATAAACCGCTAAGAGTAAAAACATGCCCATAGTTATAACAAGCGGAGGGCCTCTTTTTATGAAAGATAATTCCCCAATTATCGCTGAGATTAACTGTTTCAGCAGTTCAATAATCGACTCAGGTTCTGAAATTCTGGTAACGCCGGAAATTGTTCCGCTTGCAATATAATTATGGTACAGATATAGTCCTGCAAAGATCAACTGCAAAGATGCCACGATAATCAGTTTAACTGAGAGATGCCATTTCCGTTTTATGAGGTTCATTAAGGCCACCAGGCCAATAATCCCGATGGATATCAACCCAAAATATCTCACCATAAAAAGTGCAGTCCCAGAAAAGAAGAGTAAGACAAACCATTTCAGTTTCACATCATCCACTACACATTTATAAAGCAAAATGCTTGTGCAAATAAGAAAGACGATGAATGATATTTCCGACCAGGTGTGTGTTAATAATGAAATATTAGTATCGGTAAAAAATATTAATCCTGCCCAATGCTCATTTCCTTTAAAGATTTTTCTAAAAACAAACAAAACAATGGCTAGTGCCAAAATATTTAGTAATCTGGATGCTAAAAATATACCCAAACCGAAAAACTTAGACACAATATATATTAAAACCGGATATCCTACTGGCCATGCGGCGAAAAATGATTTCCCTTCTGGTACCTGAAAATTAGGAATCATAAAACCCCTGTTCAACAAAAGATTCTTTGTCAGCCTCAGGTAATTGGCTGAATCCGGCGTGATATTCCCATTCGGATCATAATAACTTTGACTTATTATGACTAAGCTCAGACATAGACAGAGCAGTAATAATTTATAGTTGAAAAAATGATTCAAAGTTTTGATTTTGACTAGGTTCTCAAAATGCATAATTCTTAAAAATCAAGTGGTTCGGGCTAGTAAAGAGGTATAATAGGTCATTCCTGCGGCTATTGCAAATTCATTTCTGATTTTTTCTATTAACTGAACTCTGAGTGTAATGATAATTTTTTGAAACCATTATTTGCTGGGAAATGAATTACAAAGATATTAAATATAGAACCAATTTCCGGGAAATGTCATCATCTTGGTTTTACAAACTCAAGTCACAATCCAGTTATAATTCAGGTAAAATTTAAATAATTAAAAAAGGCTGTCATTAAAATTGCTGTCACTTGCATAAATATCCCAATCAATTTACTAATAGCGTCCATATCCCTTATCAAATCACTGGTAGATATTTCAACACATTCCGCTACAAAGATAAAGCCTTGTTGCGACAGCAACAGGGCTTTTACTTTGG
>PMIL01000339.1 GCA_003157075.1 Bacteroidales bacterium | reverse complement strand
TATCACTATGGGAAACATCATCAGACCTATGTAACTAACCTGAACGGGCTTGTCCCCGGGACTGAATTTGAAAAAGCTGATCTTGAGACTATTATCAGGAAAGCTGAAGGAGGTATTTTTAACAATGCCGCACAGGTATGGAATCATACATTCTATTTTGAGTCTTTTGCCCACGATGGCAGAAGAATTCCAAAAGGTGATCTGGCTGAAGCAATTAATAGTTCTTTTGGTACGTTTGATTCATTCAAGGAGCAATTCAATAAGGCTGCAGCAACTCTTTTTGGAGCAGGCTGGGCATGGCTGGCAAAAAAAGAAGATGGAAGTCTTCAGATTTTGCAGGAATCAAATGCTGGCAACCCGCTGCGGAAAGGACTTAAACCTCTGTTAACCTGTGATGTGTGGGAGCATGCCTATTATATTGATTACAGAAATAAACGACCCGACTATGTAAAATCTTTCTGGGAGATAGTAGACTGGGACCTAGTTTCAAATCGTTTTTGATCCTTACACTAACCTGTAATTGGAGCTCATTATTATTCTTGCTTATTGGAATAAACCTTAGGACGACCAAAATTTTTTAACATGAACTTAAAGGAACTGATATTTAAAACCCGGTCTTACCGTCGTTTCGATGAATCATNNGGCCCGGATAAGGGTGAGAGACCATCAGGTTATATAATGATTCTGGGTGATAAAAAAATATCAGAATTATTTGGTATTGATCATGGAATAGCTGCCCAGAGTATTATGCTTGGTGTCACAGAAGCCGGACTTGGCGGGTGTATAATAGCTTCAATAAAACGGGAAGAACTGGTCAACGAACTGTCCATACCCGATAATCTTGACATACTTTTGATACTTGCCCTTGGAAAACCGGTTGAAAATGTAATAATAGAAGAAATAAAAAACTCTGATGTAAAATACTGGAGGGATACTGACAAAAATCACCATGTTCCTAAAAGGAGTTTAAACGAGTTGATTGTTAAATTAAAATAATATTGGTGAAGATGAAACGTTGTTTTCTCTTTATTCTAATATCGGTCTTCATATATCAATTGTGTCTGGCTCAGAAGAATGATGATTCAGGAGTAAGAATAATGTTTCACGGAATCGTTATGGATGCAAACACTCTTAGTGCGATTTCAAATTCTCAGATTCTTATAAACCATGAATTCACTTCTGTCAGCAGCTCCGATGGAACTTTTGCTCTTTTTGTAAACATTAATGATACTGTCCTTTTCAAGCATCTTGGCTATAAACCGACATCATTATTTGTGAGCGACACTCTCGTGGGAAAGGATTTCAATGCCGGGATTTATATGAAGAGCGATACGGTATCAATTGGGGAAGTCGTTATTGTACCAAGGTTTATAAATCTTAAATCTGAAATAATGAATACCCCAAGCAGGATTCCTTCTACAATGGATAATGCAAGGTATAATGTAGCAATTTCTGGTTACCAGGGGCGTACAACCCAGGGAAAACTTGGTGACCCTGCTATGAATTACGGGCAAATACGGCAACAACAGAAAACCAATGCGTATGAAAAAGGGCAGATTCCGTCCGACCAGATTTCCGGAATAAGTCCATTATTACTGCTTCCGGCAGCTTACCTTCTGATTCATGGCGTACCCTCAAAGCCGGCTCCCTTTGAACATAAACTGACTGATAAGGAGCTTGAGCAGATCCATCAGAAATACCTGGAGATACAGCAGAAGAAAGAAAGATAAAAGACAAAAGGAAAAAGACAAAAGGAAAAGATTTCTATCTAATTAACTGAGCTTATTGTAAGAAATTTGGCCCCCTGTTGAATTAACTTTTATCTTTTTACTTTTATCTTTTGTCTTATGTTAACCTTTGTAAAATACAGCTTTGATAATATGACTTGCCATCTTGGGATTTTCTTTAAGACGTCTGGTTGAATAACCAAACCATTGTTTCCCGAATGGAACATAGACTCTCATATTATGTCCTTCATTTACAACGCTTTCGCGAAGTTTTGGAGTTACTCCGTAAAGCATCTGAAATTCGTACATATTTTTCGGAACATTATATTTTTTGATAAGCCTGTAAGCGCCTTCAATCAGCGGTTTATCATGAGTAGCTATACCAACATAGATTTTATTTTTGAATATGTATTCCAGATCTTCGAGATAATGTTGGTTTATATCCTCATATTTTTTATATGCTATTGACTCATGTTCGACATATATTCCTTTGCAGAGCCTGTAGTTTACTGGTATTTCAGGGCTGTTCAGGTCCATCATTTGTTCAAGGTCATTGTATGTTCTTTTTAAGTAAGCCTGTAAAACAAGACCTACATTTGCCGGGAATTCAGCTTTAAGTCTCCTGAACAGAGCAATCTCATCATCCGTAGTAGGAGAGTCCTCCATATCAATTCTTATAAAACTCTTTAAAGAAGCAGCCTTTGCAACAATCTCACGTATATGTGTATAGCATACCTCCTTGTCAATCAATAAACCGAAACTGGTAGGTTTAACTGAAAAATTTCCATTGATGTGATTTTTGAATGAAACATCAATAAGATTAAGATATTCTTTCTTATTCTCTTCTGCTTCTTCCAGAGTTTTTATGAATTCTCCAAGAACATCAAGGGTAACTTTTATATTTTTGCTGTTCAGTTCTTTTGATACCCGCATAGCATCATCAATAGTTTCGCCCGATATATAAGCCCGTGAAAATATCCATATGAATTTCTTCGGGAAGTAAGGCAGTATTGCTGCAATAAATTTGTTGAACATAATTTGAATTTGTACTTTAAAAAATTAACTTTCTTTACTTCTGAATTAGAATGCTAAGAAAACTGATCTGAAATTATTTTTTAATGACCTTTGTCATTCGGAAAACATGAAAAAAGCATGAATCCACATATTTTTAAGAAACTTCATTATATAATGCAACCTTTTATTTTTTTGAAATGTCTTAGAAATGTCCTCAGTAAATGATGAGCGACCAGCAAATAATAGAGTTGTGTGCTAAACATGACAGAAAAGCACAGCAGATACTATACGACAGGTATTCTCGTCTTTTGCTTGGTGTATGTCTCAGGTATGCAAGTGATAAAGCTGAGGCTGAAGATATTCTGCAGGATAGTTTTTTAAAGATATTTTATAACATACAGGATTATTCAGGATCGGGTTCTTTTATAGGTTGGTTAAGGAAAGTAACTGTAAACACCGCAATTACTCATTATCATAAAAATCTGAAGTACAGGTATAGCGTTGAAATAGAGGAGTATGAGTCAATTGAGACAGGAGTAATAAGTTTTGAGGAAGATTTTTATACTTCAGATGAGTTATACAAGGTGTTGAATGAATTACCAACAGGTTACCGGATGGTTTTCAACCTTTATGCTGTGGAAGGATATAAACATAAAGAAATTGCTGAAATGCTGGGAATAGATACAAATACATCAAAATCTCAGTATAGCAGGGCAAAAGCAGTAATAAGAGATAAGCTGGAAAAGCTGGGAAAATTGAAAAGTAGTTATTCGGATCTGAACTGATACAAAATAAGAAGATTGAACATTAAGTGAAGACAAAAAAGCAAAATATTAATTTAAGACAGCTTTTCAGAAACAAATTGGAAAATGCCGAGGCGATTCCTGATGTATCAGTCAAATCGAAACTAATGCGCCGGGTTGCCCGGAAGGAATTTTTACGTTTTAATCCCTCCAGGTTAAATATATATTATATTGCGGGAATTCTGGTAACCGGAATTGCCACAACAGTACTTCTTTTTTCCACTTCAAAAGATTATGAAACTTTACTTCCTGAAAGTTCAACCGCCATTTTAAATAAGACAGATACAACGAAATTTGCAGAAGTACCGGTGAAACAAATCGTCAGAAAAGAGCCTGAAAAATCATTTGTAATCCACAATGAATCAATAAAAAGTAAGACTTCTTCCCAACAACGCGATACTGCCGGACCTGAGGTCAGGAAAGTAAATAACCTCCAGAATGCGAATCCAATCTATCATCCGGTTATCAATTATGCCATCTCAGGTAAAGGTGTCTTTTCGAAAAGTGTTGACGACAAGAAAAAGCTTCAGAGTGGATTTAATACTGAGCCTAACTTAATTGAGCTGTTTGAATCTTCAGGATGTGCTCCTCTTAAATTGAGGTTTTATAATAAATCAACTCCTTATGATTCATGCAGATGGACTTTTGGAGATGGCGGATTTTCGAATGAGAGGGACCCTGAGTGGATATTTGATGTTGAAGGAGAATATAAAATAGCATTACAAGTCTTTGGCAGGGATGGGAGGAATTCAATATCAACCACAACGGTCAACGTCTATCCGAGACCTCAGGCTCATTTTGAAATTACACCTGAAAAGGCTGTTATTCCGAATGACGAGATCCACTTTCTGAATTATTCCACCAATGCTGTTCAGTTCAGATGGGATTTTGGAGACGGCAGTACATCGGAGTTTTTTGATCCAAGCCACACTTATGCTAAATACAGCAATTACAATGTTAGTCTTGTTGTATTTTCTGACCGGGGTTGTTCCGACACTCTTAAAGTTGTCAATGCATTCTCCGGATCTGAGTATTTTATTGATTTCCCTAATGCCTTTATACCAAATACACAGGGACCTTCCGGAGGTTATTATTCATCTAAAAGTGATGAAGCCGCCCAGGTGTTTCATCCATCTTATACAGGTGTAACCGAATATCATTTAAAAATATTCAGTAAACTGGGCATCCTGATTTTTGAAAGCAGTGACATCAACCTGGGTTGGGACGGATACCTGAAAGGTCAATTATGTGAATCAGGTGTATATATATGGAAAGTCAGGGGTAAATTCATAAACGGTGAGCCATTTATAAAAATGGGTGACGTGACTATGCTTAAAAACTAATGCTGTTCTTCTGATGTTTTGATAATAAGAATATTATATAATCACTCACTGTTTCAATTTTATACCATTAAATTATTTTTATTTTATTTTAAAATAATTCGCCTAATACGAATCTTTTAGGGAGAAAATTCGTTGAAACATATTAGATTTTGATTTCATTTAACTATTTTCGTCGGTATAAACCTAACTGGATCGATCTTGGTGAAGCGGATTATATATTTACTAGTACTGTCTTTCATCGTTATTTCAGAGAGTTTTGGTCAGGATCCTACATTCTCCCAGTTTTATGCCAATGCTTTATACCTGTCGCCCTCTTTTGCTGGTGCAACTTCTGAGTACAGATTTGCATTAAATTACAGAAACCAATGGCCTGCAGTTCCGGGAGTGTTTCATACTTATAGTATTTCTTTCGACAAAGCTATGCCAAGTTTCAATTCAGGGATAGGTGTCCTTGCAACTTATGATGTTGCCGGTTCCGGAAATCTTAGCACCACAAATATAGGACTGCTTTATTCATACGATTTTAATATAAACAAGGAGTGGCATATCAGACCCGGAATCAATTTTAAGTTTTATTATCTGGGTCTTGATATTAATAAACTTATCTTTAATAGCCAGATAACGGGGAGCGGTACATCGCCGGCAGTAACCCCTCCTCCGTTCGATAATGTAGCGGATGTTGATTTTGCGACCTCAGCTCTGGCTTATAATGAGAGAACCTGGGCCGGATTCACACTCGATCACCTGCTTACTCCCAAAACCTCATTTTACGGAGATGAATCTACGGTCCCGATTAAGTTTAATTTTTATGGAGGTACCCAGATTCTGAAAAAAACCAGACTGAAACAAAAAATGCAGGATGTCCTGTCAGTTGCTATCAACTTTCAGAAACAGGGTAAGTTTTACCAGTCTGATCTTGGTCTTTATTATTATAAAGAACCTTTGATTTTCGGTGTATGGTACAGGGGGATTCCTTTAGTCACTACTCAGGCTGGTGACGCAATAATAGGTCTTATTGGAATAAAAACAGCCCAGCTTCATTTAGGATACAGCTACGACTTCACGATTTCAAACCTTATAGGTTCCACCGGGGGCGCCCATGAAATATCACTCGTCTATGAATTCAACCACCTTTCGATGGGCCAGCTGAAAAAACGTATTAGGGCAATCCCTTGTCCGGAATTCTAACTAAGAAAGGCTGAGAGGCTTACCTCCTAGCCGCTACGTGGCTTTCCCCCTGAAGGGGGAATAATTCAGTAACGTTTGGAGGAATCTCACTTAATCGCACAGAACAAACCCCCCTTTAGGGGGCAGGGGGGCACATACTTCA
>PMIL01000054.1:300-3130 GCA_003157075.1 Bacteroidales bacterium | reverse complement strand
TCCACAAGTGTTTCAAGGCTGGTTCCTGAGCCAAGCTCTGTGGCCAGTTTGTCAAGGATCTTTTTGTGATCTATCATTGATGTTGACCTGATGTCAATTGTAAACTCGGCATGATCAGGCACAGAATTGATGTTCATGCCTCCGCTCATTTTACCTACATTAATTGTCGGAAATCCGAGAAGCGGATCTTTTTCAGCACTAAAATTAAAGTCTCTGGCTTTTAAAATTGATTCTGCAGCCTTATATATGGCATTATCACCCAGATGAGGCATTGATGAATGAGCTGTTGTCCCTGAAGTAACAGCATTTAAATATAGTGCTCCTTTGTGCCCTATGACCGGAATATTGCCTGTAGGCTCTCCCACAATAACTGCACTGGCTTTTCCCGGATCTTGTATTTTATTAAAAAGTTGCTGAACTCCAATGCATCCAAGTTCTTCTCCGGCGGTAAATACAAGCTTTATACCGCCTTCGGGGGGAGTATTCTTAAATACCTCTATCGAAGCTGAAATCATTGCAGCTAAACCTCCTTTCATATCACTCGATCCGCGACCCCATATCTTTCCATTAAAAATGTCACCGGCAAAAGGATCAGCAGTCCATTTCTTATTGCCGAGAGGAACGGTATCAAAGTGACCCGAAAGCACTATAGGCGGTTTGTTGTCAGACAATCCTTTTTCAGCGATGAGATGCAAACGGTTTTCTTCAAACCTCACATACTCAGTGCGAAAGCCATAAAAGTCAAGCAATCCCCCTGCAAATTTTGCAATTTCTTCTTCATTGCCGGGCGGATTTATGCTGTTGAAGGAGAGTAGTTTTTTTGTTAATGAAATAACATCCGTATACATAATTAATTTTTTTCGGGCATTATGTAAATAAAGTGGCTTTCTGTTTGAACAACAAATTATTGTTATTTATAGTCATTTAATCACCCAAAGTTAATAATACATTAACAGCTTTACTAGCAGATATAAAGTATGATCGAATATATGATCCTTAAAATCTTTGAATTAGTTTTAAATTTGAATAAATTTGTTGATACAGACCTAATAAAGTGTGCTGGCAGCGTTGAGAAGACCACCCCAGGCTTCTCCTGAGGTTATCACAATAAAATCGAATCTGATATATGAAAAACATTTATCTGCAGCTCCTTGATCATAAAGAAGCTATATCTGAACTGGCTCTCGCCACTGTTACAGGAACTATCGGTTCAACGCCCCAGAAACCAGGTAGTTCAGCCCTGTTTGATAAAAAAGGCCTTTTAGCAGGGACTATTGGCGGCGGGGTTGTGGAACGCAGGGTTGAAATGCTTGCCCTGGCAGCAATACTTTCAAAAAAGTCCGGACATTTCAGATTTAATCTCGCCAATGATATTTCAAATAAAGAGGAGGCTATTTGCGGCGGACAGATAAATGTACTCATTGATGCAAATCTTAATAATTATCTGAATGTCTTTCAGCAGCTTGGAGATAGTATCCGAAGCAGGGCTCCGGGTGTTCTGATAACTATGGTTACACGTTTTTCAGAAGAAACAGTTCTTATTAACCGTTACTGGATGAGCAAGACATCAAAACCTGCGATACCCGAGGAGTTTATGGAGAGAATTGAACCTGAAGTTGACAATATCCTATCGAAAGCTGATCCTTATAATTACCGTGAACTGGAGCTTGCTATACCTGATAAAGAGCCTTCCTCGTTGTTTTTTTTAGAGCCGGTTTTCCCTCCGGCACATCTCGTAATCGCAGGAGCCGGTCATATCGGCAGAGCACTGGCACATCTGGCAGGCAGGCTTGATTTTGAAGTAACTGTGATAGATGACCGGGCTGAATTCGCTAATTCTGAGAATATCCCGGAAGCTGACCATATCCTGGTGAATGATATTGGTGAAGAGATTAAAAAACTGAAGAAGAATGCCGACACCTACCTGGTCATTGTGACACGTGGCCACAAAGACGATGCGTCCGCCCTTAAACCATGTATTGGGTCTACGTTAGCTTATCTGGGCATGATTGGCAGTAAAAATAAGATAGCTTCGATGCGGAATGATTTTATTGATAATGGATGGGCAACGGTAAAACAGTGGGATACAATTCATACTCCTGTTGGCATTGAAATTAAGTCAAGGACAGTTGAAGAGATTGCAATAAGTATTGCAGCACAGCTTATACTTGTAAGGAATACTAAATAAAATGGCTGAAATCTGGGCAATTATATTGGCAGCAGGCGAATCGAAGAGAATGGGATCTCCGAAAATGCTGCTTCCATTTATGGGTATCACTATAATAGAAAATGTAATTGCGAATGTTTCCGGTTCAAAAGTTGACAATATAATGGTTGTTCTGGGAGCTGACAGGGATTCAATAGTTAAGCTGATAAGAACAAAAGCTGTAAATTATTGTTATAATGAAAATTATAAAGATGGTATGCTGTCTTCAGTAATGTGCGGATTCAGAAATATACCCATCGATCATAGCGCAGTTCTGGTTTTCCAGGGCGATCAGCCGTTAATCACTCCAAAAGCTATTAATTCTGTAATTGAGGTTTATTTATCATCAGGAAAAGGAATTGTAATTCCTGTTTATGAAAGTAAGCGCGGACATCCGATCCTTATCGACAGAAAATACAGGAATGAAATTCAGAAACTCAATCCGGCTGAGGGATTACGCTCCCTTGCTCTCAAATATTCTGATGATGTGTTGGAAGTAAATACTGATGTTGCAGGGATCCTCCGGGATTTTGATACCTATGACGAATATAAGAATGAGATTAATAAAATTCATTAACTATGGAAGAGACAATTAAATTTCAGCTTAACGGCAAGAAGACTGAA
>PMIL01000054.1:0-260 GCA_003157075.1 Bacteroidales bacterium | reverse complement strand
CTGCAGGCAAAAATATTATCACCGTTGAAGGACTGGCAAATGATGGTAAACTTCATCCTGTACAGAAGGCATTTGTTGAGCATGATGCTCTTCAATGCGGGTTCTGCACTCCGGGCATGATTATGAATGCAACCGGTCTTCTGATAAAAAATCCTGCCCCCTCTGTCCAGCAGATAAAGGAGGGAATGGAAAATAATCTCTGCCGCTGCGGTGCACATATGCGGATTATCGAAGCAGTTCAAACTGCATCTAAAGAAATG
>PMIL01000285.1 GCA_003157075.1 Bacteroidales bacterium | reverse complement strand
TGTGTATTGGGGGAAGGAAGCAGCTGCGATTCTCCGGAATCTTGTTTTCTGATAAAATGACAATTGAATCGCTACTGCTTCCTTCTCCCTTGTCCTCCCTTAAAATCGGTGTCATCCCGAATTTTTACACAAAAAAAGTTAATTACTTAACTGAAACACTATCTGTGGAAAAATGAGGGATCTCTCAGGTCTGAACAAATTGTCGAAAGTATTATTGCAAATAAAGATGAGTATAAAGATTAGTCCCCTCCAAGGGCAAGGTAATGAGATGGATTTTAAAGTCCCCCTTGGAGGATTTAGGGGTGAAAAGATTGAGAATTGCAGGGAGTGGCTAAAAAATCAATAAATTTGTAATAAACGTCCTGAATTTTACAATAATATAATTATTATGAAAGTACTTGGCATTAACTGCAGTCCCCGAAGAGGAGGAAATACGGAAATACTCATAAAAGAGGTTTTCAAAGCTCTTGAAAAAGAAAATATTAAGACAGAGTTCTTTCAGCTTGGAGGGAAAAATGTCAACGGATGCATAGCCTGCATGAAATGCAGAAAGAAGAAGGACGGATTCTGTCACCAGAAGAATGAGGTAATTAACAAATGTATTGAAAGGATGCTTAAAGCCGATGCAATAATTATAGGATCACCTGTATACCATGCCGACATCACAGCAGATTGCAAGGCTTTTATTGAAGTGGCAAGTTATGCTCTTGGTGCAGCCGGTAAACCCTTGAAACATATTCCGGGTGCAGCAGTAATAGCTGTTCGGCGCGGCGGGGCAATACATGCTTTCGACAGTATAAACCATTTCTTTCTTATCAATGAGATGATTGTACCTGGTTCATCATACTGGAATATTGGGATAGGCAGGGAAAAGGGAGAGGTCCTTAAAGACGAGGAGGGAATGAGTACAATGAAAGTTCTTGGTGAAAATATGGCATGGCTGATGAAGAAGATAAAAAGATAATTAATATAAAAAGATAGCCGGCAAAAGATGCCGGCTATCGCGTTTCAGGTTAGATCAGTATAGGTTAATACTAATAGTTTTCACGTTCTGTATAGTGTGTATGAAGAAGTTCATGAGACTTATGGCTGTTGGGCTGGTCGAGAAACTCCTTATAGATTGCAATAACCTCCGGATTTAAATGTGATTTACGGAGAACCATATGTTCATCTTCTGAGTATATTGCTTTCATACGTTTTTGTCTGATCGCCAGGTTTGTAGGAATTGGCTGTCCGCCTCCGCCGATACAACCTCCCGGGCAGCCCATAATCTCAACGAAGTGATATGAGGCTTCTCCGTCCCTTACCATTTTCATTATCTTATTGGCATTTACAAGTCCGTGAGCAATGGCAATTTTAAGTTCAGCACCTTCGAGAAATTTCCATGCTTCAACACATCCCTCTATCTTGATAGTGGCTTCTTTTACCCCTTCCATACCTCTTACAGGAATAATATTAAGATTGCCAAATGGAACTTCACGTCCGGTAACGATTTCATAAGCAGTACGCAATGCAGCTTCCATAACACCGCCGGTTGCACCGAAAATTACGGCAGCGCCGGTTGACTCTCCCATAACCGAATCGTAATTTGCTTCTTCAAGATTTCTGAAGTCAATTCCGGCTTGTTTTATCATAACAGCAAGTTCGCGTGTTGTAAGAACATAATCAACATCTTTAAATCCGCTTGCCCTCATTTCAGGTCTGTCAGCTTCAAATTTCTTTGCTGTACACGGCATTATTGAAACTGATACGATTTTTGAAGGGTCAATATTGCGTTTTTTAGCATAATATGTTTTTGCCAATGCTCCAAACATTTGTTGTGGCGATTTACATGTTGACAGGTTCGGAAGGAATTCGGGGAATTTATGCTCAACGAACTTAATCCAACCCGGGGAACATGAAGTAAACATCGGGAGAGAAATCTTTGTATCTCCGTCAACAAGCGCTTTTTTGAGTCTGACAAGGAGTTCAGTACCTTCTTCCATTATTGTAAGATCGGCACTGAAATCAGTATCAAGCACTGAATTGAATCCCAGCTGTTTGAGAGCATTCACCATTTTACCGGTTACTCTTTCACCAGGATCATAGCCCAGATCTTCGCCCAGTGCAACTCTCACNNNGAACATGTTCTTACGCAACGCTGGCAGCGTATACACTTGCTGTCATCCTTAGTAAAAGAGGGAGAAGATCTGTCAATATTATATTTATGATCCTCAACAAGATCAAGAAATACATGGTCGCCAAAGGCAAAATCATTTGCCAGTGACTGAAGTTCGCAATTCTGATTTTTATAGCATTTGGTACAGTCAGACCTATGTTCGGAGAGCAGCAATTCAACAATATGTTTCCGGGCATTACGTACCTTAAGAGTATTGGTATGAATCTCCATTCCTTCAGCTGCGGGAGTTGCACAGGAAGCAATGAGTGTCCTTGCTCCTTTCTGTTCAACAATACAAACACGGCAATTGCCGGCAACACAAAGATCGTCGTGGTTACAAAGGGTAGGGATATTAATTTTCAGCATCTTGGCAGCTGCAAGAACTGTTGTTCCTTCCTGAACCGAGACCTTCTGGTCATTTATAAGTAGATTTATCATGATTCGTCGTTTTTGTTTAAGTGATTAATAGATGATCTCTTCCTTAAAATTGCCAACTATCGATTTAAAAGCATTACCGACTGATTGTCCGAGACCACATTTAGCAGCAATCTTCATTGTATCTGCCAGTTTCATGAGTTCGATAAGATANNCACGATTCCTCTGTGAAGAAATCAAGATAATTATGCAGAACATTATACATCGAACGTGAACTGTTGAACAGTTTCATCGATCCTCCGGTAGGTACACCTTCAAAGCCGATGATTGTTTCGGCAAATTTTTTCCTTGGAACGCAGAATCCTGATGCTCCTCCAACCTGAACTGCCTTTGTATCACCATCACCAAATTCATTTACAAACTGCTGGACTGTCATCCCTAGTTCAAGTTCAAATATTCCTGGAGTTGGCGTATCACCTGATATCGAGAATACCTTTGATCCTCTTGAGTCTTTTGTTCCGTATTGTATGAAGTTTTTAGCTCCGTGCTGAATAATCATCATTGCGGTAACCAGAGTTTCCACATTGTTGATGGAAGTTGGTTTCCCGAATACACCCGATACTGTAGGATAGGGAGGCTTATTCCTTGGTTCTCCCCTGAAGCCTTCAATAGATTCAAAAAGAGCACTTTCCTCACCGCAAATGTATGCTCCGCTGCCCATCCTGTATTCTATATTGAAGTCATAACCAATCTCTTTTATCATTTTGTGAAATGCGTCCAGCTCAATCATAAGTTTTGGCAAAAGGTATCTGTATTCACCTCTGAGATATACTATTCCTTTTTTAGCACCGATTGCTTTGCCTGCAATTGCCATTCCTCCGTGAACTTTATTAGAAACTCTGTCAAGGATCTCGCGATCTTTAAATGTTCCTGGTTCACCTTCATCAGCATTACAGACTATATATTTATCGGGACATTTCTCAGCAGCGGTAAATTTCCATTTCATTCCGGTAGGAAATCCTGCACCACCCCTGCCTTTAAGACCCGAGTCAAGCATTTCCTGTATGATCTCNNTAATCTTTAATAATATCACTTACCTTCTCGGGTGTAAGCTCGGTATAAGGCAATTCATTTATAAGAATAGCCGGAGCTTTATGACACCAGCCTATACAATTGGTCTCTACAAGGCTGAATTGGCTGTCGGGTGTGGTTTCTCCCACCTTTATTTTAAGTATCTCTTCAAGGGTATGAATTATATCGCTCTTCCCTTTCATGGAGCATGTGATTGTTTTACAAACTCTTATAACATATTTACCTTTCACCTGGGTGTCGAGAAAAGTATAAAATGAAGCTGTCCCGTAAACTTCAGCGGCTGAGATATCCAGTTCTCTCGCAACTTCAACCATAGCTTCATCTGTCAGATAATTGTGTTTTTGCACAATTGCCTGAAGAATTGGCATTAGGCTCTCCCGTGCATGACCGTGCTTCGCGGACAATTCCTTTACAAGATTTCCTACTTGATACATATCTGTTTGTTTTTTAAGTAATTAAATAATTTATAAATCAAAAATTGTCACTTTTAAAGTACTGTTAAATTAATAACAATACTTTTTAAAAAAAGCTTATATATATCATAATTTATAATTTAGAATGAAAATAAAGAAGAAGAAAATGTTCCAAAGGCACAATGGTCCTGCGGATTAAACATTCGGGTACATCTAATCCGTCATAACTCAATAGTTAAAATTTTTCAGAAGATATTAGGTCCAAATCAGGTATTCATACTATTTCACAACGCTTATTTTGCTCAGAAGTGTAATATTCTTCACATTGGAATAATCATACTGATAAAGGCCATCATCGCCAATTAGTACAAGTACCTTTCCAATCGGAATTACATCAAATGCATTTATACCAGGATAGCTGAACATGAGATTGTCCAAAATCAGTTTCGGATCAGCTGTATTAAAAACCTTCAGACCGGCAGACCCATCACATACGAATAACATATCGCCATCCTTACCTAATCCGTGAGGGTTGTTCATAGAGTAGGAAATAATAGATTTTGGTTTGGTAATATCTTTGATACTTACAATATCAAGCAAGTTGAGATTACCTCTGCAGGTAGTTCCTGTCCTGAGTGTTATATATGCAAGAGTGTCATCTACGATGACCGGATCGCAGCTGTTAGCATGAGAAAAAAAGGTAAGTGCGAAAGGTGAGAAAGGGCTGGTTATATCAAAAATTGACATCCCTGTGCTTGTACCGAGAAACATTTGATTTCCATGAAGAAACATAGTTTCCACATTCCAACCTACAGGCAGATCCATGACCTTTAAGGGGGTTGTCTGGTCTGTTATATCAAATACTCTGAGTGTACTATTATCAACAATATAAAGAGCTTTGTCTTTTATCCCAAACCTTGCCATAGAACCACCCATCCCAACTCCGCTCCCGCTTACACCTGAGGAAGCACCCGACGAGTTAGACTTGTCATAATAAGCCAGTCCCCCACCATTATAGTAGACAGGATAGGGAACCGGATCCGGGTTTAAGTCGACCTTTTCCTTTATGGTTCTCAGTTCCCAGTCAACAACTATACCTTTGTCCTTATCGACAAAACCCAAAGGAAAATTGTTGTTACTCACAGCAGGGACTGTGTAAGGCAGAAGATCTTTTAACCTTCCTACCTCACGAATATTATCAACATTTTCGACGTTGAGAACTACAAGATCAATATAACTGTCGGCATACATTATATTACCAGTTATTGATATATCAACTACACCGGGAAGCTTGATAAATGACTTCTTTACAGGAGAAGAAGGGTTTGAATTGTCATAAATATGGATACCCTTAAGTTCTTCGACAATGAAAATATAATTATCCTTAAAATATATCTTTCCGGGATTTTTAAGATCAACATTCTGTTCTTCCGTTACCGAAGCTCTCAAATCCTTATAGGACAAATATACAGGTGCATACCCTTTGTATTCCTTCAAAGTATTATCTTCACATGAAGAAAACATTATTGAAAAAAACATAATCAAGGTTATGATTGGAATGATTTTTGCTTTCATAAAGGTTTAGGTTTGGTCCAATTTTACTAAACAAAAATCATGCTAAACTATATATAACCTTTACCTGAAATACCATGAAAAAACTTTTTCTATGCATTTTAATGCTGATATTCATTCTTTTTCCAATGACGGCTCAAAAGTCAAAAGATCTCCTACTTCTAAAGAATGGAAATATGATTTATGGAAAGCTAATTGAACTTACTGATAGTTTGTATAAAATCCAGACCTCCGATGGCAGTATTTATATTTACCCGGTATCAGTAGTGCAAAAAATTGAAGTGGCGAATTCATTTTTTGACGGCAGAAAAAAGAATGGCGGAGGATTTTCTATTGAGGCAGGGATAATGGCTGGTGCACAAAGCAGCAAGTATAAAACACCATTCAGTTGTAATTTTCTCATTAGTGTAACAAAAAACACCAGAAACATTTTTAGTGCAGGATCAGGCGTCGAGTATCTGGGTCAGCCTTTTATGCCTGTTTTCGCTGAGTACAAGGCTCTGTTTTCCGACAACAAAACTGCTCCATTCATCTTTATCCGTGGCGGAAAATTATTCCATCTGAATGGAGACTTTGGCGGTTCTGACGAGACTGCACAACAATATAATGTTCCCACTTCTTATAAAGGAGGAGGATCTTTCACTATCGGAACCGGAATCTCATGGGTCAGAGACTGGGGTGAAACTTATCTTAGTTTTGCCTACAGGAATCTGCACATTAGTTATGAGGAAACAAATTATAATCTTCTTATAGCGACATATAAAATCGCCTATAACAGGTTAGAAATAAAATATGGTTTCAGGTTTTAATTTCAAATATCTTTCATATTGGATAATCTGAATAATAAGTAATTTGAGTATCAGGAATCACTAATATACCCTAATTGATTTTCAAGCGTTTATGAATTTTGTATGTATCATTACCGATTGTCATAATTAATAATACGTATTCATTTATGAATTTTCAAAAAGAGTTACAGAACCTGAAACCGGAACATGAATTTTTTATCGGGATCGATTCTGACGGCTGCGTATTTGATTCAATGGAGGTAAAACAGAAAGAATTCTTCATACCTATAGCATTAAAATATTTCAGTTTATACGGAATCTCCAAAGTATTACGGGAAACATGGGAATTTGTTAACCTTTATTCAATTTACAGAGGAGGAAACAGATTCATATCAATAATTAAGGTCTTTGAATTGCTCAGCGAAAGGAAAGAGATCATTGAATCTGGCTATAAATTACCCGATCTGACGTTACTTAAGGACTGGGTAAAAACCGAGACCAGACTTAGCAATGCAAACCTCCGAAAATATTATGAATCGCATAATAATAATAATAAGGATCTTGAAAAAGTTGTAAAATGGTCTGAAGCTGTGAATAATGATATAAATACATGGTTACATAACATTCCGCCATTCAGGAATGCCACCCATTCACTGGACAAAATATCTTCATTCTCCGACATTGTTATTGTCTCTCAGACACCGCTTGATGTACTTGAACGTGAATGGAAGGAGCATAGTCTTAAAGGACATTCAATGCATATTGCAGGCCAGGAGCATGGCACAAAAACCCAGCACATTGCATTCGCTGCAAAAGGTAAATACAAGGATAATAAAATTCTCATGATAGGAGATGCCAAAGGTGATCTGGATGCCGCTAAAAACAATGGAATACTATTCTATCCTGTAATACCGGGAAAAGAAGATAGATCCTGGGAACGACTTCTTAATGAAGCACTTGACAGGTTTAAAGAGGGTGAATACGCCGGCACATATGAAGATGAACTTCTGCTTGAATTTAGAAAATCTCTGCCCGAAACACCGCCCTGGTTGTAATGATTACTTTTAACTCTGATCCCTGATCCCTGATCCCTGATCTCTGATCTCTGATCTCTAATCTCTGATCTCTAATCTCTGACTATTCCACAGGAACCCATACCTCTACCCTTGTACCAATTACAGATCCGTCATTGTCTTGAATATCAGTAATAAAATGCTTTATTGGTTTTTTATTTATCTGATTTAAAATGTCGTAAAACTCGCCGGTAAGCCTTAGTCCTTTTCCTGTAGATGTGCTTTGACCTTCTGCTTTTGTCCTTCCTATACCATTATCCTCGACAAACAGAATAAGATAATCCTTATTCTTCTCGGCTTTAATTTTAAGAATCCCGCCTTCGTTAAGAGACATAATCCCATGCTTAATTGCGTTTTCTGCAAAAGTATGCAAGACAAGTTTTGGTACCTGCTCTCTTTGACTCACATTCTGGCCAATATGAATTTCATAATTAAATTTATTGCCAAATCTTAGTTTTTCCAGATCAAGGTAGGTGGTAACAAATTCAAGTTCTTCACCAAGAGTCCTGTAAATTCGTTCAGCATCATTAATTAACCCCCGCAGCAGATGAGTGAATTTATTCATGTAATCGTAAGCTAACTCGCGATCCTCAAGATAAATAAGTGATGCTATTGAATTTAGGGTATTGAAAGTAAAATGCGGATCCAGCTGTGATTTAATACCTTGTAGTTGAAGTGTTACCAATCTGCGGTTTAAACTTTCTTTTTGCACAACCTGAAGTGTGTTAATCCTTTTAATGAGAATTATAAACAAAAGGACCAATAAGTAAATTCCAGGATAGGTCAGATAACCCAGGAAAAAATAATTATTCTTTTTCAACTGAAGAAAATAACCATCATCTCCTGCTGAAAGAAAAATTTTATTCTCATGATTCTTTGAAGAAAAATGTGAAAACCTCATACGAATACCGGTAACCTTAAGTTTGCATTCAGAAAGCTTTTGTAATGCCGAATTATAGATTAGCAGTTTTTCGTCTGAGGGGGAATATATGACCAGCTCCTGTTCTCCGTCAAAATTCATGTCTACTGCAGAGTGGTAAATATATGAACTGAAGGGTGATTTTAACCTGTTAATGATTTTAAGCCCACCGTCAAGTTCGAGCAGATCATTCCCAAAAAGATAAATTCTGTATGTATTTTTGCTTTTTAAAACCTCCACATTAGCAAAGGTATTTAGCCCCATATCACTGAACAATCGCTCATTAATCTTTTTTCCGTCCAGAGTAAAAAGCATAATTCTCGGCTTTAGTACAGTTGTATCAGCAGACCCCGTATTATGTGTAACGATATATCCTTTAAATCCTGAATTTGAATAGTAGTTAATGTCAAGTTGATTTGTGAGTCCGGGAAACTCAACAGGTGGAAACTTAAATTTCAAATCATCGCCAAATACCATAAGCCATGCGCTCCAGTCAATAAAGGGAACCGGCGTTTTGAAATTTCCTGATGCTACCGTTAAACCAAATATTTCAGGCCGGCCATCGCCATCAGTGTCAACCATATGAGGAAATTGACAGATTTCTCCTAAATACTGACTTGATTTCAATTCTTTGCGGGCAATGTCAAATGAATAGAGCTGACGGGGTTTCATGCCAAAACCTGTCTGAATGCTAAAGAATAATTCATCTTTTCCATCACCATTTGTATCATAAAATCCTGCAGGAAAGATAATGGATGTAACTTTTTTATTAACAACGCAAATCTTTGTAATATAACAACGATTCAGGCTTACTCCATGCGGATCAAAGAATTCATTAATATTCAGAAACAGAGAATCGTCTTTATATGTAAAGGCATAGATTTCCTTGAATTTGTCATTGTCATAATTGCCAAAGAAAAAATCTGACAGATCGGTGTCAATACTGTCCTGAAAATTCCACTGATCATATACCTGCAAATCATTATTCTCAATTACCACGTGATAATAAGGAACACCTTTTCCTGAATGAACAATTTCAGATATGGAATCAGAATTAAGATCTTCATATACATAATTTGCCCGGTTTTTCGGTACAGGTTCTACCTGCAGCTTAAACTTAGTACCGAAAGAGGGAATAAAATACAAAATTATTACAACAGGGACCAAAGCCAGAAATCCTGAAGAATATATGAGTTTTTTTAAAACAGAAACACCCTTCATGACCTATAAAATATCAAGATCTTTCAGATGATGCCTCGGTATTTTAACGGTTACAGATTCACCTTCTCTTATAAGCACTATGGTGCATTCTTTTCGATCAAGCATGGTGATATACTCATAATTCACAATATACGACCTGCCCACCCGAATAAATCCGTTCTTTGGCAATAGTTCTTCTACCTTACCCAGGTTCATTGAACATAGATGTTGTTTTTTCCCGGTACAGACTGAAGTATAATTGCCTTCAGCTTT
>PMIL01000340.1 GCA_003157075.1 Bacteroidales bacterium | reverse complement strand
TAAAAAGGGTCTGGCCACTCCTCATTCAAAAGCTACTCTTTGTATACATTTTTTTCTCAATCACTAATTGGTAGAAAACGGTAGTGCCTCAAAATATTATTAGAAATAGAGACCCTCGTACTATTTGATTAGGTATCAGGAACAAGAATGTGTTAATTAAATTTCAGTATAATGATTGGGAGATCCCTCAATTCATCCACCTCATAACCATTGCTTTAAAGTTATGCCCAAGGGTGGATGAATTTCGGGAGGACAATGTTTCTTATGTGTAATGGGGGAAGGAGAGTATGCAAATTTCTTCAATTTCCAACTCCCGGAAATTGGTTTATCTTTGACCCTTCATTTTAAGAGAGAATATGAATAATAAAATTGCGGTCAGGAAGTGCAATGAATATGATCTTCAAAAGATCTATGATATAATTTCCGATATATACAAAGTAACTGAGGGTCCTTGTGTAAAAGGTAAAAAAGTCCTAGTAAAACCAAATATTCTTACTGACGATGACCCAGCCAAGTGTATTAGCACCAATCCTGTTGTTGTTGAAGCCATGATCCGTTTTCTGCAATCTGAAGGAGCAACAGTAATGGTAGGGGATTCTCCGGCTGTTCATACCCAGAAATTCAGGGGAGAGAAATCGGGAATCTTCGGAGTTTGTGAAAAAACCGGAGCCAAATGGATTGATTTCATGACAAATCCTGCCGAAAAATCTCTGAGGAAAGGGAAGATAAGAATTGCAGGTATAGTAAATGAGATGGATCTGATTATTTCTATGCCAAAATTTAAGAATCATGAACTGGTATATTTTACAGGTGCCATTAAAAACACTCTCGGTCTTGTGCCCGGATTCAGCAAAGCAAAACAACACGCCCTGCATCAGGACAGGAGTAAATTTGGAGAGTTTCTTGTTGATCTGAATGAAGCTGTTACGCCTGATTATTTTCTTATGGACGGAATAATGGGTATGGAAGGTCCGGGTCCCGGACGTGGCTTACCGGTTGAGGTAGGATTAATTTTAGGTTCAACAAACCCGCTTGCTATTGATATGACTGCAAGCCGGATCGCAGGCTATGAACCTCTGCTTATACCAACTTCACGGGTTGCTTTTTTCCGCAAGATCTGGCTCAGCTCTGAAGAAGATATAATCTATAATGGACCGGAAATAGCCACTATAATAAAAAAAGGATTTAAAAAAGTTCCTGTTTCAACAACCAATAATATTGCCCTGAAGTTTGTCATGAAAAGGATTAAATTTCTGAAAAAGCTTGAAAGAAGGCCGGTCTTTATTCATGAAAATTGCACAGGATGTCAGAAATGTGTCAATATTTGTCCGGTTCAGGCAATACTTCCTTTGCCTTCAAAAAAGACTCATATAGTTCTTACTGATAATAAATGCATTAGATGTTTCTGCTGCAGTGAAGTGTGTATGGATAATGCTGTGGTGATAAAAAGGAAGGTTTTTGGAGTATAGATGAATAACCATTCAAAGTGACTTATTGCCTCACCTAAATCCTTCCCCGGGAGGGAGGGATTTAAATCATTAACATATTGAGGGTTACCCGCTTCTCTCCTGGGAGAAGGGGGCAAGGGGGATGAGGAAGAGTTCTAAAAGGAGAAACAGAGGTTCTCAGTGTTGTAGATCCAAAAGATCAATCAGATATATCAGGGAAGCAATTGCTGCACTCCCCATTTGGAGTTCACGGATATTTACCTGTTCGAAAGTGTCGTTTGCAGAATGGTGGAATGAAAAATATCTTTGTGTATCAGGCATATAACCAATTTGTATTGCACCGAGTGCCTTGAGTGGGCTTATATCTGACCCCCCGCCTCCCCTGTCAAAATCCCTGATATTGTATGGTTCAAACCAGGAAGCCAGTGACTGTAGTCTTTTAAGTTCATCCCCCTCAGCATCGAAGCCAAAGCCCCGTGGGCTTGTAACTCCACGATCGGATTCCAGTGAGGCATAATGAATTTCACCTTTTCTTTTTGCCTCCTCAGCATATGTCTTCCCTCCTGTCGATGATATCTCCTCATTCATGAACATAACAGCACGCACAGTACGCTTTGGTTTTATCCCGAGCTTTTTGAAAATCCTGATCATTTCAATTGCCTGAATACAGCCTCCACCATCATCCTGGGCTCCTTCACCTATATCCCAGGCATCCAGATGTCCACCGACTGTAATATATTCATTCGGTTTAAGTGTGCCGGTAATTTCCCCGATAACATTATAATCTGTTGTATCCGGATTGTTATTGCATGTGGAAATCAGATTGACAGTGAGCGTTGAATCAGATTTAAGCCACTTACTTAAAAGTTCTGCATCTAAAGTTGAAACAGCAACAGCCGGAACTTTCTTAACGTCATCAACATAATGTGTAACTCCGGTATGAGGGAAATTATCGAGATCCGGAGTCACTGATCTTACGATGACAGCAACAGCTCCATACCTTGAAGCTTCGGATGCGCCCATAGTCCGTTGCTCAACAGCACCTCCATAACCGGAAAATGAATTAGCCTGTGTATTATCAAAAGGACGGTTAAAAAACACAATCTTACCCTTAATGTAACTTTTACCCAGAGATTTGAGCTCTTCAAAATCNNTGAACTTCAATAATTCCCGATGTTACTCCCTTGTCGGATGTGCCTACTGAAAGCCCCAGGGCTGTTATATTAAGATCTTTATTTCCAAGAACTTTTGAGCTTACAGTACATTTCTCATGGCCCCTCACCCAATGAGGCACGGTTACTTTCTGAAGCCATACCGTATCGGCACCTGCATCTGTCAGAGCCTGCCGCATATATTCTATAGCCTTTTCCAAAGCGGGAGAGCCATCCAGTCTGCCCCTGGTATTCTTACACAGATATTCAAGACTATTATAGGCTGTCCGGTCTGAGAGAGCCTCTTTAAAAACCGATGCTATGGTTTTGCCAGGATCCTGAGCCTTTAATGCGAAAGAAGACAGGAACAGAATAAAAGCGGCAGTTAATCTATGCACTGGTCAGAAGTTAGACATCAATCTTAGCGTATTTTGCATGAGTTTCGATGAATTCCCTCCGGGGCGGTACCTCATCACCCATAAGCATCGAGAAAATATGATCCGCTTCAGCAGCACTCTCAATGGTAACCTGCCTGAGTGTCCTTGTTTCAGGATTCATGGTTGTAGACCACAATTGTTCTGCGTTCATTTCACCAAGACCTTTGTATCTTTGTACTCCGACAGAAGATTCTTTACCCTGTCCCAACTCCTGAACCGCAAGTTCGCGTTCTTCCTCTGTCCAGCAATACCGTTCCGATTTTCCTTTTTTAATAAGGTAGAGCGGAGGAGTAGCTATATAAATATTTCCGCCTTTGATAAGGTCCTGCATGTATCTGAAAAAGAAGGTCATGATCAGCGTTGTGATATGAGAGCCGTCCACGTCAGCATCGGTCATTATTATGATTTTATGATATCTAAGCCCGGCTGTGTTAAGAGCCTTGCTGTCATCATCAGTTCCTATATTAACACCGAGCGCCGTAAAGATATTTTTTATTTCTTCGCTCTCATAAATCCTGTGTTGCATGGCTTTTTCAACATTCAGTATCTTTCCTCTTAACGGGAGGATAGCCTGAAAGGCCCGATCACGACCCTGTTTTGCGGTACCACCTGCAGAATCACCTTCCACAAGGTATATCTCGCAATTTGCCGGGTCTCTGTCAGCACAATCGGCAAGTTTACCAGGCAGCCCGGAACCGGATAACACATTCTTACGCTGAACCAGTTCTCTTGCTTTACGAGCAGCATGCCTGGCAGTAGCAGCTAAAATGACTTTCTGGACAATTATTCTGGCATCTTTTGGATTTTCTTCAAGGTAATTAGTCAGCATTGTGCTTACAGCCTGGTCCACTGCTCCCATCACCTCGGAGTTTCCAAGTTTCGTTTTTGTCTGGCCTTCAAATTGAGGTTCAGCAACTTTTACCGAGATAATTGCTGTTAATCCTTCGCGAAAGTCATCACCATTAATATCGAATTTAAGTTTTGAGGTGGCGCCTGAATCCTCAGCATATTTTTTGAGCGTACGCGTCAAACCTCTTCTGAATCCAGCAAGATGTGTCCCTCCTTCAATAGTATTTATATTATTAACATAAGAGTGGACATTCTCCGAGAATGAATTATTGTACTGAAGAGCTATCTCAACCGGGATCTCGGTTTTGTCGAATGTTATATGAATAATTTTGTCGATAAGCCTTTCCCTGTTTGCATCAAGGTATTCAACAAATTCCTTCAGCCCCTGTTCAGAACGAAATTCTTCATAACGGGCTGTTCCTCCATTCCCGTCATCGATAAGTTCCCTCTCATCTTTAAGAGTAAGAAGGATTCCCTTATTAAGAAAAGCTAGTTCGCGAAGACGGGCGGCGAGAATTTCAAAATTAAATTCGGTGGTCTGGAAAATTGTGCCATCGGGCTTAAATGTTATTGATGTTCCTGATTTATCGGATTTACCAATAACTTCTACAGCAGTAACAGGTTTCCCCTTTTCATATTGTTGTCTGAATATATCACCTTCCCTCATAATTACAGCAGAGAGAGTAGTTGAAAGTGCGTTTACGCATGATACCCCCACACCATGGAGACCTCCCGACACTTTATAAGAATCCTTATCAAACTTGCCACCTGCATGAAGAACGGTCATAACTACTTCGAGAGCAGACTTCTGCTCTTTTTCCATTATTCCGGTAGGAATACCCCTTCCGTCGTCATTGACAGTTACCGAACCATCCTTTTGTATAATAACTTCTATCCTGGTACAATAGCCTGTGATAGCCTCATCAATTGAGTTGTCAATAACCTCATATACAAGATGATGTAACCCTTTGATTCCAATATCTCCGATATACATTGCGGGTCTCTTCCTGACAGCCTCAAGGCCTTCCAGGACCTGAATATTATCTGCTGAGTAATCCTTACTGTCCTGCAACTTCTTTTCATTCTCGCTCATTCTTTCTGAAATATTAAGTTCACAAAATATAATATCTTCTAGATATAACAGGCCTAAAAAACTATCACGGAGAGATATCTTAACTTACTCCTTCTGATAATAAATAAATTGTTTTTTAGATGATGAAATCAGAATCGATTTTTTACTGCTTTCATCTGTCAGAATCACCCTCACAATTCCTGTTATAAATTATTGATATTATGATTATTAATTATCAGTACAAATATACGGATTTTAAATTGTTTTTCCTTAAAATATTGTTAAAAATAATACACAATTCTCATCAAGAAATTAACAAAATAAAGGGAATGTATTTCTATGACTAATTTTGAGCACCTCCTAATGTGCCGTGACTTTTTTACCCCTCTTCGGAATTGTTTAAAAAGTCGAAATCCTTTAAACGCAGAGGTACGCAGAGAATTCGCAGAGAACCGCAAAGTGCAATTTATCAAATAATTACTCTGCGGCTCTCAGCGCCATCACAGCGGTACTCTGCGTTAAAACTTACTTTTTCAACAGCTCTCTTGTACTCGTACTTTTAGATTTATACTCCTTGTCAAGAGGCAGGGCAGCTATAAACTATACGTAAACCCTAACATGAACAGGAATCCCTGTGTAGGATAATAAACCCATTCATAGTAACGGTTGTTTGAGATATTATTTAGTTTAGTCCAGAATGACAATATTTTGGAGTAACGGTATTCAGCACTCAGATTAAGATTAAAATGCACAGGCATTTCATACATCAAAGGCGGATTATCAAGAGGCAGAAGCGATAGTATCCCAATACTTTCCCCATTTGCTATCAGTTTACGCTTACCCTGGGCTTTTATTTCAATACCGGCAATAATCTTGTCTCTGAGGTTATACTTTAAACCAAATCTGGCATCCCAGTTTGATTTATTCCATGCATAATCAAATTTTGAAAGTGTATATTTATAAAGATTACCTGCACTGGTAAAAGAGAATTTTTCATTTATAGGTCCGTTCATTTCGCCATGAATGTTAAGCAGCTCCACATCGTCGGTAAGGGCAGAGAAATAGTTTCCTTTATCAGGCGGAAGAATTGTACCAGGAATTACTCTGTTAGAATATAACAGCATATCGCTGATAAGAGAATATGATGCCGATAATATATAATTCCCTCCAATTCCTGTATTTCCCTTCAAACCAGTGAAAATAATTATATCATGACTGGTATTTGGTATTTTATAAAGGCTCCCATCACGAACCAGATAAGGATTCTCAGAAATAACATGCAATGGCTCATTTTTCTCAAGCTTTCCTGATAATCCAGCATAGAAACTTACATAGGAAGGAACTAAATTAAAGCTGAAATTGACATCCGGATATGCATGGAACTTAGCATTGGGTGTCATATTTCTATCCAGCAATGCCTCAAAACCCAGCTTAAAGCTCCATAATTCCGAGCTCTTCTTTATGAATGGACTTATTGATGCTATATATTTTGGAGTTATTGCAAGAAAGTCTGTATATCCATAGTGGTCATAGCTTATGCCTGAACCGACATAGAACTCATTGTAGGATTTAGCCATCTTCCCGGAAAAGCTAACATTACGCTGATTCATGCTCTTTTCGCTCGAGAAGTAGTTATACCCAAAATTAAAATCATAAGAAAAAGCTGCAGAATCCAATGTTATTGATGAAAATGAAACTTTTGCGCCTATATTATTATATTGTATTCTTATGTCTTTCTTGGGAGGAAAATAGAATGGAATATCCGGACTATAACCATAAGCATACCTGGTCTTACCAGAATAATCCAAAGATCCTGCGAGTACGTTTTTTCTGAAGAACCTACGACCAAAAAGTGAAGCATCGTTATCCATATAACCCGCAAAAACTCTGGACCCATTATCAATTCCGAGTTTGCCATTAGTCGAGAAATGTCTTGCGTAAAAACCAATAGCTCCCTTTTTCGATCTTTCATTGGTAATACTAATTTCTGCCAGTGGAGTAATATAATCTCCAAAACCCAGATTTACATAACTCTTATAAAGTTTTGGCAAAGGATCAGGCAGTAAAGCTGCAGCCTTTATCGGACTGATAGTATACTCAGGAAGAAATGGAGTTGCTTTTACATCATAACGGAACGAAGGTTTGACTTTCGATGTATCGTTCATGTCAGGTAAAAAGCTCCTTTTCTTAAATTCAGGAAGAGAGGGTTTGTATGGATTATAAAGCGTTACCTCTCTTTTTAGTCCTGCATCTTTCTTTTTTTCCTGGGCGTTAAGGGGAAGTAAAGAGATTATCAGGAGGACTGGTATAATAAGATTTCTTTTAGTCATGTCAAATCAATTTCTGTAACAAGTCTGATTATTGTTGAACATTATTCTGCTGATTATCAATCTTCTCAGTATTTGGTTTATTTTGGTCAAGGGAATTCATTTTAGCTTTTACCTCATCCAGGATACCATCATTATCAATCTTATAATAATCCTTCAGGCTTTGGAGAGTGGCTCTGGCCTGCAGTGAATCGCCTTTTTTAATACTGATATCTGCAAGAAGAAGAAATACTTTCGCCATCCAGAATTGATGAGGGGATTTCTGATCGATAAACTCTGTAATTACCTTTTCCGCTTCGGCAGGTTTATCCTTTTTGTTCAGAAGTTCGGCAACCCTGTATTTTGACTCAGCTCCTTCTACGCTGGTAACTTCTGTAGCCACCTTCCTGAAATCTCTTAATGCATCATCAAAATTATTAAGACTATAATTTGCTTTTGCACTCATAAATGTAGCCTCTCTGGTCAGCTCCTGTGGTATATTCGGAGAACTGTTTATTTTCCCGGCAGCAATGATTGTCTTTTGAGCATCACCTGCCTGATAAGCCGATTTAAGTTCTCCCTTTAGTGCAAGAAGAGTATTCTCATCACTTGAGGACACTTTCTCAAGCTTCTCGTAGTAATCGAGTGCTGCCGGATAATCCTCTTTATCAAACAATATTGAGGAAGAAGCTATCAGTGATTGTTCGAGGAACTGATTGTTAGGCTGGTCCGCCACCTCTCTGTACAATTTAAGTGCCTCATCGGTATTGCCTGAAGATCTCATACATTCTGCAAGGTAATATTGGGCATTTTGTCTGAAACTACCATTCGGAAATTCATCAAGATAATTTTTAAGTATTCCTGTGGCTTTATCATACTTTCCGGTCATAAAGAGATTTTCACCTGACATGTACAAAAGTGAATCTTTCTCTGCAAGATTGATATCACCATATCCATCAAGAGTCTTTACATAAGAAAAATAAGTATCCACATCATTCAGATCAACATACGTATTTCTCAGACCGGTCATGGCATCTCTTGCCTCGGGAGTTGATTTAAAATTTTCGATAACCTTTTTGTATTGTGAAATAGCTTTTTCATTCTCGCCGAGGTTATAATAGAGGAGACCAAGCTGAACTTCAGACCGTGGGACGAAAGAGCTTCCAGGATAATTTGAAAGAATCAAAATAAAATCCGACTCACCTCTTTTGTAATCCTCCATAACCAGGTATGCCCGTCCTCGTTCGAATATCGCATCAGGCACATATGAAGAGGATGGATATTTTTGAATCAGAGCAGTAAGAACATCTATTTTGCCTTTGGTGTCGTTCATCAGACCGAGCGAGAATCCTTTCTGGAACATGGCATAATCGGCATCAAGATTTCCGTATGCTATAACTTTGTCATAATAACTGATAGCTGAAGGATAGCTGGTAACAATATAATAGCAATCAGCTATTCTGTCCTTTGCATCGGCAATCACTTCCGGCCGGGCAGTTGTATCGCCTGATTCGAAAATTTTAAAATTATTCAGGGCATTTGTATAGTCTTTCAGATTAAATAAGGTGTACCCCAGATTATACCTTATAAGATTATTTTCGCTAAGAAATGAAGAACCAGGGAGTCCCATGAACAGCTCGTAATCCTCTTTTGCAAGATCAAAATGACCAAGCCGGTAATTCGCTTCAGCTCTCCAGTAGATAGCCCGTGCCCTTATCTGACGGTTGTACTTTTCATACTTAAGAGACTTATCAAACATGTCTACTGAAGGTTCAAACTCGAGATTATTAAACAGCTCCAATCCCCTGAAAAATGCAACTTTCTGATATGCCTCTTCCAGTCTACTGTCTTTGTTGCCTATTTTATCGAGGGCAGCCAGTGCGGCTTTGTAGTTTTTGATCTGCATCAAAGTACCCACCAGATAATCGTAAACCTCCTGAATTCTTTTCGATCCCGGATAAAGATCGACATACTCCTGAAAAGCTGCAATTGCCTCTCCAAACGGAGCATATGCCGTTTCATAAGTCAGTTTTGCATAATTATATAAGGATTCTTCCTTGATAGATTTGTCATAATCTAACTGTGATGCCTGTCCGAAGGCTAACCTTGCACGGGTTTTGTCTCCTTTCTGGAGATAACAATCGCCAAGAATATTCCAGATATTCTGGCTGAGAAGATCACTTTTGGCACCAATTTCTAAAAGTAATTTTATTGCTTTGTCAAAATCTCCGGTTTTGTAATAACAATACCCAAGCTCATATTTATCCTCTCTGTCACTTGCTTTAGCTCCGGTTGAATATTTTTCAAGGTATGGAAGGGCTTCTTTATAATTTTGTTTGTTATAGTAAGCATCGCCGATAAATCTGTAAAGTTCAACTGCTCTGGTTTTTCCCGCAGATTTGAGAAGATCAGGAGCCATCTTTAAAATTCCTTCATAATCTTTCTGCATATAAAGAATCTGAACAATATAAAAGGGCACAATACCTCCAAATGTTTCATCATCCTTCAGCCGCATGAATCCCTCCAGAGCTGTTTGATACATGTTTTGTTCATAAGCAATCTGTGAAGAATAGTATATAGCAGGNNATCCGAATCTGAAAAAATATTCCGGCAGTTTATCTGATTTCAGTTCCTGCCGGTTTACAGTTTCATAGTAAATTGCTGCCTTCCTAAAGTTTTTAGTCTGATAAAAATAATCACCCAATTCCATTCTTGCATCATTAATTCTAGGGCTTTCGGGATGGGTATAAATGAACGTAAGCATCCTGTATTCGGCATCAGGATTGAATACCTTNNTTTTTTATAAATGAATCGAAGAGTCTTATTGCAGCGGGGTATTTTTCCTTTTTGAACAATTCCATGCCCCTGTAGAATTCCGATCCGATCTCTTTAACTGTAAATGGCAGCTGTGCTGAGACTTTTGTCAGCGGGTGGCAAAAAAACAGGAAGAACAGGAATAAATAATATACAGCCCCTTTATTAAGTTTATTTTTATTTTCAGCATTTTGTGCTGATTTATGGCAAAATATATTTGGTCTTCTGTTCATAACTTATTTTTTTTNNTAATTGTAAGCCACATATAACAATTCCACGTTTTTTTTGATCAATCGTAAAATTACAACTATTAAACGCCGGCAAAGGAGCTTTATTACTGATTTTATTAACATATAAATGTTAGTTATCAATTCTTTCATTATTTTGTGCCTTAAATAGCCGGGAAATGCAGGAAAATCTTCCACTTGACGTTATTATTGAGCTGACAAACTGTACAATATGGCAACAGACGCATTTAGTACTTTCCAATGTTAATCTGCGTGTCGGAAAAGGTGAGTTTCTTTACCTGGTTGGCAGGGTTGGCAGCGGAAAATCAAGTCTTATCAAGACTCTCAACGCACAGATACCACTTAAAGATGGGACAGGACTTGTTGCCGGATATGATCTGGCTAAGATAAAGAAAAGGGAAATCCCTTACTTGCGCAGGAAGATCGGAATTGTCTTCCAGGATTTCCAGCTGCTTACCGACAGGACTGTTAATGCGAATCTCGAATTTGTTCTGAAAGCCACAGGCTGGAAGAATAAGACTGAGATGGATAATCGTATAGCTGAAGTGCTGGAAAAAGTTGGTCTGGGATTGAAAGGGAATAAAATGCCTCATCAGTTGTCAGGAGGAGAACAACAGAGGGTTGTGATAGGCAGAGCATTGCTTAATGATCCTGAAATAATCCTTGCTGATGAACCTACCGGGAATCTGGATCCTGAAACGTCGGAAGGGATTTTAAGGCTGCTCACGGATATAAGTAAAACCGGAAGAGCTGTAGTTGTGGCAACTCATAATTATACCCTCCTGAAAAAATTCACTGCAAAAACTATTAAATGTGATAATGGGGCACTGGTAGACGTCAGCAATGACGAGGAAATGGAGTTATTATTTTAGTATACCTAAGGGCCAGATAAGACGATTCCTGTAAATCCTGTAATAGGGAGCTTTGGCACATCCAAAAGACTCACAGAAAGAAGCAGCTGATGGTACAGATAAACCTGCAAAGTCAAGAATAGTCTTTGTTGAAGATAGTTTTTTTATCAGGTAATTAAACACAAAGTAGTCGATTTTCTTTTCCAGGCTTTGCAGTGTATTAACAATAAAAAGAGTAGTTGTGATTCCTCGTATCTCAATAATGAAAATAGCGAAAATCAATCTTTTCCGGGTCCCTCTTATACCAATAATTCTCCCCTTCTTATTTATTAAACAGAAATTTATCAAGTTTTTAAGGCGTTGATAATCACGATCTTTGACCCAATTTAGTTCTTTTCCTTTATTTTCAATGAACAGATTAATAATCTCATCAGGGGTTATGTCGCCAACTATATCAAGCTTTTTCCCGGCTGAAGAATTAATATATTTCGTGCAGTTGTCAGAAAAATTACCGGCAATTGATTCATATGGATGCGAAAGATCCAGTTCATAATTTACTTTCAGGGATACTTTATAAACATTATCATCTATTTTCTGCCTTACACACAGATCAATAAATTTATAAAAATCAGGCATATAATCAAGAAACTCCTTTATCGCTTTGGTTGATGAATTGTCAGGTGAATATGCTCCAAGCTGCTGAAGAAAAGCAGGGGTTGCGATATATTGTATTCCAAAACGGGTGTAGCCCGGAACCGGAAATACTGAATCATAATCATCATCGACAAGTGCCTGCCAGCCTGGAGACATAATATCGAGAAACCAGGAATATGCATATGGCTTAGCCCCCGGGGTGTTCCTGATACAATTGTCCCATTGTTCCCTGTCAATTTCATTATTTTTATGATACACTATCATGGGAGCTGGTTTTTAATCATAAACTCAAAAACTTCCCTCCACATGTTCCACTCTTCGTTATTAAGCAGAGACGTATTGTGCCATATACTAACAAAAAGTCCGCCGACCTTCCTGGTTTCGTTTATAAGTCTTAATATGATCTCCTTTGAATCAACTGGATCAAGCTTTTTATAGTCGTAAAGTGTAACATCCATTACCTGGAAGGGGATAATTCTAAGATTTGTCAGCTGATCATCAATAACATTATAAAAAAAGTATGGACGTGCGATCCCTGCTCTGAATCCAGGTTCATCCGGATAACCCATGGAATAGTCTTCAGAGATTCCGGCTTTAATTACATTATTGTAGGAATTTGGGGTGAACAGTCTGATAAAATGAAACCGGCAAAAATTTATCTCTTTTCCAAGAATTAATTTAAGACGGCTTGCTTCAGTTGCTATAAGTGATCCATCGCCGCCTGCAACGAAAGAAGGATGAAGTCCGATCTGATATTTAGCTGCAATTTTATGAATAAGCTTCCTGTATTCCTCATTTCTCCATGAAGGGTTGTTGTCGTATTTTGAACGGTTACCAACAGGGAAGAAAAACTTTGCTTCAACATTGCTTCTCTCTATGTTTTCAATTACATAGTCAAAAACATCAAACGGATCTTTTTCCTCTTTGGTGATAATGCGATAACGGTTACCTACAGTGCTCTGAATACGATTTTTTTCACCAAAAAAACTGCCTATGGATCTGAAGAGATTCTTTCCCAAATATGCAAATGGCTGATCAGTATCAATTGTCAATAATGATTTATATTCATTACGCCTGAAAACCAGGTTAGGGAATTTATTAAGGAAGGCTTTAGCCAGTTCTTTAGCCCAGAGATCAACTACCGGTCGTTCCAAAAATCCATTTTTCACAGCAATTGAGGAAGAAGCGCAAAATCTACCATAATCATCATGTTCAGCTTCAAAATACTCTTCATACCTGGAAACAAGAAAAAATGAGGCGGCAAAGATGTCAAAAGGGAGGTCGGAGCCGTCAGATGTCTGAAAGAATACAGGTAACCCCTTCCAGACACTTATTACAATCTGTTTCTGACAAATTCCTTTTTCAAATAACAGAGTTTCCGGATTGATTTTAAATGACCCCGCTATACTATCAGCAGAATAATTTATAACCGGATTTTTCCCAAGTTTGCGCTTATCAGTGATAACCGACCATGATAATCCAAGGATATCTCCAAGGATGATCCCGGCAATATAACGGAGCCGCGCAGAATCTTCTGCTGAATATATTTTTACTGATCCCGATACCATAACTACAAATTTATGTAATTACTTGTAATCTAACGCTATAATCTGATTGAATTAAATGAAAAGCTTTCAAAATTCCAGAGAACGGCGCAAAGGCTCAATGGCTCAAGGGCGCAAAGGTGTAAAAGCGATTACTATTTGACTTCTCAAATTCTCCGACCCCCTTCCCTACCTTCCCCCACGGGGGAAGGGGTATAAACGTAAGCAAGTTCGGAAAACTTTTCAGTAGCCAGGTAAGTAACTATCATCCCGCATTGCGGGACAGGAAAGGGGGTAAAAATAAAAACTAGAATTGCCTCATGAATCCTCCTTGAACCATTACGCCCTTGTGCCGTGGCGCCGTTGTGCCATTAACCCCTTCTTATTAATAATGTTGCATTTAGAATAATTTGGTTATCTTTGCGCCCAAATTAACAAGGTGATTTCCACGAAGCGTTGTTAGGCATTTTGCCCAGTCTGTATATGAGTTCATTTCGGAGGGGACAACAAATCCATCGCTCCTGAAACCACATCATAAAATATAATAATGACAAATTTTGAAGAGATGGGATTCACTCCCGGTATCCTGAAGGCTATTCAGGAACTAGGATTTGAGCAACCTATGCCCGTACAGGAAAAGGTGATTCCGCTAATGCTCAGTGAGGAGGGTGATATAATTGCACTGGCTCAGACAGGGACAGGCAAAACAGCGGCTTTCGGACTTCCGTTAGTGCAAATGACTGATACAGATTTTAATTCAACTCAGGCTCTGATACTCTGTCCGACACGTGAACTTTGCATGCAGATTACTGGTGACCTGACCGACTATGCAAGGTATACCGGGAAATTAAGAATACTGGCAGTATATGGTGGTGCCAGTATTGATAACCAGATAAGGGAATTGAAAAAAGGGGTTCATATAATCGTTGCAACTCCCGGAAGACTTATTGATCTGATCGGCCGGCGTGCTGCAAAATTATCTGCAGTTAAAACTGTGATTCTTGATGAAGCTGATGAGATGCTCAACATGGGATTTCTCGACAGCATAAATGAAATACTTGAAGAAGTGCCTGATGGCAGAAGGACCCTTCTGTTCTCCGCAACCATGTCTTCAGAAATTTCCGGTATTGCAAAACGATACATGGAAAATCCCAAAGAGATTACAATTGGAACAAAAAATGCATCCGCTGAAAATGTAACCCATGGATACTACCTGGTTCAGGCAAGAGATAAATACAAAGTTCTCAAACGTATAGCTGATTCTGAACCTGATATATATGGCATCGTTTTTTGCCGTACCCGGAAAGAGACCCAGGAGATTGCATCAAAGCTGATAGAGGACGGGTATAATGCGGATGCGCTTCATGGCGATCTGTCACAGGTGCAGCGCGATACAGTTATGCAGAAATTCAGGGTAAGAAATCTTCAGCTCCTGGTAGCAACTGATGTTGCGGCCCGCGGACTTGATGTGGATGATCTTACTCATGTCATCAATTACAGCCTTCCGGACGACAATGAGGTTTATACTCACCGTAGCGGTCGTACTGGAAGAGCAGGGAAAAAAGGTATATCAATTTCTCTTATAAACGTCAGGGAACAGCACAACCTGAAACAAATCGAAAGACTTGTAAAAAAGCCATTTAAAATAATTAAAATACCAACCGGAAGTGAAATATGCGGAAAACAGCTTTTTCATTGGATTAAAAAACTTGAAACTGTTGTTACAGAGCACCAGGAGATCGAGAAGTTTCTTCCTGAAATTACCGAGAAATTGTCGGGTCTTGACAGAGAAGAACTCCTTAGAAGGGTCGTTTCCCTTCAATTTGACAGATTCCTTGATGATTACAGATCAGGAGACGAGATTCTGTCGCCAGTTGACCGCGGAGATGACAATTACAGGGACAGAGGCAAGAAAGGTCCCCAACGGGAATATTCCGGGAACTATAAAAGGCTCTTCATCAATCTGGGCAAGACTGATGGATTTTATCCCGAGCAGCTTATTGAACTGGTTAATAAGAATACCCAGAAAAAGGTACCTCTTGGCAAAATAGATCTTTTGAAGACATTTTCATTTTTTGAAGTGGAGTCAGAATTTGCGGATTACCTGATTGAGGCACTGAATAATGCAAAATTCAACGACAGAAGAGTTGCAGTGGAAATCGCCCTGGAAAAGCCTGAAGGCCACAGGGAGGATGATCGTTCAGGAAAAAGACCGGCAAAATGGTCTGACAGAAAACCTGAGAAAAGAAGAAGCGACGGGCACGAAAGCAGGAACAGAGATTTCAAAAAAGATAAAAAATACGGCAAAAAGGAAAAGAAAAAATACAGCAGGTAGAATTTAACAGGTGTGAGGTGTGAGGTATGAGTTATAAGCTTTTGTCTTTTACCTTTGCTTCTTTCCTTTTACATTGACTGCCAGAAGGATCATTGAGATTATAGCTATGATTCCTCCAAAACCAAACGCTACTGTGCCACCGTATCCGGGAAACCTTTTATCGAAATAGCTGTACAGGAATCCAAAAATCAGACTCGCAGGTAAGGCGCCGAGTCCGATAGAAAAATTATAAAGACCAAATGCAGTTCCTCTTTTATCCTCACTTACCAGATCAGCTACAAAGGCTTTTCCTGTTCCCTCTGTAAATGCATAGAACAGGGCATATATCCCAAAAAGTACAAATGTAGCCAAAACCTGAAGTCCTGGAGATAAGAAAACAAGAAGTGCAAAAGCCAGATAAACAAAAGCATAAATAGCCCACCCGGCATTAATAACGATTTTCCTGCCTATCCTGTCAGACAGGGTTCCCATAGGAGTTGAAAACACAACTTTGATTATGTGAAAAAAGGCCCAGATAAGCGGCAGAAACAAAATATTAATAATATCCGATTGTGTCCTCTTATCTCCGAAACCTGATACCATTTCATGAAGCGGTCGTATTCTGCCTACAATATCTACCACTGCACCACTCTTATGTATTGCCTCCTGAACTCTGAACAAAAGAAAAGCATCGGATGAATTTCCAAGAGTGAAAAGAATCATTATAAGAAGATAGTTTCTGAAATTCCTGTCAAAACTTTTAAGCGAAAAAGCTGGTAACTTGCCATTCCCGTTTTCAGAAACAGATTCTTTTACGAAAAACACAATAGTAAGTACTGCCAGTATCCCAGGTATAATTGCGAGTATAAATGTCCATCGCAATGCTGATGTAGAATCCTTGATGCCAAACACCAGGAACAGGACCAGAAGTGTGATTATTGCAAGAACAGGACCCACAACCGCACCAACATGATCCATTGCCTGATGAAATCCATAGGCTTTTCCTCTTATGCTTTCATCTGTGGCAGAAGCTATTAATGCATCCCGCGGAGAAGACCGGATTCCTTTGCCCACTCTGTCAAACATCCGTATTATTATAATCTCCCAGGCTGATGTCACCAGTCCTGTCAGGGGACGAACCAGAGATGAAATTGAATACCCAATCAGGACTAAAAGTTTTCTCTTCCTTATTTTATCTGATATTATACCACTGACCAGGTTAAGCATTGATGATGTTGATTCAGCAACACCTTCAATAACTCCGAGTAGTATTGCACCTGATCCGAGCGCTGCCACAAAAACCGGTACAAGCGGATAGATCATCTCGGTTGCAACATCTGTAAAAAGGCTTACTATCCCAAGCATGATAACCGCTTTGGGAATTCGTATTATATTCTTACCTGTCAAGATAAATATTATTTTCTAAATGATTGATAATAAGATATATAAATTACCTGTTAATATAATCATTGAAAAGGACCTGGAGATAAGCTTTTCCCTTCCTTTCTCCCGAATCAGGATTTTTCCCCTCCATGAGCATCGGTGTCCTGCTTTTCAGATCAAATCCTACCGAAGAACTGTCTGTGATAAATCCAAACCCTTCATTATAAGTATAAAATGCAAATGACTTTGAGTTGTCCGAAAGTAAATCTTTTCCAAAAGGGAAACTTCCGATAAGTCCCAGCTGACTCAGAACAGTTGACGGAATATCGACCTGTCCGCCAAGTTTCTCAATGCGGATGCCTTTATTCTCCAGAGCCCCGCCAACCCAGAGCATTGGAATTTTAAAGACGTCCGGCTTATAATTTGGCATATTATTGAATCTCGCGCAATGATCTGCAACCATAATAATAAGTGCATTTTTCCACCAGGCAGTTTCTTTTGCCCAGTCGAGGAATGATCCAAGCGCTTTATCCGAATAGTAAATTGAATTTCTGTAATTAGTGTAGTCATCTGAGCCCTTGAAGACTGGTTCCATAGGGACATCAAAAGGCTCATGGCTCGAAAGAGTGAGCACAACTTTGAGAAATGGTTCACTGATACTCNNGAAGAATTAAAATTCTTCTTAGTTACTATGGTATGAAAGCCTGAACCAATAACAAAAGCGTTGAAATTCGCAAAATTTATATCACCTCCGTACCAGAATGAGCTGTTGTATCCGTTTTCAACAAGAATCCGGACGAGGCTGGGTAAAGTCTGAGTTTTATTGGGTTCCTTAATAATTGATTGTGCGGGCTGGGCCGGGTAGCCATCCAGAATCGCCGGCATTGCTTTGTCAGTTCTGGTTCCTGACGCATAAAAATTTGAAAAGAGTATGCCCTCTCTGGCATACCTGTTAATATTGGGAGTCGTCAGTGAATCACCGCCAAGCGGACCAATCAGGTATCCGCTGAAACTCTCCAGGACAATTATCATTATATCCGGTCTTGCAGTATTTAACACCTTTACCGGTAACCCATTTTTAACTGTAATTGAATCAACTAAGCTTGTGGCAGCCGCAAGGTCGCCGAATATATAAGGATTCTTCACAGGTCTCTGGCCGAAGCCCGAATAACCTACATTCCATACTGCATTTATTGCCGTATGATTCAAAAACATATTATTGCTGAAATAGACAGATCCGGCATTAATCGGAGCTACGTCAAACCCGCCCCTGATAGGTACTATCACAGCTCCGGCGAGAATCAGGTAAAACAATATTCCAGCCAGCATGTACCTGATCCTTTCAAAATTACTGAAAAGCCTGTCAATTAATTTGTTATAGAAGTATATGAAAAATGAAGACATGAGACCTATTGCCACCACAAACATTATAATCTTCAATGTCGAAACCGAAGCCATTGCCTCTTCAGGTGTTTTCAGGTATAGCATTGGGGTAAAATCCATCCTGAATCCCCAGTAGGAATACAGATTTGCGTCAGCAACAATAATAACCGATGAAAAAATAATTACCAGCCAGGTATACCATCTCAGGAAATTCCTGTACCAGTTCCCGTTAAAATAGACTCCGGGGATAATAACTAACAAAGGAACAAGCAGATAATATCCGGTTGTTGAAATATCCAGCTTTATGCCATGAATAAAAGTACCCGATAGTTCAAAAACAGAGCACTCAGATGAAGAATTGAATTGCATTAAAATGAAAAACAATCTGGCAATGAAAAAAAATGACAGCCAGAATAATGTGTAAAAACCTATTGCAATCAATCTTCTTTTCATGGAATGATTTAGTTATTCAGAACAGTGGTATCGTCCCTATTATTAGTGTAATAGACTATTAATGATATAGTAATAATTATCATCCCCGAAATCGTAAGCCATTCAGGATGCTCATCAGGAATAAGCATCCAGCTTAATCCGGCCCCTGAAACAGGAGTAACAAACTTCCAGAGATTCAGCTCGGATACTCTTACACCCGGCCGCTGCAGAAGTTTATACCATATTGAGAACGCAGATGCAGCCATGAAGCATAACCATGCTAAAATCAACCAGTACTCCGTTGGTAACGGCCCTTTTGGCCTGCCCTCAACCAGAATAGAAATGAGATATAGTATTATTCCTCCGAAAAAAAGAGAAGAAGCGCTGAGAACAAACGGGTTTATATCTTTACTCCTGAGAGAAATCATAACATTGCTGATACCGGTGGCAACATTGGCTACAAGGATCATCACAATACCCAAAAGCTCCAGTGCCGTTCCAAGTTTGAAGGCCTGTCTCCCGGCACTTATAAGAATAACACCTGAGATCCCAAAAAGTATTGTCAGAATTTTTTTCCTGGTAAGTTTATCATCTTTATGCATTCCTGCAGCAACAATTGCTATAATCAGAGGCTGAGCACCATATATCACAGCACCGAGCGCTCCTGGAACAAGGTTCAACCCGTGATAAAAAAGGGAATAATTAACCACTATCTGTAAAAATGTCACCCAGGCAACAACTTTCCAGTTTTCTATAATCATCCTGATAAAAGTTGAAGGTTTTACTGTAAAAGGAAGGATAATCAATCCTGAAATAATGAACCTTATTCCTGAAAAATGAAACGGAGTATCATATTTTAAGCCAAGTTTGATTCCTGCATAGGCGGTTGACCACAGCAGACAGGCAATAATTGCCCAGAAAATTGTATTGCCTTTACGGTTCAATCAAAAATAATTAAGCTTCAAATATCAGAAAAAAAATTATTTTTTACTATCAACCGTCTATGAAGGCTCCATATTATTTAATAGTTTTGTCTGTTATTCAATATGTTAAAAATGACAGTCGCGGAATATATTGCGAATCAGTTATTTAAAGCAGGTGTCCGATATGTATTCGGTATCCCTGGCGGACCATCAATTCCATATATGGAAGCATTCAGGGAAGCCGGTATTGAATTCATACTGACATCAAATGAAGCTTCAGCCGGTGTCATGGCAGATGTTACAGGAAGACTGACAGGAAAGCCTGGTATTTGTCATGCTACATTCGGCCCCGGAGCGACCAACATTTCTACAGGAATAGGAGGAGCCTTGCTCGACAGATCCCCGGTCATTGTATTTACCAGTGAAATGAGCGATGATATGCTCAACCGGACAACTCAGATGAATATCAACCATCAGAAACTATTTGAACCTTTAACAAAAGCAACCTACCGATTGAATCCGGGAAATACAGTATTGGTTATGGAATCCGCACTGAAACTATGCAGAGAGCCTTATCCCGGACCGGTTCATATTGGCCTGCCTTCAGGTATTTCTGATACCGAAGCTGAAATGACAACCACCACAGGGCACATGACTGAGAATATTCATTACCATAATAATATTCAAAAAATAATATCGCAGCTTGAAAAGTCGCGACGGCCTCTTTTGGCTGTCGGCCTGACCGCTGCGAGGCTGGGCCTCAGGAATGAGTTGCTGTCGTTTCTCGAAACCTCTAAAATGCCGGTCGTCATTACTCCGATGGCAAAAGAACTGATACCTGTGGATCATCCATGTTACGCCGGCGTTTTATTTCATTCGCTAAGTGATTATCTGGAAGATATATACGAAAAGACTGATCTCGTAATCGGGATAGGCTATGACCCTGTTGAATTTAATTATGAATCATGGATACCCGATGTGCCTCTTATCCATTTCGACACAAGGGAAACTGATTTCTCATCAAAAGTCAATGTTACTCAGTTTAATGGGCCTCCCGGTGATTGGTTTGATATCCTGGAAAATCTGAATTCTGGTGCCCTCATTTTTGAAGAGAATCTGATCAGGGGTATCAGGAATGAGATGAATTCCGTTTTTAATGGTTTTACAAGTCATTTCGGACCCGCTGCCGCTTTGAAAATCCTCCGAGAAGAATTGCCCGATGATTCTATACTCACCTCAGATGTAGGTTCCCATCTGCATCTTATCGGACAATTCTGGAATACCCATGAGAATGGTAAACTTATTATTACTAATGGTTGGTCGTCAATGGGATTTGGTATTCCCGCAGCCATGGCAGCCCAGATCAATTATCCTGAAGCTACAGTTGTTTGCATAACAGGTGACGGTGGATTCCTGATGATGGCCGGGGAAATTATAACCATGAAGAGAAATAATTTGCCGGTCATTGTCGTTGTATTTTCTGACGGGGAACTTAACCTTATTAAGATAAAACAATCATGGAAAGAACTGCCGGCTTATGGGACACTGCTTTATCAGTCTGACCTGTTTGGTGCTGATATATTCATGGGCATTAAAGTTTTACGTGCCGATACGGCCGAAGAAATGAGAAAAGCAACAATAGAAGCATTGTCTGTAAATGAACCAGTTATCATAAACGCAGTCATTGACCCGGAGGATTATAAGTGGCTTATTGTAANNCCAGAACCCAGGACCCAGCAGCACTCCTGGAATTGAAATCTTCTCTCAGAATTGAGTAAATACAACTATCCTTAATAATTCCGTTTTTGATAATATTTTGATGAATAGTGGTTTCAATTTTTAAGCCGGCTTTTTCGAGTGCCCTTCGGGAAGCCAAATTATCAGAAAATACTTCTGCATATATTCTGACAATATCAAAAGTTTCAAATGCGTAGGATACAGCTGCCCTGATTGCTTTTGTGGCTATTCCTCTTCCCCAGAATTTTTCAGAAACAAAAAAACCAATCTCAACATTTTTTCTGTAGATATTGGTTTTTGTCACAATTCCTAAATTTCCGACAATCATTTTATTGATCGTAATAGCAAAAAAACGCGGAGGATTATTTTCCGGCATTATCAGATTCAACCAATCGTGTGCATCTTTAATTGAATAAGGGGAAGGCAGTCCGTCACGAAGATTATCAGCAATCTTTTTATTGTCAGCTATTAAAGCGAGTTCTGCGGCGTCACTTAATTTCCATGGTCTCAGAACTATCCCTTCAAATAGTATTTCCATTGAACTGTCAGCTCTTTTTCTCTTTTTTTGGTTTTGGTTCCTTCTCTGTTTTTTCTTTGGCAGCTTTAGAAGTCTTTGCCTCAACTTTTTCCTTTACAGCTTTTGTTTCTTTGGGCTTAACCGGGGCCTTAACTTCACTAATTTCAATTATTTCTTTTGCAGCTACTACCTCTTTTGGCTCTTTTTTTTCTTTTAAGGGCTTTTTATCTTTCGGTTCTTTTACTACAATCTCTTTAACAGACTTAACTACAGGTTTATCATGACCTTTTCTGGGACGTCTTACACCATAAGATCCTAATATAATTTTACCTCTTCTTGATTTTTTATCGCCTTTTCCCATAACAATTTGCTTTTATTAGTTTTAATAACACTTTTAAGGGTGGAAGCAAAGTTAATTAAAATCTTTATTTTTATTGAATATTTTTTGAGATTCAATAAACAATTCGGGTAAAAATATTAATAAATTACAAAATGACATATTGCGAATATTTAAATACAATTACCGGAGAGAAACTTTCGCTGCATAAGGAATATCATGATAATCAGTATGGTTTCCCGATAGAAAATGATAACGCACTTTTTGAAAGGCTGATGTTTGAAATTAACCAGGCAGGACTTAACTGGATTCTCATCCTGAAAAAGCAAAACAATTTCAGGAAGGCTTTCGAGAATTTCAATATTGAGAAAGTTGCTAATTACACTGAAATAGATTTCCAGCGTCTTATGAATGATCCTGGAATCATAAGAAACAGGTTGAAAATTAATGCTGCAATTGAAAATGCAAAAATCATTTTAACGATCCGGCAGGAATCAGGATCATTCTGCAAATGGCTGGACTTGCATGCTGAAGATATTAAATCCCTGGAAGGATGGACAAAACTGTTTAAAAAAACCTTTAAGTTCACAGGAGGAGAAATTGTTAATGAATTTCTGATAAGTACAGGTTATCTGCCGGGAGCACATAGTCCCGAATGTCCGGTATTTGAGCGTATTAAATTAATTAAGCAAAATAAATGAGACGAGCAGACAGAGCAATTTCAGGTATTCAGGAAATTGAAGAAATTATAAGAAAAGCCGATGTATGCAGACTGGCTTTTGCCAATGAGAATTTTCCATATATCGTGACTTTGAACTTCGGGTATACAGATGATCCCGAACAAATATGCTATTTTCATTGTGCCAGGGAGGGGAAAAAACTGGATATGATGCGCAGAAACAACTATGTGTGTTTTGAGATGGATACAGACCACCAGATAATAAAGGGGATAAGTGCATGTGACTGGGGGATGCGATTTACAAGCGTTATTGGTTATGGAAATATTTTTGAAGTCACAGAAAAAGATGAGAGAATTTCAGGGCTGAACTGCATCATGACTCATTACGGAGGCGAAGGCCAATATCAGTATAATGAAAAAGTGTTTGAACAAACAACTATTCTCCGGCTCAAAATACTTGAAATTAGTGCAAAGAAAAAGTGATCCGGTTTGACTTTTATCAGAAAGTTTTAGAAACTTTACTTTTTGTATTGCATAAATCAACTTAATTGGAATAATATGAAGAAAAGATATCTTTTAATTATCATGTTGGTATTTGCAGGAATTCTNNGGATCTCCGTTTCTCTTTACAATCCCTGCAACAGGATTAAAACCAATGAAATATGAGGTACTTAATCTTCCTGCCGGATTAAAATGTGACCCGGCAACAGGACAGATAAGCGGAATTTTGGATAATCCGGGTGTATATCTTACAACATTACATGTCACCAACAGGATTGGGACAGCTAAAAGGGAATTTAAAATCGTTTGCGGAGACAAACTGGCACTCACTCCGCATATGGGCTGGAACAGCTGGTATGTCTGGGAGAACCATGTAACAGACAAAATAATGCGTGATGCAGCCGATGCAATGGTAAGTACTGGTATGATCGATCATGGTTATATGTATATAAACATTGATGATTGCTGGGCATCAAAGCCGGGTTCGAAAGACTCGACTCTCTTAGTCGATCCTCGTGACGGAAATGGCAAGATAAATTCCAATAAAAGATTTCCCGACATGAAAGCCCTGACAGCCTATATACATTCAAAGGGATTAAAAGCAGGTATCTACTCATCACCCGGTCCTTTAACTTGCGCAGGACATACAGCTAGTTACGGTCATGAAGAGAGTGATATTGACCGCTTCACAGAATGGGGTTACGATTTTCTGAAATACGACTGGTGTTCATATGGGCAGATTGCCGGAAAAGATAAAAGCCTCGAAGCTTTTCAGAAACCTTACCGGCAAATGGGTAAAATTCTGAAATCACTTGACCGTGACGTTGTTTTTAACCTTTGTCAATACGGCATGGGAGACGTATGGAAATGGGGTGGCGAAGTTGATGGCCATTCATGGCGGACTTCCGGAGATTTAGGTTTCGAACTCAACCGTATATACGAGGTAGCTATACGCAATTGCGGATTTCGTCAATATTCAAAACCGGGAGAATGGAACGATCCGGATTATATACAAATCGGATGGATTGGCAATGCTTCCAAACAGGGCATTCCAGAACTTACTCCAATGCCTGCTGCAATGCAATATTCTTACATGTCAATGTGGAGCCTAATGGCTGCTCCTTTGATTTATAGTGGTGATATGTCGAAATTGGATGAATTTACACTTAATGTTCTTTGTAATCCCGAAGTTATTGAAGTTAACCAGGATCCGTTGGGAGAATGTGGATTGGTGATTAAACAAGATACTGAACGTTTTTTGATGGTCAAAAACCTTGCTGATGGCTCAAAGGCTGTTGGATTATTTAACAGAGGCAAAACAAAAGCAGAAGTAGTGATTGACTGGACTAAACTTCAATTATCCGGAAAACAGTCAATCCGTGACCTTTGGCGACAGAAAGAGCTGGGCGTTTTTAACCAGAAATTTAGTGCACAAGTTCCGGCCAACGGGGTTGTTATGGTAAAAATCAGCAAACGCTAAATGCAGCATCGACAATTCGATGATTGAGTCTGCTCCGAAATGTCAAAAATAGCAAAATTGCCATTAAGTCATTAAGTCATTAAGTCATTAAGTCATNNCATTAAGTCATTAAGTCATTAAGTTGCACAAGGCAATGAATATCTGCAATTTAAACTTAGAGTCCAGATGTTATGAGATTGAGCTTTTGTTACAAAAAAAAACTTTATCGGAGTAGGCTGAAAATTCGGGATCGGTACATCATTTAGTGGTAATCCCATAAGGATGTGAAATATTGTAGCGCCGGAGTTAATCCGGTGATTCGGGTTGATGATGATATTATGAACCGGTGCAACTTTCCGCTCAGCTGAAAATTGACCGCTCTATGCGCCGTGTGAGCAAAACATCAAAATAAAACCGTATTAATCAGATTATTAATTTTATATCAATTAAGTATTTGTCTATGTCAGTAAAAGCCTGGTACGAAAAAGTTACCATTCCG
>PMIL01000083.1:2453-3904 GCA_003157075.1 Bacteroidales bacterium | reverse complement strand
ACCTTGATTGTCAACCAGATGAAAAAATCTTATATCACCTGGAACAGGGCTCAGGTAGCTGATGAGGTGATAATCAAAGACATGAAATTATTATCCAAAGGAAAACTCTTAATGACAGAGGGAGTAAGGATCCTTGAGGTCAGAGAATTGATTCCTCCGGTAAAAAGAAAACCAATTGGAAAACCTCACGGCAAACAACAGAATAAACAATTCGTTAAGAAAAAAGGACATACCAGACATTAATGGGTACTTTTATTGTTCATGGAGGTAAACCGCTAAAGGGGGAAATAATTCCTCAGGGAGCCAAAAATGAAGCTTTACAGGTCATCTGTGCAGTACTTCTTACACCAGAAAAAGTTACAATCAGGAATATTCCTGATATAAGTGACGTTAATATGCTCATCGAACTAATCGGTTGCATGGGTGTAAAAGTTCAAAGAGAATCTGATTCCATCACAAGTTTCGAAGCAAAAGAGGTAAATCTTGACTATTTGCAGACTAGCGAATTCAGAAGGCAGAGTTCTAGCCTGAGAGGATCGATTATGATAGTCGGACCGCTTCTTGGACGCTTTGGAAAGGCTTTCATTCCAAAACCCGGAGGCGATAAAATCGGACGCCGAAGAGTTGACACTCATTTTACAGGTTTTCAGAAACTCGGGGCGCGTTTTGAATTTGATTCAGCGGATCCCTTTTTTAAAGTAGAAGCNNGCTAATATCATAATGGCTGCTGTCCTGGCAAAGGGCAGGACTACAATATACAATGCTGCCTGTGAACCTTATGTTCAGCAACTATGCAGGATGCTTGTTTCTATGGGTGCCAGAATCGAAGGAATTGGCTCCAATCTTCTCAATATCGACGGAGTAAACGGTCTCAGGGGATGTAATCATACTATTCTGCCGGATATGATCGAGATAGGATCATTTATAGGAATGGCTGCAATAACAGAATCAGAGATAACGATCAAAAACACCTCTTATGATAATCTGGGTATCATACCTGACTCTTTCCGCCGTCTTGGAATCAACGTCGAGAGAAGAGGTGATGATATTTTTATCCCTCACCAAAAACATTATGAAATAGAGACCTTTATTGACGGGTCAATTATGACAATTTCTGATGCAATATGGCCCGGACTGACTCCTGATTTGTTAAGTGTTCTCCTTGTAACAGCTACTCAGGCAAAAGGGGCAGTTCTTATCCATCAGAAAATGTTTGAAAGCCGTTTGTTCTTTGTAGATAAGCTTATCGATATGGGTGCCCAGATAATACTTTGCGATCCTCACAGGGCAACAGTTATTGGCCAGGATAAAATGATACGGTTAAAAGGAACCGTAATGTCTTCTCCGGACATCAGGGCAGGGGTAGCTCTACTTATAGCAGCACTGTCTGCAGACGGCACAAGCGTAATTCATAATATAGAACAAATCGACAGAGGTTACCAAAATATCGA
>PMIL01000083.1:0-2439 GCA_003157075.1 Bacteroidales bacterium | reverse complement strand
CTCTGTCTCTTAGTCCCTCTGTCTCTCAGTCAATGAGTCTCTTAATCCTGGTTTCCCTGCCAAATTGTCAATCCCGAGAGCTTGGCAGGCATTTTGTTAGCTTATTTCAGTTAAATTGAAATACTGTGTGTGATGATGAAAAAAAAGATGAATGAACATATAGATCTAAGACATAACAACATTGACAAATCAACTGAAAATAAAGAAAATACTGAAAATCCCGATATGAAAGCAAGGGAGGAATCAGAGCTTTCAGCATTTGGTGTTTCAAAGGAAAATGTAACTGATGGATCAGGAGAAAATACCGAGGCCTCTGACAGTGTTGTCTCGGCTGTGAGAGTTATTGAAGAAAAACTGGCAGAGATGCAGGATAAATACATTCGTCTTTCGGCTGAATTTGATAACTACAGAAAACGGACATTACGGGAGAAAATGGATATGACGAAATATGCTGGTGAAAACCTGCTCCTGGGTATCATACCTCTGATGGATGATTTTGAAAGAGCGCATCAGCACATGGATACGACAATCGATTGCGAAGCTTTGAAAGCCGGAATTGACATCATTTACGGGAAATTCAGTGACTTTCTGAAACAAAACGGTATAAAAGAAATCGAATCACTTAACAGTAATTTCAACGTTGATCTGCAAGAAGCTGTTGCGAAAGTTCCCGTTGAAGAAGAGAAGAAAGGTAAAGTGGTTGATGTAGTTCAAAAAGGATATTACCTGCAGGACAAAGTTTTAAGGTTCGCAAAAGTTGTAGTAGGTGAATAAACCCTGAGTACTTATCTGGATTACAATGGTGGCTCAATAAAATTAAAGTAAAAAGGGATGGGAAAAAGAGATTATTATGAGGTGCTTGGAATATCAAAAGAGGCCACAAAGGAAGAAATAAAAAAAGCATACAGGAAACAGGCACTCAAGTATCATCCTGACAAAAACCCGGGTGATAAAAAATCGGAAGAAAACTTCAAGGAAGCTGCTGAAGCATATGAAGTGTTGAGCAATGATGAGAAAAAATCACGTTACGACCGTTTTGGACATGCCGGAATGGGTAATAATGGCGGAGGCTTTTCAGGTCAGGGAATGACTGTGGATGACATTTTTTCATCATTTGGCGATATATTCGGCGATGCATTCGGCGGGTTCGGTGGTTTTGGCGGCGCCAGACGCGGACGCAGGGTAAACAAAGGAAGTAACCTCAGAGTAAAAGTAAAACTGACACTCCAGGAGATTGCTGCGGGCGCTGAGAAGAAAATCAAAGTCAATAAATACGATACATGCGACACTTGCGGAGGTACCGGTGCCGCCGATGCTTCAAGCTTATCTACATGCACCACTTGTCATGGATCGGGACATGTCACCCGTCTTACAAATACAATGCTCGGCCAGATGCAGACTACTTCAGTCTGTCCTTCATGCGGAGGCGAGGGGAAAACTATTACAAAAAAATGTACTGCCTGTTATGGTGAAGGCATCGTCCAGAAAGAAGAGATAATAAAGATCAATATTCCTGCAGGTGTGGGCAAAGGAATGCAGATGACTGTAGGTGGCAAAGGAAATGCACCCAGGAGAGGCGGAGTAAACGGTGATCTCCTCGTAGTGATTGACGAAGAAGAGCATCCCGATCTGATTAGAGAAGGCAACGATTTGATCTACAACCTGTTTATTAGTATACCCGATGCTGTCCTCGGGACTCATGTTGAAGTACCCACAGTAGATAATAATGTAAAAATAAAAATTGAACCCGGTACCCAGCCGGGAAAAATCCTTCGCCTTCGCGGAAAAGGGCTGCCCGAAGTAAATGGATATGGACGCGGTGATCTCCTGGTCAACGTAAACGTCTGGATACCAAAGAGCTTAAATAAAGATGAACTTAAGATCTTTGAGAAATTTAAAGATTCCGACTCTTTTATACCTGCTCCTGATAAAAACGATAAAGGGTTTTTTGAGAGGATGAAGGGATATTTTGAATAATAAACTGACAAACGAATGCAGAACATTTGAATTAAGAATGCAGAAGTTAAATAAGTTCTGATTTCTGATTTCGTTTGTACTATTGTTCTTACTTCAGAACACAACTTGACCGATCTGATCCCCAGTATTTCCAATGTCATTTTATTCCCGGAGTTTCCAGGGGAGCGCAAATGATCTGGATTCTCATATATTCAAGAAGGCTACATTACTTCTAGGCTCCGTGTTCTCTTTTTTACAATCTCGAAATCCGGATATTTAGATCTCTCCCCTCTGTACGTAGTCTACTCTTTATACACATCTTCAAATCGTTGGGATTTCCTTCTTGCACTTTTATTCAAGATAATGATTTAATTCTCAGACAATTAATTACTTATGGAAACAGTATAATGATTAGGAGATCCCTCACTCATCCACCTAATATCCAAGGTTTCTAATCGTATCCATGGTGGATTCGTTCGGGAT
>PMIL01000029.1:1918-2509 GCA_003157075.1 Bacteroidales bacterium | reverse complement strand
ATGCAGATTCAATTCTGTCTGATCAGAACTTCGAATCGGTTAAATAATTACAGGAATTTCTTTACCTGCTCCCAATACTGGATCGTGCTTTTCCCGGAGCCATTCCAGGTCTTAGCTATTCGTTCAAAATTGTTCGGTCCTATTTCGTTTGCATAATACAGGAATATCTTCTCCGAAATATCATAATTGAAAAGATCAATCATTGAATAGGAGCTTCCGGTTCTTGAATTATAATCAGCAAGACGAATCGGACGGATCTGGAAATAACCANNAGAGGGTTATAAGCCAGTGTATCATATTGGGTTTCGACCATACCAACCGCCAGAATAAGACTTCTAAACGGTTCAACAGGCGCTGTTCTCACTAAGGCAAAAGATTCATGGGCGGGCGCGAATACTTTAAATGCCAGAGTTAGGAGAAAGCAGGTTGAGACTATCTTTCTTAATATATTTTTCATAATAAAATAATAATGAGGGTGAGTAAAAAACACTGAAAATCTTAGTTGCATTAACTGCAACTGTTGAGGTTGATATTTCCCTTTTGCGAGAGAAATTATATGTCAGGTTCATATATAAGATTAAGTCAACCATT
>PMIL01000029.1:0-1846 GCA_003157075.1 Bacteroidales bacterium | reverse complement strand
GTGAGGGATCTCCTAATCATTATAGAGTTTCCCTAAGTAATTAATTGTCTGAGGATTAAATCATTATTTTGAATAAAAATGCAAAAAGGAAATCCCAACGATTTGAAGATGTGTATAAAGATTAGGTGGCAAGAGGGGCTGTCGAAAAGACTTTTTGTAACCTTGGTGAAACTGCTGTTGCGGCAGTCGGGTCTGGAGATACTACTTAGATTTACTTGTTAAGTGCCAGAAACCGCAGACCTCGCATTTATATACATGGATCGCCTGACCATCTCTGTTTTCCCTGATATAACTTATCACGTCCTGAGCCTCTTCAGCTGAATTATACATTGGCTTCTTACAGGGAGGTTCGAGCGGATGAATCTTTTTTATTTTTGAAAGTTTGTAGCCCATACGGTAATTTCAAAAAAACATTCTGTCATTTAGTAAAGATCATAAACAAATAATACTATACTCAAAGCTGATAGACCTGTCAAAAAAAAACCAGGATCAAATAGAACCTGGTGATATCATAACATTAGAAGCCCTATTCTTTAAACAATCTTACATTCAGGGCTGTCAGACCTTTGGGGCCCTTCCCTATTTCAAAAGTGACCATATTGTTTTCCTTTATCGGTTCCTGGAGATTATTAGCATGAACAAAAACACTTTGTTTATTTTCCATGTCGCGAATAAAACCAAATCCCTTTGAATCATTAAAAAAGGTTACAACCCCTTTCCGGATGTAACTTGCTTTGGCTGATGGGATATTCTTCTTTGCTCCGGTCTCTATATTATCCACTTCGACCTCAATCTTTTTGTTTGGATCGGGAGGGGTGGATGAAATCTTCCCAAATTCATCAACATAGGCTATCATATCGGCAAAACTGCTCTTCCCGCTCTCTTTCCTGATCAGCCGCTTTTTTTCCTTTTCTTTTCTCTTTTTATCCTTTTTATTTTTTACTTCTTTTTTGTTTGACGTTTCCTGCGATCTACCCATAAATTGATATTTGGTTTATTAATATTTATACTCCCTGACCGAATTTGTTCAAAGATAAGGTTTTATTTCCGGTAATACTATTAAGTTTCCAACAGAGTAACGTTATTCTTTGCTATACAAGAACAAGCAAGCAACCGGCTTCGGACTAAGCTATATTCTCTGATAAAAATGAAGGTTTATAAAAAAAATGAGACTTAAACAAGTGCCTTAATTGTTTGTTATATACATTTTAAACGAAGAATGAACAAAACGGTAGCGTAAATAATACACGTCATGAAAGAAACAAGTTGGTCACCGGCAAATATTTTTAAAACACAAGATGATAATCGGGCTATTCTTGTAAGGCTGATTGTTGGTTTGGTGTTTTTAACAGAAGGGATTCAGAAATATTTATTTCCTGATCTTCTGGGAACCGGGCGATTCTTAACAATTGGGTTCAACAATCCTGCATTCTGGGCTTATTTTACAGGAACATTTGAAATTTTATGCGGCATTCTTGTCATAATGGGTTTAATTACAAGACTAGCCTCTATACCATTGATAATCATAATGGTGACTGCATTTATCACTACAAAAATTCCAATACTGGTCCATAAGGGAGTATGGCCCTGGGCTCATGAGTACCGCACTGATTTTGCCATGACCCTTCTCCTCATTTATCTTTTAATATATGGTGCAGGCAGATGGTCATTTGATTCAAAAATTACACCCGGGAATAAAAGCTGAGATATGCTTCATAAAAAAAAGAAATACACGGGTCTGATACTTGTATTAATTTGCTTTAGTATTCATCCGATTTATTCAGGACCTCCGTTCGATACTGACGACCCTGAACCAGTAAGTTTCAAACATTGGGAGTATTATATT
>PMIL01000365.1 GCA_003157075.1 Bacteroidales bacterium | reverse complement strand
TAAGTCTGTTTATTATCATCCTCCGGGCTATATAGGGGAAGTCGAACTCCTTTCCATTATGAGCACATAATACGGCATCGATGTTGGTCCTTGAAAATTTTGAAAGCATGCCGGAGAATTCAGTAAGGAGGGACTTTTCATCTTTCCCATAAAATGATTTAAGTCTGAACTTAAAAGGATTTTTGTCCCTTATAAGGCCGACTGAAATACAGATTATTTTTCCGAATTCCGAATAAATCCCTGCCCGTTCGTATGCATCCTGGGCAGTCTGTTCAGGGGTCCGAAATTGCCGGGATTTCTTATCCCAAAGGTTTTGTATGGCCGGAGTCAAGGTTTCGTAAGAGGCTGAAGCCGGAACTGTCTCAATATCAAGAAACATAACATCCTCTACCCTAATATTATCAAGCATGGTTTTATGATTTACGTTTTAAAAGATGCTTCTCAATAATGGAAATTAAAACTTCAATCCCTACCTGGTTCTCTCCCCCGCGAGGTATTATTATATCAGCGTACCTTTTTGACGGTTCAATAAACTGAAGATGTGAAGGCTTTACAGTATCATGATATCTTTCCAAAACCGTAAGGACTGAACGGCCACGTTCTATTATATCCCTGTTTATAACACGCCCAAGCCGGTCATCAGCATCTGCATCAACATATACTTTTATATCAAGCATATTCCGTAATCCCGGATCAGTCAGAATCAGAATGCCTTCCACCAGAACAACCCTTGCAGGCTTAATAGTTATTGTTTCTTTTGCCCTCAGGCACGTCAGGTAAGAATATATAGGCATCTCTACTGTTGTCCCTTTTTTCAGATGTTTCAGGTGATCTATGAGCAACCGCCATTCAACGGAATCGGGGTGATCAAAATTTATCTTTTGCCTCTCTTCCAGTGAGATATCAATATTATCTTTATAATAAGAGTCCTGTGGGATAACTATAACTTCATCATTAGGAAATACTTCCATCACTTTCTTAACTACAGTTGTTTTTCCTGAACCAGTGCCTCCAGCTATTCCAACTATCAACATATTTATTAATTTTGTGAAAATAATTATCAAAAATAGTAAGAAGTTTGGAGTGAACTAAAGTTTGAAGTGCCTAAAGTAAAAGAAAAGTTTGGAGTGACCTAAAGTTTGAAGTGCCTAAAGTTTAAGAGTATGAAGGATAATCCACTGATAATAATTACTTACCCTCAAGACACTCCAGCCACTTTAGACAGCCCAAACTTTCAACTTTAAACTTTCTTCTATGATTAAGCATGTAGTATTCTTTAAATTATCGGATTCCCTGTCACTTGAAAATAAACAAGTTGAATTGAAAAAAATGGAACAGATATTTTCCCCGTTGGGGAGTAAATTTCCATTCATTATTGAGTACCGGACAGGGATTAACTTTAATGATGCTCCTCATGCATGGGACTTTGCAATAGATTCAATATTCAGGACTAAAGAGGATCTGCAAAAATATATGATTAGTGCTGAACATGTGGAAGCTGTCGGAAGAGCTTCAGAAATCGAGAAGATAAAAGCAGTAATTGATTATGAATTTTAAAAAATACAATGTCTGAATTATATCCGTTAAAATTTGAAACTGTACTAAAGGAGAAAGTCTGGGGAGGGAATTCACTTGCCAGCAAGTTTAATAAAGGTACAGCCGGTCCGCAGCATATTGGAGAAAGCTGGGAGCTTTCTGCCATGGCGGATAATCAGTCTGTCATTAGTAATGGCTTCCTTGCAGGCAATAATATCGAGGAACTCATTGAAGTATATATGGGCGATATTACAGGTGATTCTATATATGAGAAATTCGGGAATGAGTTTCCGTTATTAATAAAGTTTATTGAGGCGCAGGAAGATCTTTCAGTTCAGGTCCATCCAGATAACAAATTGTCAAAAAAGAGGCATAATGCTTATGGAAAAACCGAAATGTGGTATATTCTTGAAAGCAAAAAAGGTTCAAAGATTTATACCGGATTCAGAGAAGGGGTTACAAAAGAACAATATGAAGAAGCTGTGAGAGATGGCAAAATAGAAGGTCTTTTGAATGTTGAAACTGCGGATCCCGGCGACACTTTTTTCACTCCTGCCGGCAGAGTTCATGCAATTGGTTCTGGCATAGTCCTGGTGGAAATACAACAGACCTCTGATATTACGTACAGGATATTTGACTGGAACAGAAAGGGTTCAGGTAAGGAAAAGAGAGAGTTGCATACTGAACTTGCTCTTGATGCAATTGATTTCAAGCAGGCAGGAAAAAGCAAGATACGGATAGAGCCTGTAATGAATAAAACTGAAAATCTGGTTAACTGTGAGTTTTTTAACACTAATATTCTCTGTTTCAATAAAGCAATAGATAAAGAATACTACTTTAATGATTCATTTGTTGTGTACATTTGCACAGAAGGAGAATTTTTAATCTGCTGGGATAATAATTCCGAGAAGGTGAAAAAAGGTGAGACAGTCCTGCTGCCTTCCATGATCAAGGAGGTAACCCTGAAACCATTAAACGAATCAAAGGTTCTTGAGATATATATCATTTCTGAAAATTCTGTTAACTAGTACAAAAGGGGAAATGAGTGAGGATAAAAACGCCCTCTGAGGGATTTTTGGCAGGTTAAATCATTATAAATCAAATAAATTATAATTCATATGAAAATATTTTACAGTTCAGCGTTTTTAGTTCTGGCCATTGCATGTTTTGCAGGATGCAAAGGGAAAGGTCCTGCAAAAAAAGAATCTGTTGCTCCGGTTGACTCAATTACTGTTAAGGATACTGGTTATACGGGTATTAAGAAATATATGAGCGGAAGGTTTCTTGTTAAAGAAATTACATTTAAAAATGGTGTAAAAGAGGGATTGATGAAAACTTATTATGTGACTGGTGAATTGCGTCACACTTTCTGGTTTGAGAACGGGTTAAGAGAGGATTCATCAATTTGGTATTACCAGGAAGGACAGAAATTTCGGGTAACTCCATTTAAAAGAGACACTGTCGACGGAATTCAAAAACAATATTACCGGGAAGGCCGGTTAAAAGCGAATATAGGCTATTCCAAAGGTATGCGTACTCCATTTTTTCAGGAATTTACTCCTGAAGGAAAACTAGTTAGCGGTTACCCTTCACTGATCATAAATACAGAGGATAATTACAAGACTAAAGGCACATACAAAATTGATGTTGCCTTGTCAAATAAATCTACCAATGTCAGATACTGGCGCGGAGAATTCGCAAACGGAGTTTTTGATACCACCCATTGTGAAAAACTCAAGACAATTAAAGGGATTGGTACAATTGACCTTAAGAAAACGGGGTCCAAAAAGCCAGCTTTTGTAGGTGTCATTGCTGAGGTTCTTACAAATTTTGGAAACAATTTTCTTATTTATAAAAAGATCGAGTTACCATACAATGATCTGAAATAAGGATTTTCATGATTATTCATTCAGCTTCTTTTATTAAGAGCAGCCCATCAATAATAGATTGTCCGGCACCTGTAAAACCCGAGTTCGGCTTTATCGGAAGATCGAATGTAGGAAAGTCATCATTGATAAATATGATCACAGGCTGGACCCGACTGGCAAAAACCTCTGTTCAGCCGGGCAAGACCAGAACAATAAACCATTTTTTCGTTAATGACAGCTGGTATCTTGTCGATCTGCCAGGATATGGTTATGCAAAAGTCCCTGTAAAATTAAGGGAAAAATGGGTCAGAGCAACTGAGGAATATATTCTTAAAAGGGAAAATCTGGTATCATTATTTGTCCTTCTCGATACCAGACATAAGCCTCAACGTTCCGATCTTGAGTTTATGGAGTTTCTTGGTCTAAACAGTATTCCATTTGCCAGAGTATTCACAAAAAGTGACAAACTCTCACTAATAAGCCTTGAAGAATCTGTAAATAAATATAATACGGAAATGTTAAAAAACTGGGATTCGTTGCCTGTATCCTTTATAACATCAGCCGTCAAAGGCAATGGCAGAAATGAAATTCTGAACTACATTGAAGAATCTATTAACAATTTTTCAAATGCCACATGATATCGGCCGGAATTTATAATTTTGTACTCAATCTGATCTTATTACTAATTAGTTAAAATAAAATAAAATGTTCGGAACGGCGCCAATGAAACTCTTTTCGTGCAGGTCTTCAAAAGATCTGGCATTGAGGATCGCGGATAAAATTGGAATTGAACTTGGAAAAAGTTCAGTTACCTGCTTCAGTGATGGAGAATTTCAACCTTGTTTTGATGAATCTGTAAGAGGATGTATGGTTTTCATCGTGCAATCGACAAATCCGCCTGCAGATAATCTTTTTGAACTTCTTCTAATGATTGATGCGGCAAAAAGAGCCTCCGCTTATAAAGTAATTGCAGTAATACCATATTACGGCTTCGCCAGGCAGGACAGGAAAGACAGGCCCAGAGTTTCAATTGGATCAAAGTTATCGGCTGATCTACTAAGCACCGCTGGTGTAGACAGGGTTATAACAATGGATCTTCATGCAGATCAGATTCAGGGTTTCTTCAATGTGCCGGTCGACCACCTTTTCGGTTCAGCAATATTTGCACCCTATATTGCAAACCTGAAACTTAAAAATCTTTGTGTCTCGGCACCCGATATGGGAGGATCAAAAAGAGCCAACGCTTACTCAAGACATCTTCAGTCTGAAATGGTTTTGTGCTATAAGCTCCGTAAAAAACCAAATGTCATTGAAGAAATGTCGATTATCGGTGAAGTTGAAGGACGAAATGTTGTTATTATAGATGATATGGTTGATACTGCCGGTACTCTGACACTTGCAGCAAATATGATGAAAGACAGGGGTGCAACAAGCATCAGGGCATTCGCCACTCATCCTATTCTTTCAGGCAATGCAATAGAAAGGATTAACAATTCAGCTTTAGAGGAACTGGTTGTGACCGATTCTGTTCCTTTTGCCAATAGTTCCCCAAAGATCAAAGTGCTTTCGATAGCCGATATTTTTGCCAAGACTATCCAGGCGGTGACCTCAAATTCATCAATAAGCACAAATTTTGTATTCTGATTCCTTTGTTCTATATTTGCAGGCCAAAAAATAAATTAATGTCAAACGTGTAATGGGGAGTATTCGTGATGATAACTCTTAGTAGCACAATAACTTTAATACAAATGAAGACAATTGAAATCAAGGGAACATTCAGAACGGAGCTGGGGAAGAAAAGTTCAAAGCTCATAAGAAGAGCTGGCAGCGTGCCATGTGTAATTTATGGAAAAGAAAAGAATATTCACTTTCATGCTCCTGAATTAAGCTTTAAAAATCTGGTATATACTCCAGCAGCACATCTCGTAAAACTCATAATTGAAGACAAAGAGTACGATGCAGTACTTAAAGATATGCAGTTTCATCCTGTAAAAGATAATATTCTGCACGCTGACTTCATTGAAATTCATGACAATAAATCAGTTGTTATCAATATCCCGATTAAAGTTTCAGGCGATTCAGTAGGAGTTATCGCAGGCGGGAAATTAAGCATCAAGAGAAGAACCCTGAAAGTAAAAGGTCTAGCCAAAGATCTTCCGGAAGCTCTTCCTATTGATATCACCAACCTGAAGATTCATGAAGGATTAAAGGTCGGCGACTTATCATACGACAAGATTGAACTGCTTGATCCAAAGAAATCAATGGTACTTACAATTGCCACATCACGTGTTGCTCAAAAAAGTGATGAAGAAGTTGCTGCCGAGGCTGCTACGGAAGCTACAAATGCTGCTACTGCTGCTGCTGCCGCTGCTGCTGCTCCTGCTGCCGAAGAAAAATAACCATATCCGTTTAAAATACAGGCTTGATGAAATATCTGATAGTTGGCCTGGGCAATATAGGTGAAGGGTACAAAGATACCCGCCATAACATAGGATTTACAGTATTGGATGCCATGGCTCTGGCATCCAATACTTCTTTTACAGACAAACGTTATGGAGCTATCTGTGATATCAGATACAAAGGCAGGGATCTAATACTCCTGAAACCATCCACATTCATGAATCTAAGCGGAAATGCCGTAAGCTACTGGCTCAAGAAAGAAAATATTCCCCTGGAAAACATGCTTGTTATTGTCGACGATATTGCCCTGCCGCTTGGCAGTATCAGGATGAGGCCAAAAGGCAGTGACGGTGGCCATAACGGACTCGCTCACATCAGTACGACTCTTGCTACAAATGAGTACCCTAGAATCAGGGTAGGCATCGGCAACAGCTTCCATAAAGGAGCTCAAGTGGATTTTGTTCTGGGTAAATGGGATCCAGATGAAAAAAATTTCATGGAGGGAAGAACTTCGATTGTGATCGATATGATAAAATCATTTGCATTTGCAGGCGTTGAACTGACCATGACAGCTTTCAATAAGGAAGGGAAAGTGTCTCCTCCTCAGGTTGGCACTCCTCCTCAGGTTGGCCCCCCATCCCCTCTAAAGGGGGGCTAAATCCTTTGTGTTACTTTGTTCATTCCTTTGTGATCTTTCGTGGTTAAAAATATTTCAATTGAATGATACTCATATATGCCTGAAATTAAAAATATACGTATCGATAAATTCCTCTGGTCGGTCAGAATCTACAAGACCCGAAGCATTGCTTCCGACGAATGCAGGAAAGGACGAATAATAATTGGTGAAGTCCAGGTAAAGCCATCAAGAGTAGTTCTCGCAAACGAAATTATTACTGTAAAAAAGCCACCTGTCGTTTATTCTTACAGAGTTATCGAACCGATTGAAAACAGGGTTTCAGCAAAACTTGTGACTAATTTTATTGAAGATCGGACACCAGACGAAGAAAAAGTCAAACTTAATATCCACGATTCAATAGGAATAATTTACCGGGAAAAAGGCACCGGCCGACCTACTAAAAAAGAACGGCGGCAGATTGACAGTATTAGAGATCTGGACTAACCTTAGCCTTTCCTTTGTCTGACCTCCAACCCACCCAGGGGCTAACTCAACTTTTGTTAAACTTTAAACACTTTAGACACTTTAGGCACTTTAGCTCACATTAGGCACTTTAGGCACTTTAGTCACTTCCAAATGGTAGTATAAAGACGTATTATTGCAAAAACTGTTGGAAAAGTAAATCAGCTTTAATAACAAGAATTCACTTTTTTTTAACTTGCGCTGAACAACTTCAGGACATCAGATAATTGATGTGGTGCAGGTGCATATTCTTTTATTTTATGGGGAAGGAAAATATCGAGAAGTATTCAGCCGGGTATGCTCTCTTAAAATCTGTGGCAGGTTTCTGGCATAATAATGTTTTCTACAGGAAAGTCATCGTCCTGGGCCGTGAAAATATTCAACCCGACGATCATCTTATATTTGCACCTAATCATCAGAATGCACTGATGGATGCACTTGCGGTTCTGTTTACCCATAAAGGCCAGCCTGTCTTTCTTGCAAGAGCAGATATTTTTAAGAGAAAAACAGTTGCAGCAATCATGTATTTTCTCAAGATCCTGCCAGTTTACAGAATCAGGGACGGATTCAGCAGTCTTAAAGGCAATGATGAAATATTCATCAAGACAATTGACGTTCTTAAAAACAAAAATGGACTGGTAATTCTTCCTGAAGGAGATCATGCAGGGTTCAGAAGACTCCGGCAGTTGAAAAAAGGCATTTGTCGTGTGGCGTTTCAATCTGATGAAGCAACCGGGTTCACTCTTAATATCAAAATAATTCCTGTGGCTCTTGATTTCTCAAATTATGCCCGCTTCAGACAGGTTTTAACTGTTGCATACGGGAAACCGATTGAGGTTTCAGAATACTTCAATTCGTACAAAGTCAACCCTGAGAGAGCTTTAAATGAGTTAAGATCAAGACTCTCGGATGAGATGAAAGGGATAATGGTGCATATCGAAGAAGATGAATATGAGGCCATTGATGAATTACGGAGTATGATAAACGGCAGATTCAGCGATGATATCAGATTTCCGAAACTATTCAGGGACAGAATCCTGGTTAATAAGATGAATTCGCTTAAAGAATCAGATCCGGTACTTTATGAGAGAATATGCTCATTGAGCCTAAAGATAAAAAAGAAAGCCAAAGAGCTGAATACCGATTACAGGCTGCTTGAAAAGAAGAAACATCCGCTGGGTTGGCTTATAGCAGGGATGATAGGGATTATCCTGACATTTCCCCTGTTTATATATGGGAATATTTTCAATCTCACTTTCCTTGAAATTCCAAATCTTCAGATCCGTAAGATAAAGGACCCTCAGTTTCATTCATCAATAAGATATGGAATTTCTCTTATGCTGGCCTTCGTTTTCCTTCCATTGTACCTTATCATCTCACTGTTTGTCTTCTCATCGTGGTGGCTGGGATTGCTTATCTTTCTGACCCTGCCGGCATCGGGGCTGTTTGCCTGGAACTATTACCTTCAGTATCGAAGAATTATAGGCGGGTTCAGGATAAGAAAAATGATAAGTCAAAAAAATAAAGAATTTGATTTGCTGAGACTCAATCATACCGAACTAGTTAAACTTATTGCCACATTACAGGATGAAAAATGACAACCTTTTTTCAGGGAAAGTAGCATGGATAACAGGTGCATCTTCGGGCATAGGGGAATCACTTGTTCATGAATTTGTCAAAAATGGGGCAACCGTGATAGCCTCATCCAATGATCTTCCAGGATTGGAGAAAGTAAAAGCAGAATGCGGCAGTAAATCTGAAATGGTACATTGTATACCTTTTGACCTGGCCGACACTGATGGAATTGATAAAATTGTTGAACAACAGGTAAATGCACTGGGCAGGATTGACTTTCTTCTGAATATCGGCGGGATTAGTCAGCGGGCAAGAATTGATGAAACACCCATGTGGCTCGACAGAAAGATATTCGAGATAAATTACTTTGGAACCATTGCTCTTTCAAAAGCAGTACTGCCATATATGGTAAGGCAGCAATCCGGACACATACTTGCAACAAGCAGTATTTCAGGAAGATTCGGGTTCCCACTGCGCTCGGCCTATTCGGCTTCCAAACAAGCTCTTCATGGGTTTATTGAAACACTTTATCTCGAGAATAAAAAATATAATATTAAAGCTTCTGTTATCATTCCGGGAAGAGTCAGAACAGCAATTTCATTCCACGCTCTTGATGGTCAGGGGAAAGAACACGGAAAACTGGATGATGGCCAGGCAAAAGGAGTTACCCCCCAACAGGCAGCAGAGACAATCATCAGAGGTATTCTAAGAAACAAACGGGAAATCCTTGTTGGAAAAAGTGAATTAATAATGTTGCATATCAGGAGATATTGCCCCTGGCTGTTCTTCAGAATTGCGGATAAAATTAAATCGATGTAAATAATAAG
>PMIL01000280.1 GCA_003157075.1 Bacteroidales bacterium | reverse complement strand
TGGCGATTCGAGTAAATGAATGTCAATTAAGTAAGAAAATTTACCTCCGAATCGCCACTTCTGCCCCTTATTGCTTCTTAATAGGATTGTCATCCCGAGCGTCAGCGAGGGATCTCCTTCTCATTTACTGTTAATTTTTAGCATAACCTATATCAAATAATCCTCTAATTCGAAATATATTTTAAAACATGTTTTTGTATCATGTTAATATTATGATACTTACATAATATTTTCTTTTTAGAAGCTAATCTCATTATTATTTGTTCGAAAAATATCATTAGACTTGTTGCCTCTTTAATTCAGTATCATTATGGAAGTCACAAGAACCTTTGACTTAATAAAGTGGACTCATGAAAAATATCCCAGACCTGATATGTACTGTGGAAAACAAGAAAATAAGTGGATAAAATATTCATCTGAAGAGGCCTTGATGAACATAAACTCGGTATCCTATGGTCTTTTATCAATGGGTTACAGAAAAGGCGACAAAATAGCAACAATTACCGGGAATAAGCCCGAGTGGAATTTTGCCGACATGGGGATTGCCCAGGCTGGGATGATACATGTTCCGATATATCCGACAATTGGCAGCGATGAGTATGCATTTATTCTGAACCATTCAGATGTTAAAGCAATAATAGTAGGAAATAAATCAATTTATGGTAAAGTAAGTCCCATCGCGTCCAAACTGAAAGGGCTGTCAGGGATTTTTTCTTTTGACCCTATCGAAGGTGTGCGGTCTTTCAATGAGATTATTGATGAAGGGAAAAGAAATGAAGAAAAATACAGGGTTGAACTGGAAGAAATAAAAAACAGCATAAAGCCGGAGGATCTGGTTACAATAATTTACACATCAGGAACTACAGGAGATTCAAAGGGAGTTATGCTTAACCATATCAATCTTATTTCAAATGTCATTGAGACTTCAAAAGCTCATGACCTAGGCTATGGACACAAGGCGATAAGTTTTCTTCCGCTCTGCCATGTTCTTGAAAGAATGCTGAACTACCATTATCAGTATAAGGGGATTAGCGTGTACTATGTTGAAAATATGGGTACTGTTGGAGAAGTTGTAAAGGATGTCCAGCCGCATATATTCGCAACAGTACCAAGGCTTCTGGAAAAAATTTACGATAATATTATCAGTAAGGGAAAGAGTCTGCCGTGGATTAAGAAAAAGATTTTCTTCTGGGCTGTGAAACTCGGATTGAAATTCAGATTAAAAGGGAATTCGGGTTTTTATAAATTCAGACTCGAAATTGCACGGAAACTTATATTCAGTAAATGGAGAGAAGCACTGGGTAATGATCTGGTAGTTATTGTATCTGGCGGAGCAGCCCTTCAATCACGACTGGAGAGAATATTCTGGGCGGCTGGAATACCGATAATCCAGGGATATGGCCTCACTGAAACCTCTCCGGTAATCTCGGTTAATCCGTTAAGAATTGATGAGATTAAATTTGAAACCGTCGGTCCTGTCCTTCAAGGCGTTCAGGTAAAGATTGCCGGAGATGGTGAGATCCTGGCGAAAGGGCCAAATCTGATGATGGGTTATTACAAGGCACCTGAACTAACTGCTGAAGTCATGGATGACGAAGGGTATTTTCACACAGGTGATATAGGCATAATAGAGGATAATAAATATCTGAGAATCACTGACCGGAAGAAAGAGATATTCAAGCTTTCTGCAGGAAAGTATATCGCTCCACAACCTATTGAAAACAGGCTGAAGGAATCATTTTTCATTGAACAGGCTATGGTTATTGGAGAAAACGAGAAGTTTGCAAGTGCGCTTATCTCTCCGAATTTCTCATATCTGCATGACTGGTGTTCATTGCATAAGATACAATTCCGCGATAACAGAGAATTAATAGAAATACCTGAAGTGATAGAACGCTTTTCCAGGGAGATCCGGGAAATAAGCAATACTCTGGGAGAGCATGAACAGATAAAAAGATTCAGGCTTGTCATTGAAGAATGGTCCCCCCAGAGCGGAGAACTCTCACCAACACTAAAACTGAAGAGAAACCTTCTTGCCCTGCATTATAAAGATCTTATAGCTGATATCTATTCCCACGGTTACACGGATACAAATGTCATAGGAAGAATAAAGAATGGCATCAACGGCTTGCTTAAGAACCTGCCCAAGTTTTAGATTAGACTTAACGGTACAAAAGAGGCATATTCCCTTTCAAAATGCTTAAGTTTTGCGTTTTTGCAGATGACACAGTATTTTTTGTAATTTTGAGGCTTTCAAATTAGAAATGAGAAAATTCATATCGGGAAGCCTTCTAATTATAGTATCGGGAATCTTTATCCTTTTGTCTTCCTGCACTACAGGATCATGTTTTGAGGAAACAGAATGTTATGTAAAGGCTTCATTTTACAATAACACAACCCGCACGCCTCCCGATAGCCTGACTCTGTACGGACTTAATAAAGATTCAATTCTTTATAAGCATGCTGTGAGCATTCAACCTGCTCTGATACCACTCAACGCTTCAACTGACAGCTGCACCTTTGTTCTAATGATAAATGGTGTTACCGATACTATTGAATTCTTTTACACCAATTATCCTCATCTCATTTCAAAGGAATGCGGCTATACATTTTATCACCATCTTGATACAATCATCCCTTTAAACCAATTCCATTCGATCAAAAGAATTGAATATATTAACCAGACCATTACAAATTTAAATGCAGAGAACATCCGGATTTTTTATTAGCCTGTTATTTATCCTGACATGCAGTTTTATCCGGGTTAAGGCCCAGGACACCATTCCTATGCCACTTAAAATCAATGTAGGTCTTGAGGTGAGCGGACCGATAAAATATTTCTCGGATAAAAACATACAGAATACTGAAGCATATTTTTCAATTGATCTGGATGAAAAGCGATCAGCTTTCTTCTCAGCAGGGCACCTCAATTATGAGTATTCACAGAATAATTACACTTATCTTAACAAAGGAAGCTTTGTCAGGATCGGGATGGATTTTAACATGCTTAAACCCGATAAGTCACTGGGAAAGTACTGGTTAGGGATTGGACTCAGATACGGTCTAAGCAGATTCAATTCATCTACTCCCACCCTGTACAAATTAAATTACTGGGGAACCACGACTTATTCTCTGCCAAATAAAACTTATTGGGGGCATTTTGTTGAAGTATCTCCCGGTGTACGGGCAGAAATTTTTAAATATTTCAGTATAGGATGGTCCGTCAGTCTCCGAATGTTACTCTATACCGGTACCGGGAAAGACCTCAGACCTGTTTATTTTCCGGGATTCGGCAATGGTACAAAAACTGTCTCTACAGCAATGAGTTACTATATTGTCCTTAACATCCCTTATAAGAGGATAAACGCAATTATCAAAAAAGAAGCCCCTGAAGAGAATGATGATACAAATGATAAGGGAACTGAAAGCTCCACCCAACAAGGAAATAGTATACGACATTAACGCGGTAAAAGATTGTTCCTACAACAGAGGATGATCTTTGTATACAAGTCAACCCACCCCATCCCCTCTTTACGAAGTAGAGAGTGGAAGGGGTGAGTATGAACGAGATAATAGAAAATACCGATCGAAAAGGTGTGTATATAGATCAGACCTTTTTTCTGCTGAAAATAAATAAGCCTGTAAAAGTCAGCAATCCGTTAAGAAGGAGCAACTCAAATCCGAATTTATAACCGTTAAATAACTCAACAGAGTACTGACTTAGAAAGAAACAAATAACAGGTGATAGTATTCCTATCACAGGTGTTATTTTATCGTTTACAATTCTTTGGGTAAATAGACCGAATGAATATAATCCGAGAAGCGGACCATAAGTATAACCTGCAATTGTAAAAAGTTTGTCAATTACAGCTCTGTCATTCAAATAGCTGAATGCCATAACACTGATAAAAAACACCAGAGCAATACCCAGATGCACGATATATCGTATTCTGGTCTTTCTCTTCTCTGAAATGCCCGGCCTTTTTTCCAGGTCAAGAAAATCGATACTCACCGAAGTTGTCAGTGCTGTCAGCGCGCCGTCTGCACTGGGGAAAGCAGCTGAAATAAGTCCCATCAGAAATACTACACCTGCTACAGGTCCAAGATACCTGATTGCGATTGTCGGAAAGATATCATCACTTGAAGCAATTGTAAGTCCCTTATTCTTAACAAATATAAGAAGAAGTGCACCGAGAAACAGGAATAACAGATTTACCCCTACCAGTATCCCGCTGAAGGTGAACATATTTTTTTGTGCTTCTCTTATGTTCCTGCAGCTCAGGTTTTTTTGCATCATCTCCTGGTCAAGACCCGTCATCACTATTGTTATAAACATTCCGCTGAAAAACTGTTTCAGAAAAAACCTGGGGTGATGCCAGTCAGTAATAAACATTTTCGAGATAGAGCTGTCTTTTACAACTGAAACAAGTTTAATAAGGGGCATATGAAGATTCTTTCCAATGTAAATAACTGATATTACCACTGCCAGAAGCATAAAGGTAGTTTGCAGGGTATCTGTCCATATGATTGTCCTGATTCCCCCTTTTAAAGTATATAGAATAATCAGTGTGATGAACACCAGGACATTGATCCAGAAGGGAACATGCCAGGCATCGAATACAAAAATCTGCAGGACATTAATAACCAGAAACATACGTAATGAAGCCCCCAGGGTCCTCGATAATATAAAAAATCCTGCACCGGTTTTATATGACCAGTAACCGAACCTCTGGTCAAGATAGGAGTATATTGAGGTCAGTTTTAGCCGGTAATATAACGGGAGCAGAACCAGTGCAATAACGAAATATCCGACCAGATACCCTAAAACCACAACCATGTAACTGAATTGGGTATCCTTTACCCATCCGGGGACTGACATGAAAGTAACTCCCGAGAGAGATGCCCCGATCATTCCATATGCTACTACAAACCAGGGAGATACCTTATTTCCGATAAAAAATGACTGGTTGTCGGCTTTTCGTGCGGTAAACCAGGTAACTGCAAATAAAACCAGGGTGTATATCAGAAATAACAATAATATCAGGATCGGAGACATTTCGTAGTCAATTAGTTTACAAGAATAACAAAAAGAAAGGAAGACAAAAAATTCCCTGATGTTTAATAACAATAGAAAATTGAACTAATTTTGTGTGAAAGTAAAATAAAATGAGTTTTACAGAATTTCCATCAAGACTGCTTGAAAATGCAGTGAATGAGTTCGCTTCACTGCCGGGTGTAGGCAGAAAGACAGCTTTCCGGCTTGTTATGAATCTGTTAAGAAGAGATGCTGAAGAAGTCAGAAAGTTTGGGGAGAGTATAATAAAACTGCATGAAGAAATTCACTACTGCAAAATATGCAATAATATATCTGACACAGAAATTTGTAATATCTGCAATGATGATAAGAGGGAGAAAACTTTAATTTGTGTTGTTGAGAATATACAGGATGTAATGGCTATTGAAAACACCAGGCAGTTCAGAGGATTATATCATGTCCTGGGAGGTATTATATCTCCTATTGACGGAATAGGACCTTCCGATCTGAAAATCGGCAGTCTTGAAGAAAAAGTGAAAACCGGTGGAATCAGGGAAATAATTCTTGCCCTGAGTACAACAATGGAAGGAGACACAACCAATTATTATCTTTACAAAAGACTCAATAAATACGATATATCCATTACAACCCTTGCCAGAGGTGTTGCAATTGGGGACGAGTTGGAATATACCGATGAGATTACATTGGGACGGGCGATCAATACCAGAAATCCGTACCAGCAATGATAACCTCAATATCTTCTTATACCAGCTTCTGAATAATTTGAAGATAAAATGTTTACAATTGTTTCAACATGAAACGGATATCTGAAACATTTCTTCAATCCGGTTGTTTAGTATAAAGAAAATTCAAAAGAATTAAATCACAATCTATGGCAAAATTGAATATTACATTACCTGCAATGGGTGAAGGAGTAATTGAAGCAACTATAAATAAATGGCTTGTCACTGAAGGGGCTCAGGTAAAAGAGGATGATCCGCTTGTTGAGGTCGCAACTGATAAGGTGGATTCTGAAGTTCCCGCCCCGGCCGCAGGTACTATAATCTCTATTAATGTAAAAGAAGGGTCAATTGCCAAAATTGGTGACATTCTTGCCGTAATTGAAAATAATGCTGTTCCAACAAAAGAAGATCTGAAAAAAGTTGACAAAGAGGTTGAAAGAATAAGGGAAACCATTGAATCCGTCAGGCAGGAGAAAAATGAAATAGAAGTATTATCCCAGGAAATGAAAAGCCGGACGCCATCCGGAAAATTTATTTCACCTCTGGTAAGAAGTATAGCATCGCGTGAGGGAATAAGTTACGCAGATCTTGATAAAACAGTTGGAACAGGAATGGATGGCAGGATAACAAAAGATGATATTTTGAAAATATTAGATGAAAGAAATACCACTAAGAAACCGGCAACTTCCCCCGAAGAGAAAGCAACTTCAAAGGCAAAAGAGGAAGTAAAACAAACCAATGCTCCGGTTAAAGAGCCGGCAACTATAACCCAGTCAGCAGGTGATGAAATAATTCCGATGGACAGAGTCCGTAAAATTATTGCAGAACATATGGTTATGTCAAAAAGAACCTCGCCTCATGTTACTTCTTTTATTGACGCTGATGTGACTCGTCTTATGAACTGGAGAAATTCCTATAAGGACAAATTTCTGGCTGCCGAAGGCCAGAAACTTACTCTCACCCCAATATTTATTGATGCCGTTGCAAANNATGGCAACTGCCCTGCCCGATGGTAATCTGATAGTTCCGGTAATAAAAAATGCCAATGAGAAAAGCCTGACTGGCCTGGCAAAAGCAGTTAATGATCTTGCTGAAAGAGCCAGAATCAATAAATTAAAACCTGATGAGATCACAGGTGGAACATTTACCATCACAAATTTTGGAAGTTATAATAATCTTGCAGGTACACCCATTATCAATCAGCCACAAGCTGCCATACTTGGTACCGGAGTGGTAAGGAAAACACCGGTAGTTATTGAGACTCCTGATGGAGATTCAATTGCCATCAGACAGATTATTATTCTCTCCTTAAGTTATGATCACAGGGTAATAGATGGAGCGCTGGCGGGGAAATTTCTTCATAAAGTCAAAGAGATCCTGGAAAATTATTCCCCTGACATTGCTTAGTCTAACACCCATGTCAGGAAAATGATCAGAATTTTCATTCACCATCATATAGATTTAGAAAAAAAGAAAAGGATTGGAAAAAAGGACTGTAATAAATAGTCCTTTTTTCTAATTTTTATCCTATATTAGTAGCCTTGAGTAGAGAAATAACGCATTGACTTCCTCCTTTCTATAATAGAAAATAAAGATTAAAGCTTTCGAAAATGAATTATGCACCTAAATTCCGTTCAGATTTAATTGCAATATGATGAAAAGGTTAGTTCTCTTAACGTGGCTGCTGGCTGCTTTTATCAATAACGGTTTATTTTCTCAGTCAAAGGAGGAGATGAGGAATAATTTTTATGATGCAGAAAGCTGGATCTTATTTGAAGCCTATACGGATGCATTGCCGATTTATCTGCAATTGTTAAAAAGCTATCCGGACAATGCAAATTATAAATACAGGATTGGTCAGTGCTACATGAATATCCTGGGGGAGAAAGCTAAGGCCATCAGCTACCTAGAAGATGCGGTTAAAAAAATAAATGAAAACTACAAGGAAGGGAAATTCAACGAAACCGGAGCTCCTTACGATGCGCTATATTATCTTGCCAATGCTTATCGCATTAATAATCAAATTGATAAAGCATTAAAAGCTTATTATAAATTCCGTGAGAACCTGAATGCATCTGTATACGATACTACAATAGTAAATTTGCAGATACAATCATGTCTGAATGCCAAGGAGCTTATGAAAATGCCCCTATATGTAAAGGCTAAAAACCTAGGGAGAGTTATAAATGGCACAAATAATGACTTCAATCCTGTTGTTTCAGATAAAGAGGACCTCATTGTGTTTTCCAGAAGTGAGCCATTTTATGATGCTCTTCTATATTCCACAAAAGTCAACGGAGTATGGTCTGGTCCTCAAAATATGAATGAGCTGCTTAAAGTCGACCGTGATCTTTTCCCTACCTGCCTTTCAAAAGACGGCAAGGATCTTTACCTGTACAGTTCTGCTGACTATGATGGAATTATTTACACATCCAGATTTGAAAACGGAACATGGTCTCCGATGGTAAAGCTAAATGAAAACATAAATACAAAATATTGGGAATCGCATGCAGCAGTTTCGCACGACAATAAAAAACTCTATTTTACAAGCAATAGAAAAGGATCATACGGAGGGCTTGATATATATGTTTCAAACCGTGACAGCACAGGAGACTGGGGTCCGGCTGTAAACCTGGGACCGCTTATTAATACTCCTTATAATGAAGAATCGCCTTTTCTGAGCACCGATGATAAAACGCTTTTCTTTAGCTCAAGAGGACATTTTAATATGGGAGGCTATGATATTTTTTATTCAAACCTGCTTCCTAACGGAGAGTGGTCAGCACCCCTTAACATAGGCTTTCCGCTGAATACAACTGATGATGATATTTTCTTTAAGCCTATGAATCAGGGTTATGAAGGCTACATATCAAAAGAGATTGCCGGAGGATATGGGAAACAGGATATATACAAAGTAGAGATCTTCTCTGACAAACATCCAAGAAAATTCTTTATAAAAGGAATGGTAAAAGTAGCTGACCTGGTAAACAGCGCTAATGACAGCGTGAAGGTAAGTGCTTTGAATATTAATGACCCGAATAAGATAGTTATCGTTTATTCAGATCCTAAAACAGGAGAATATGAGTTCCAGCTGCCACAGGGAGATTATCAAGTTACCTATGAGGGAGAAGGAAGCGAAAAGGTGGTCAGGAATCTGGATTTGCCCCTTTTGCACCCTTCCGATAGCTTTTCAGTACCAGGAACAATACTTCCGAAAACCGATTTTATAGCTGACCTGAAGGTTGAGACTAATAAAACAATTTCTGTTACAAATGGAGATACAATACTGTTTCCACTGAAGGTTGAACCAAAATCTAATCTTACTGTAGAGCATTGGGTCGGCGACTCATTAAAATCTGTTGAACACTTCACGATCCTCGATTCAACATTCAATTATAAGATGGTTCCCGGCAAGGGAAACAACCGTGTGGTTTTTAAACTTACCGACAGGTTTAATAACACAACTACGACAGAAGTGCTGGTTACAAGACAGAACAATCTGACGGAACAACCGGTAGAGCGTCCTGAATACGACAGAATTATCTCAGGCAAACAGATCGCATCATTTTCTACAATGCTCAAAAACAGGGCTAAGGATGATCTGCTAAAGGTCATCGCTGAAACTGATATTGAAAATAAGCAGTTTGGTAAAATAGATGATTATATATCTCTTCTCAGGGAGGATGCTGCCAAACATGGCATAAAATCAGACGAGGTGGATAAACTGGCTCTGCGGGTCGCGGTTATGGATAATGTCCTTACCCAGGCAGCTGTAGACTACCTTGCGAAACATACAACAGGCGAAATAAACAAAATTCTGACAGATCTCGATATTTATAAAGAGAATATCATGAACTGGACTAAACTTCAGGAATATGTTGCGTCAAAGAGCGAAGGAAGAATTAGTCCTGATGATCTGAATAATATTGCTGCAGCCGTTTTAGCCGATACTGATCCTTCCATTACAGTTTTGAAAAAGAAAATTCTGACGTTTAGTGAAAAGTCAGCTTACGGAGACCTTATCCGTCAAACACTGGCAGCATTGGATCAGAGAAGTTTTAAAACCAGGGAGGAATGGTTACAGGCATTTATTGAGGAAGCTCTCAAGCATGGACTTACACAGAGTCAGATATCTGAAATATTGGTGATGATCAGCGCTTCACCCGGTACTAAAGTTGAACAGTATCTCAAGGACCTCATAGATCATTCCGAGGAACCCCTGACATCTGCTTTGAAATCTATTGACCTGAAAAAAGAAGGAATTAATACACCTGAGGAGTTGCTTTCCTATCTCTTCAATAATAAGGGAAAATATTCTGAGGCCAGTGTAAACAGGTCTATTGCAGATCTCATCTCTTCAAAAGATATTTCCGGAGAAGGATTAAAGACAAAATATTCTGGTTTCTGGAAAAACAATCTCTGGATACTGTGGATTCTAATAGGGGCCGGCATTTTAAGTCTCTTTCTGGTATTTTGGAAGAGGAGAAATGAAAAGAATAGTAATAAATAGAAAGTCAGAGATATGACCGGTTTTTGCCGGTCATTCTCATAAAATAAAGCATGATTAACAATTCTTTTGCTATTTTTTTAATAAATTTGTTTGTCAAAATCTCTGCTTATGAGCAAAAGAGTACTTTGTCTGTTTTTTACATTCGTTTTCATTTTTCCAATATACGCCCAGGAAAATAAAGAGCTTCAGGAATCTTTCCTTGAAGCGGAGTACTTTTTGATGAATGAAGATTACTCCGATGCTCTTACCTACTATCTGCAGCTCTATGAAAAGTTGCCGGATAATGCTAATCTGGCATATTGTATCGGAGTTTGTTACCTCAATATTCCAACAAAAAAAAATCTTTCGGTTGAATATCTCGAAACCGCGTCAAAAAATATGTCGGCTAAACATAAAGAAGGATCAATCAATGAGACTGACGCTCCATATGATGCACTTTTTGAACTGGGAAACGCTTATCGCATTAATTTCAAGTTCGAAATGGCAAAAGAAACCTTTGCGAAATATCTCGAAACACTTCTTCCTGACGATCATGTGAATATCGATTTCATCAAACACCAGATTGAAGTGTGCGATATGGCTAAAGATCTTATTTCTAAACCGGTTGCATTTACGGAAGAAAACGTTGGTGGCCTCTTCAATGATGAAAAGGATAATTTTAATCCGCTTATTTCAGCCGATGGAAAGACATTTGCTTATATGGTTTCATTAAAATTCTATGACGCTGTAATGTTTTCCAGGCTTGTTAACGGGAAATGGACCCCGCCTCTGAATATTACTCCGGAGCTCCAATCTGATGGAGACTTTTATATTTCCTGTCTCTCAGCCGATGGTAAATTATTATTCCTTTCGAAAGATGATAATGAGACCAGTGACATTTATGTTAGTTCATTCGATGGAAGTCACTGGTCCAAGACAACCAAACTAAACAAGAATATCAATACAAAATATTGGGAGTCTCATGCTTTTATTTCTGAAGATGGCAATCAGCTCGTTTTTGCATCTGACAGACCAGGCGGGTTCGGTGGCCTCGATCTGTATCTGTCCCGTAAAATAAACGGAGATTGGGGACCTGAAGTAAATCTTGGTCCGGAAATAAATACAGAATTCAACGAGGACAGGCCTTTTCTGATCAATAACGGGAAAACTCTTTTCTTCAGTTCACAGGGTCATGAAAGTATCGGCGGCTATGATATTTTCAGGTCCGATCTTCAGACAAACGGGCTATGGAGTAATCCAAAAAACCTGGGTTATCCTATAAATACACCCGATGACGATATCTTCTTTATGCCGGTCGGAGATGGCAAATCTGGTTATTACTCAAGAGTTAGAGAATCAGGTGGATTTGGGAAGCAAGATATATACAAGATTACCTTTAAATAAAATTTGACTGTTAATTACCCTATTCTTTTAGAATAATTACTATATTTGTTTTGATGGCAAATTTCAGAGTAAAGATTATAAATTTTCTTCTACAGCTAATAATTCTGGCTGTGTTACCGGCTTCTATTTGTGCCCAATCTGCAAGTGAGATGAAAAAAATATTTGCCAAAGCTGAATCATATTATCTCTATGAAGATTATGAGCTGGCAAATCAATTGTATCTTCTGCTTGATACTTCTGCCAATAATAATATCAAGTATAAAATCGGGAATTGCTATTTGAATATTGCTGGTGAAAAGGAAAAATCTATTCCTTTTCTCGAGTATGCTGTCAAAACTGCCAGCTATGATTCAAAGACAGCATCTTTTAATGAGAAAAGAGCACCGCTTGACGCTTATTTTTCACTTGCGAAAGCCTACCTCATCAACGATCAGCTCGATAAAGCTCTCAGTACTCTTGAAACATTCAACAAACTTGCCAGGGAGACCTCTTCCAAAGGAGGCATGAAGAACCTCGATTATATTAATCAGCAGATTTTAGACTGCAAGAATGCGATTCAATTTAAAGCGAACCCTGTTAAAATCAGCAAAAAAAGCATGGGAAGTGATTTCAGCCAGGGCTCAATAAATGATAATCCTGCTGTAAGTTTTGACGGAAATACATTAGTTTACACTGAACGCAGAGGGATCGTCAATGCTATTTTCTGTTCTAAAAAGGAGAGAGGAAAATGGCAA
>PMIL01000352.1 GCA_003157075.1 Bacteroidales bacterium | reverse complement strand
AATATCCCATCCAAGCATATTCCGGATAATTTCCTCTGATTCAATTTTATTTTTTATCCAGTCTTTAACATCCCATTTGGACCAGGGTGGCAAAACAAATTGCTTTTCGGACATAAATGCATTGGCGCTCCTGATGATAGAATTTATTTCACTCCTTTTCATTCAAAGGTTTTATTTAAATTTAATTTATTCCGGAATTTAACAATGTATCATCCGTATCAAATTCCACGTTGAAATTACTGAAATTTCTGAAATAAAAGGACCTCTGTCTAGAATTCAGAGGTCCTTTCCACCCTAATCAACTTTACAAACCCTGAAACCTAAAAAACAACTCGCATACGCTGATGACCAATCAAATCCATTTACTGTATTTTCACTTAACTTTATTTATCTGTTTGTTTATTATAACTGCTTCCAGAAATAATTGTCTGTCCCGGTTTTCATCAAATCCGCATACATCAGTTAAAATCAGCTTTATATCATTTTGATAATGATTTACAAATTCCTGATCTTCCGGTAACATTTTCCCATCCTCACCCGTTGCCCTGAAATAACACCCACAGATTAATGCCGAAAGAATTTTATCATATGGAAGTTTTAATTCAGAAGCAGATTTTATTGCTCCTGTAAGACGGTCCTCAGGACCCAGCTTACGTTTAAGGTCGCAGCCCACTCTGAATATCGTGTCGCCAAGTGATATATTCCGGAATCTCTGAAGCAAATCGTCAATGTGTTCACATAAACCATTAAAAGTAAATTCTCCCGGATATTTTTTTAATAGTATATAAGCACCCTGCTGCATGGCAATCCTCACATGACAAAGCAACTCCGGAATATCGAGCACTTCATGGATGTAAACAAAACCCGGATTGTAGAAATAACCTATATAAGCTGCAGCCGAATGACCAAGATTGTGAATGAAAAGCTTCCGGTCAACCCAGGCTTTCATATTTTCCTTTGGTTCCAGACCAGGTATCTCCGGGATAGGATTCCTGAATGCTTTTTTATTTAAGATCAGAGTATTATACGGTTCGGCAAAAATCTGAAGGATATCCTCCTCAATATGTTTCTGTTGCATTATCGGGACCATTTTACCAATGCTGGTTTCTATAAGGCCTACCAGCTCATTAAACCGATAGTCTACAGGCAGGTGCTTCTTCAGTTCACCAGAAAAATATTCTTCAGCATTACGCATATTTTCTGCAATGATAATATCAAGAGGGCTTTTGTCGCCTGTCTTCTGTCGGGCCAGCAATCCTTTTGCCAGCAGGGGAATTACGGTCACAAAGCCATTAAGTCCAACAGACACTGCTGCGATTTCAGTTGTTGCAAGCTCTTCTATAACTTCACTTTCATCAGAAATATGTATTCCTCTGACATTTTCAATTTTCAGTACTTCTTCACCTTTATCTGACTTGATAATTACAGAATAGCTCCGGCGTAAATTCAATTCGTCAATTATTCTTTTGGCAACATCAATAAACACAACCTCATAACCTCCTTTGCTGAAAAGCTGTCCGATAAAAGACCTTCCTATTTTTCCTGCCCCGAATAATACAAGTTTCTTTGGCTTTTCGGAGTAAGTGCCGGGCCTGATTTGCCTGAGATATGCTTTTTGAAGTTCCTGAACTTTTATAAATTTCTCTCCTGACGATTTTTCCAGGTATGTTCCTCCAATTGTGAAGCAGGAAAATCCCCCTGATGCAACTCCCCATGAGAGCGTTTCAATCAGATTGAATTGACCCCTGTTTTTGGTTTTGAACTGCCATGCCAGTGACGCAATTATTCCTCCGGCAAAATTATCACCACATCCTGTTGTATCACCCTTTAGTGTGGAATTTGTTTTTAACTCATCTGTTACTTTCTTAGAGACAGGCAATTGAATTAGTACCTGTTTTGCAAAGAGGCCACCTCCAGACCACACAAAGATATTGTTCGCACCATTTGTAATTATGAATGAAGAAACCTCTGTCTTTGAAAAAAAGAAAGCAGCGTTATCCAAAGTGAGTTGGCCACTGATCCTAAGAGCCTCATCCCTATCCATTATCAATATATCTATAAGTCCGTAGCTTATATCATCTTTTACAAGGGGCCATGCTTTATCGGGGTGAGTTTTTTCATTCCTGAAGTCAAAAACCGTGTTTACCAGCGTAATACAATTACTTTTTCTGGCTCTTTTCAGGACATTTGTAAGATCATCATGTAACTTGGGAACCAGAGCCGTCCCTCCAAAACAAACTATCTCGGAATTAAAAAAACCTGTATCAAGATGGCCTGGATCAAACTCCCATGCCGCACCAATATTATTTATAAAAGTCCTCTCACCGTGCCCGTTTTCATAATCCGGATCTGAAAGAACATCCGTAAATGGCGTGGATTTGTTCTTTGTAACTTTATAATTATCAATATTTAGAGGCGTGTTTCTCAGTATTTTAAAAATATTTTGCGAAGTCTTATCTTTACCTGCCATACCATAGAATCGTACTTCGAACTCATCTTTGTTAAGCAGTTGGGAAGCATGTATAAGCGAAACTATTGAAGGCCCTCCTACATTAAATGAACTGGAGCGTATGTTTCCTATAAGATCATTTTTAATTTCGGGGTAAGAACAATCTGAGAATTTTTCAAGTTCCTCGGTAAAAACAAGTTTCCCCGGACTTAATCCCCCATCTCCAGGGTTTTTTGATAAGTACTTTTTAAATCCAGGGCTGTTAAATGAAATGTCGGTATAGAGAAAATCAGCAAGAGCACAACCGGCACCTGAAATTATTATTTTTTTATTATTCATTATTTAGATTCTTTTGATAATTGGTTGTGTTAATAAGAGAATAACCTTTTTCATTTATTTAATGCAAAATACACAATCAAAAGGAATGATAAGTCACAATTCGTTTCTTTTCGGTTACGAACGCATTCCACCTGAAAGCTTTTTGTTTTGTCATCTGAAGGAACGTAATCGAATACAGCTTAATCGGGTCAAAGTTCTCCCGTCCATCTTTCCACAGTCCTGAAGTGCATGAGTTAGTCGCCAATCCATAGGTTTTTTATTCGGGGGACCCGACTCTTATATTATAAAATTGTATTTTTATAACTGTATCTTTAGAACACAGTCGATTGGCTTTATTCAAAGTATATGTCTTTTTAAACCAATAAACTATGACTCATTCCTCCTCATCCATCGGAATAAGTTTCGCAATACTTATGTTTTATGGAGCTTCCATCACAGGTACAATCCTTTTATCAAGAGATAATGGCGCCGATAATGAAGTGTTATTGCAAAAACCGGATAAACCATCACCTCCGAAAGTGAATATTGTGAATGGTGGTGAATCACGATTGAAACCTGAGGATTGCATAGCGACACTTGTCGGACCGGACATCAACCAGCCCGATCCGTTTCCAGGTTACGGTGGTTTTGTGGGATGGGTTTCACCCATGCGTCTCAGAAGTGGTGATTGGCTGGTCGGCTTCAGTGCCGGTTACTGGCATGCTTCTGCGCCAACACCACTTCGTTATTCATCCGAGAACCTCGTAACTTATCTTAAACTGGGGTTGCCTGCTGATATTGTTGCACCCACAGGAGGTCGTGCAATGATCATTCGTTCTACTGACAAAGGTAAGACGTGGAGCAAGCCTGTAACAATACTCGACACGCCTGATGATGATCGTCATCCGTCATTTATTGAGTTACCAGATGGAACTCTGCTTTGTACAGTGTTTACCTACCCTGGAGTTGATAATGCTGATCAGAAGAATAATCCGGCCCTAAATTGCAGAACTGCAATTATCAGGTCTTTTGACAATGGCAAAACCTGGGACAATGGACTCATCAG
>PMIL01000315.1 GCA_003157075.1 Bacteroidales bacterium | reverse complement strand
GTTATCTGCAGCTGGCCACTCTCGTAAGTCAGGCAGTCAGGTCTTACTTTCAGCTGGTTTTGTATTGCCGGGTTTATAGTTAGTCCGGGTTCCTGCATTTTTTCTTTTTCAATTGAATGATTTTCAGTTGAAAGAATAAAGGGCTTTCGGTTCTCAAGAAGGTGGGTAAATATTTCACTCTCATGACCCTGCAAAAGACTGTTCACGTCTTCGCCTTCAGGTGTGTCTACTACTGTAATAATAAGCTTTTCACTAATTTGCTTTAACTCCCCTGCTATGTGCTTTGTAGCTTCCTCTCCGGCTTCATCGCCATCGAAGAATAAAATAACCTCTCTAAGTTCTTTCAGTTCTGCAATAGCCTGTCTATGCTCGTCTGTAAATCCGTTGGTCCCGTATAGTGCCAGTATTGCATAGTCTTTGGTTATCTCCGGCAGTTGCTGTAGTGTGGCAGCATCAATGATGGCTTCGGTTAAAATCAGCCTGGTTGTTTCCGGATCAGGGTAATTAGGATAAAGTCCTTTGTGGTCACCCTCTAAATAGTGATGCTCCGGTTTCTCTGAGTGTCTGCCGTATAAGCTTACAACACTCTTTCCCTTATCTATCAGGGGGAACACTATGCAACCGTTGAACCTTGTGTAAAAGCTGTTTTCTCTTCCGAACTTATCTGGCTTAAGTAATCCGGCCTTCAGGTAAAGTTGCTTCTGATCAGGGGTGATTTCTTTGATCTTATGAAGTGTTCCTGCATCGAAGCCGATAGAGAGTCTCTTGTAATCAAGTTGGCGGGATCTGAGGTAACTGATTGCCTTCTCAGGTTTTGCATTCAAACTCCGGACAAAGTGCGTAAAGGCTTCCGTTAATATCTCTGTTCGCTGATCAGTGGTGAGTTCAGTTCTTTGTTCCGGCTTCGGTCCCGGTTTTGATTTCTGTGGCTCGGGATCTCCTGTCTGACCTATCAGATCCTTTGCCTTCAGGATTGCCTGGTGTTTGGTAATGCCTTCCTTTCTCATTATAAAATCTACCTGGTCGCCACTTCCTGCGCTGCAGTTGCTGCTAAAGCATGTCCAGGTGCCGGTCTCCGGGTAAACCTGCAGACTGGGCGTTTTATCAGGGTGGAAGGGGCAGCATAGGCGGTGGTTCTTATCGGGTTTAAGATGGTAATGACCAAGAACTGTTAAGATTGAAAGCCGGTTCTTTATTTCCTTGATTTCCATGCTTATATTTTTTTGTGGTTAATTTCACCACAACAAAAATAGAATAAAGTTTCTAATATAAAAACTCAATAGTTTTCAATTTATAAACATTTTTGTAAATGTGTTCTTTTTAGCTACATTTGTGCTATGATCTTAGCAGATAACATAAAGGCAATCAGGGAAGAGAAGAACCTCAAACAGATCGAGGTGGCTACCCATATCGGTGTTGATAAGTCGGCTTACAGCAAGATTGAAAAAGGCTCCAGGGCATTAACCGTGGAAGAGCTGCAAAAAATGGCACAACTCTTTAACATGACAACCGATCAGATTATAAACTACGATGGTAAGATCCCTCAGGAAGTGGTAATCGAAGATAAAACAGCTACCGAGCAAATGAGGCTCATTCAACAGCTTGACGAGGAAGATAAACAAACGATTTTCCGGCTCATTGAAAAAATGCTCACCAACAAGAAGTTTAAGGATTTCTTCGCTAAGAATGTAGCAGCATTATAACTAAAAAGCCCCGGAGTACCGAGGCTTTCCATTCAATATATTAACAACAAATTGCTTCTTAGACAAAAGCCCTGGGCAAGTAGGATTCTGTCTTAATATTTCAGATAATTTTTTAATTTTTAAATTTGAATGCTTTACTCCAGATAATATCCTTTTTGTCTTTAATCTTAGCAAGCAATACATTTCTAAAATCCGAATTAACTAAATATTCGTGTTGCTTAATTTCAACAAATCCTATCTTAAAGTCTTTTTCTATTCCAGTTTTTAATGGTGACAAAACTTGGAGAATTCCAATAAATGTTAGTTTTTGCCCACTCAATATTTGCTTAAGTTCCGGAAAGTTACTGTCACAACCCTGATAATAAAAACGGACCGAATCGGAATTAATAATCCAATTATCCTGCCAAGAACATGACATTAACCAGAAACTTACAGTAGAATCGGTATCATTAATTAAATCTATATTAACAGAATAGAAAGTTGTTTTTTTGTTTCTAAATTCATCATCTAATTTATTACTGATTTTTACTTGAACTTTCATATTTGTTTCCTTTGGTTTATGTGAAGTACACTGGTAAAACAATACAAATAGACCAAGTGTTATAAGTAATTTATTCATATTTTCTATTTCTCATTATGTTTATATAAAAATGTATTTATGGGTAAATAACTTGAATATAATAAGGCATTATAACACCAAAATGCATATTATACCCATAGGTAATTCCAAATATAGGTTTACTCCCTTTATATAATGACAGAAAAGCTATCCAATCTCCATTTTTTGAGCGTCCAAAAGCGTCATAAAGAGGTCGCTTTGGATTATCGTAAAATGAAATTGAATTACCTTCGATAGTCTTATAGGGATAGTAAATAGAGCCATCTTTGCTGTCGAAATAAGGAGATGTCTTACCGAAATCTGGAAAATCTGTTGATACCACTTGAACCCAATCTCCTCCTTGCGCTTCAGTCGTACTGGTATAAGTTAAACTAATTACAACACCTCCAATTCCGCTTGCAGAATAGCCATAAAAGGTATTAATTGTTAATCCATTAATTCCTCCATAATTAGGGACTGATTCTCCTAAGTATTTCCCTCCTTCCCCAACAACATAATCTGTTGAAGTACCTATATTATTTAAATCTGCTTCACT
>PMIL01000309.1 GCA_003157075.1 Bacteroidales bacterium | reverse complement strand
CTGGTATTCTGGGGAATGCCGGGTTATTTGCGTCTAAAAAAAGGAAACCCGGTAACTGCTCAGATTCCCCTTCTGAACCTGGTCGCACGAAACCGGGGGATCGGAGGATTACGGGTAACACAATCAGGCTGGTTGCATGAACCACATCCTGGCAATAAAAACCTGACAATAAACGAAAATCTGATTCTTGATTCTTATCACCGGACAAATAGATGGCAACGTGTCCACAGATACCAGGATGAGCTAAACGAGGTTGGACATAGGGTTGGACTTATTAAAGCATTATTCAGTACAGAACCTGACGCAATGGGCTTATATGATAAGCCATTAGCCTCTAATTGTCAGATCTGGAATGACAAATTTGAACTTGTTTTAGATGGGCCCAAAGCAGGTAAGAGAAGAATAACAGAAGCTGAAAAAACTCTTTTGAATGGAGGACTTTTTGGCTACAGGTTTTTCTATCCTCCTATGCGTTTTGGGGAATATGAATTATATCTGAACAGACCCCTTGTAGCTTATGTCCCAAAAGGATCCGATAATATAATTATAAAACCTGAATCTGCTTACGGCTATATCACTGCTTATCACGATGATGACAAGAAAATGTCAGATCCGGTGGAGCTTTGGCCAAGAATGCTGAGACGTGATCAGTATCTTTCATCCATTCAGGATTTCAATACTATAAATGATCATTATGCTCATCAGACTGCTTTTAACATTATAACATTGCTGGAGAGCTGGGAGATGTGCAACATGAAATCACTGAAACGGTCATTTGCACAGAATCTGCTGAACATGGCTAAACATAAGACGTTTGAACATTGGCTTGAGGAACTTGATTTTCATACTATAATCAGTGACAAAGCAGGAATGATAAGAGAATTCCTTGATAAAATCATTGAAAAGCAATACGATTCAATTCTGCCTGAGCCTCTTACGTTCAGAAGGACCTCACAGAGAGCTTTTGAAGAGAGCTGGTGGAATGATATTAAATTCCTGGCAGAGGGCGAATTCATTTATAAGGATAATGCAGATATAATGCATGATGAAACCACTCTTTCGCTTGTACAAAGAGAGCATCGTGACCTCGAATACCTTGGTGATTATTTAATTGGAAGATATCGAAAGTCCATCGCTGAAAGCGGAATGGAAGGGCAGGCGATGGTCGGAGAACTGGCTTTTAAGTGGAATACTCTTTTCAATTTTACGCTGTATGGAGGTTGGCTAGCCAATCATGAGGGTAAAACACATGAACGGAATTTACTGGTTGTTATTCCCGGGAAAAACCGAAAACAAGCTGTAGTTCTTGGAGATCATTACGACACGGCTTACATGGAAGATATTTATGAAAAAGGACGTGGCGGATCCGGAGCCCGGCTGGCTGCACGTGGAGCAGACGATAATTATTCTGCCAGTTCAACACTTCTGCAGGCAGCATCTATATTCTTAAACTTATCTAAAGAGGGCAGGCTTGAAAGGGATGTCTGGCTTATTCATCTGACTGGAGAAGAGTTCCCTTCCGATTGTATGGGTGCGCGAAACTTTTGTCAGTCGCTGATTGAGAGGAATGTAAACCTGAAAGATGAAAAAAACATCATTGATCTTTCAGGGACTGAGATTGTTGGAGTCTATGTGATGGATATGATAGGGCATAACCGCGATACTGATCAGGATATTTTCCAGATATCTCCGGGTAAAAGCCCTGAATCACTGTATCTTGCTTATCAGGCACATCTTTCAAATATGATCTGGAATGAGTGTACACATAAATGGAACAGGCAACCCGAGAGATTGAATCTTAGCAGAGGTGAAAGGATCAAAGATTCCCAGGAGATCCCGGCTATTGCCAGGCATCTTGCATTAAAGGGAGAGGTCCGGACTCAGTATAATCCGCACAGTTCAATTTTTAATACTGATGGCCAGATATTTTCTGATACAGGTGTCCCGGTGGTACTATTCATGGAAAACTATGATATTAACAGAACGGGTTATCACGATACAAAAGATACACTTGAGAATATTGATCTCGATTATGGTGCGGCATTTGCTGCAATAGCAATTGAAACAGTTGCACGGATCGCAACAATGAAGGAAATCGGGTTCTGAGTATAGTGTGCCCCTCTGGCTTTACCCCCCAACCCCCCTATAGAGGGGTAAATTCAGTGAATTGTCCGATCATCTGTGCTCCACTATAAAAGTTCTTAATTTGTAATTTTTTTTGAAAATTGTATGTGCTACATTTTGTATTTTTACAACATGTACAACATGTACAACNNTTACAACTATTACAATATAAATACAACATTATGAACATTACATTCAGAACAATGCCTGTCAAAAGCGACATAAAAAGAGTCATGGAAATTGTTGAATCAACAAAGTTTTTCTATGACCATGAAGTTGAAATAGCCGCAGAACTGGTGGCAGAAAGATTAAGTCATGGAGAATCGACGGGCTACTATTTCGTTTTTGCAGAGGAAGATGGTGTTACAGCAGCCTACGCTTGTTATGGTCCGATTTCTATGTCAGCAACCTGTTATGATCTCTACTGGATAGCTACTCATAACGATTATCGCGGTAAAGGAATTGGCAAAAAGCTGCTTCAGGAGACATGTAACCAGGCAATAAAAATGGGCTGTAAGATATTGATTGCTGAAACATCAGGTCTGGAGCATTATGCGCCTACAAGGGCATTCTATATCAATAATGATTTTATCCTTGAGGCGACACTGAAGGATTTTTACACTGAAGGGGATGATAAGCTATTCTATACTAAGAGGATTGGGTGAGGGCTGATATGATTTCTCTTTTGGTTCGCCCCCCATCCCCCCTAAAGGGGGGCTCGTTCTCTAACATGAATGAAACATTGGTAACAACCGAACAGACCCCCTTTAGGGGGGGTGGGGGGTAAAGTTGCCTTATTGGGCGATATCAACTTTAACAGAACCGGCTTTCAGACCTTTTGATTCAGCATTAACAGTTAATGATCCTGTTGCTCCTTTATCAGCAGCGACAATTACAAGACACATTCCGTTATAAGCTTTCTTTGATTTAGCCTGAAATGACTCATGACTGGTAGCGTCACCATTGTCTGTAGCAACTATCCTTCCTGGTCCGTCAATACTGAAATTGAGCTGGTTACTACTTCCCGGAACAAGAAGATTATTCTTATCTTCAATTCTCAACGTTATAAAGACCAGATCTGCGCCGTCAGCATGAACAACATGCCTGTCAGCTTCAAGATCCAGCCGGAATGCTTTTTCTGTTGTCTTTACTGCATCCTCCGCCCATTTAATCCCATTCTTATATGCAATTACCTTAAGTTCACCTGGTTGATATATAACATTATCCCATCTGATCCGGTATTCAAATTCTCCTTTTTTCTTCTTCCCAAGCGATTTGCCATTCAGGAACAACTCAGCCTCATCACCCGATGTATAAACATGAACAGGAGTGACCAGACCTTTTCTTTCAGGCCAGTTCCAGTGAGGAAGAATATGGGCCATCGGAACTTCGGATTTCCATCTTGACTGGTAAAGATAAAACCGGTCCTTCTTAAAACCTGCAAGATCCATTATTCCAAAATAGCTGCTGCGGGAAGGAACCTCTTTAACACCTTGTTTTTCAAGCATTTTAATTGTCTCCTGATAACCATCGGAACCAGGATTTAAACCTGTCATGTCACCTGAATAGGGAGTCGGTTCTCCGATATAATCAAAACCTGTCCAGACAAATTCTCCCATTGCACCCGGGAATTTGTCGAGAATAGTCCATTGCTGATCAGGAGTTGATGCCCACGCAGGATAAGCTAAGTCATAGGATGTCACCTGGAAAATCCCTTTTCCGGGTAGATTATTGTTCAGATCACCCTGGACTATAGGGAAAAAATATTCACCTCTTGAA
>PMIL01000286.1:13285-13421 GCA_003157075.1 Bacteroidales bacterium | reverse complement strand
AACTTTTCCAAACTCCTCCATCACTTCCAGGAGCGTTCGTAATCCCCCGGCATATAATCCATCATCATTAGTTAGCAGGATCAGCTTATCGTCTTTTTCAATAACCATAAATTGTGTGTTTGAGGTACAAATATAG
>PMIL01000286.1:4542-13280 GCA_003157075.1 Bacteroidales bacterium | reverse complement strand
AGAGATGAAGATTTCATATAACTGGATTAAAGACTACTTAAAAATTGGCCTTGAACCTTCCAGGGTTTCGGAAATATTAACAGCAATAGGCCTTGAAATAGAAGGTATGGAAGAATGGGTGTCTGTAAAGGGAGGACTCAATGGAGTCGTTATCGGAGAAGTACTTACCTGTAAAAAACATCCGGATGCTGATAAACTTTCTGTGACTACCGTAGATGTCGGTGGTTCCCAGACTTTACAGATTGTTTGCGGAGCTCCGAATGTGGAAGCAGGACAGAAAGTTCCGGTAGCAACAATAGGAACAATGGTTTTCAAAGGAGACGAGAGTCTGGAAATTAAGAAATCAAAGATCAGGGGTGAGCTATCGGAAGGCATGATTTGCGCTGAAGATGAGCTTGGTCTGGGAAATTCTCACGATGGAATAATGGTCCTGGATAGAGATGTAAAACCCGGAACCCCAGCCTCGGATTACTTTAAAATTGTTAAAGACACAGTTTTTGAGATCGGTCTTACTCCTAACAGGATCGACAGCGGATCACATTTTGGAGTAGCAAGGGATCTCGCAGCTTATATGAATCTTAACGAGGGTTTGGACAGAAAAGCACATCTTCCGTCAGTTGAAGAGTTTAAATCCGATAATAACAGTAACCCCTATGAAGTTATTATTGAAAACACCTCTGACTGTCCGCGATACACTGGCATAACTATCAGTGGCGTAACTATAGGCGAATCACCCGATTGGCTAAAGAATAAGCTCAGGGCTGTTGGTCTTAATCCCATTAACAATGTGGTTGATATAACCAATTTCGTTCAGCATGAAGTGGGTCAGCCGTTGCATGCATTTGATGCGGATAAAATTGAAGGTAAGAAAGTTATAATCAGAAATCTTCCAGACAAAAGTAAATTCATCACTCTCGATAATGTTGAAAGAAGTCTTTCATCACGCGATCTTATGATCTGTAATACCATTGAAGGGATGTGTATTGCAGGTGTATTCGGAGGAATTAAGTCGGGGGTATCTTCCTCGACTAAAAACATCTTCCTGGAAAGCGCATATTTTAATCCTGTTGCAATCCGAAAGACTTCTAAAAGACATGGATTGAAGACAGATGCCTCGTTCAGGTTTGAAAGAGGTGCAGATCCTGATATTACAATCTGGGCTCTCAAGAGGGCTATTATGCTGATAAAAGAAATAGCTGGCGGTAAAATTTCTTCAAATGTGATTGATGTTTATCCTAAGGCAATCGAAAATGTACAGGTCGCTGTTAATTATAACAATATTAACAGGCTTATAGGCAAAAAAATTGACCCGGATATTGTAAAGAAAATTGTTTCTCTTCTCGATATTGAAATAGTCTTTGAGAATGGATCCGACCTGACTCTTGCTATACCAACATACCGTGTTGATGTAAAACAGGAAGCCGATGTTATTGAGGAAATACTCCGGATTTATGGATACAACAATGTCGAGGTTAACATGCATGTCAATTCCACTCTTTCCTATCCTGAAAAGCCTGATAAAGAAAAAGTTAAAAACATTATATCGGATCTTCTTTCTGCCAGTGGCTTCGCTGAAATAATGTGTAACTCACTATGTCCNNTGTTCGGAGGCCTCAACTCCATAATCTGGAATATAAACAGGCAGACTCTTGATCTTAAACTCTACGAATTCGGTAACTGTTATTTTTACAACAAGAAAGATCAGCCGCATCCAACAGCAGACAACTATACAGAGAAGAGCTCGCTGGATCTTTTTATTTCGGGAAATACCGGACGTCAGAGCTGGAACTGCAAAACCAACCCTTCTGATTTCTTCAACATTAAATCGTCGGTAGAGATGATCCTTTCGCGGTTAGGGATCAAAATGGATAACCTTGCTACCGGGGAATCAGACAAAAAATATTTTGCGGAGTCTTTTACTTATTTCTTTAATAATAAGCTGGTTGCCGAAGCCGGACGTGTCTCAAAAAGCTATCTTTCAAAATTTGATATCCCTCAGGATGTTTATTGGGCTCATCTGGAATGGGATTATATTCTGAAAATGATCAAGACTCATTCAATATCGTTCCATGAACTTCCAAAATATCCTTCAGTGAAACGTGATCTTGCATTGCTGCTGGACAGGAGTATTAAGTTTTCTCAAATCAGAGATATAGCTTTCAGGACAGAAAAGAATATACTCTATGACATTAATCTTTTCGACGTTTATGAGAATGACAGTCTTGGAAAAAACAAAAAGTCTTATGCAGTCAGCTTTATCCTCAGAGATGACCTTAAAACAATGACCGATAAGAATATAGATAAAATAATGAACAATCTCATCAGGGCATTTGAGAATGAAGTAAATGCGCAGATCAGATAAATAATGGAAAAGTCAAGGCTCGAACTTATCAAAGGCGATATAACCTTGCTCGAAGTTGATGCTATTGTTAATGCAGCCAATAACTCGCTTCTTGGCGGCGGCGGAGTGGATGGTGCAATTCATAAAGCAGCGGGCCCAGGCCTTCTTGCCGAATGTGCAAAACTAAACGGATGCGAAACCGGGCAGGCAAAAATTACCGGAGGTTACAGTCTTAAAGTAAAACATATTATTCATACCGTTGGTCCCGTATGGAAAGGCGGCTTCAGCGACGAACCAGCACTGCTGGCATCATGCTATCAGAAAAGCCTGGCACTAGCTAAAGAAATGAAAATCAAGACCCTGGCATTTCCGGGAATTTCTACGGGCATTTATAGATTTCCTAAAGATCTGGCTGCCATAATAGCTGTCAATGAAACCAATAAATTCCTGAATAAGAACCGCTATCCAGAGAAAGTAATCTTTGTCACCTATAGTGATGATAATTATGAAACTTACAGGAAGATTCTTGCTACATGATAACAGTTATTAGATCAGTTAAGGATTATTTCTCTCTGGTTAAGTTCAGCCATACTGTCTTTGCAATGCCATTTGCCCTTATTGGTTTTTCACTGGCTGTCTCAAAGCCAGAATTTGACTTAAGTATAAGATTGCTGATACTTGTAATATTGTGCATGATCTTCGCCAGAAATACAGCGATGGGATTCAACAGAGTGGCTGATAAAAAATTCGATGCACTTAATCCAAGAACAAATAAAAGGGAAATACCTTCAGGCACCATAAGTGCCAGAGCAGCAGTAATATTTGTTATCATTAACGCCGGTTTGTTTGTTGTCACAACGGGGTTTATTAACAGGTTGACTTTAATTCTCTCACCTGTCGCTCTTCTGGTTATCATAGGATACAGCCTTACAAAACGATTTACCTCACTTTGTCATTTCGTATTAGGATTAGGTTTAAGTCTTGCTCCAATTGGTGCTTATATATCGGTGACCGGTAAATTCAGTCTTCTTCCGGTTATCTACTCCTTTATTGTACTGACCTGGGTAAGCGGATTTGACATTATATACGCTCTTCAGGATGATGAGTTTGACAAGACAAACATGCTTCATTCCATACCATCGGCTGCAGGAAGGAAAAGGGCCATTTTCATTTCAATAATTATTCATATTATTACCTTTATTCTGGTACTCACAGCTGGGTTATATGAAGAGGGCGGATTGCTGTTCTGGACAGGGGCAACGATTTTTACAATTTTATTAGCCTACCAGCACAGTATCGTGAGACATGATGATCTTAGTAGAGTGACGCTTGCATTTGGCACGACTAATGGCGTTGCCAGCATGCTTTTTGCAGTATTTGTAATACTCGACCTGATCCTGAGATATCATTAAAATAAATTTTATTTAAAAAGGAATTGTTCTTATTAAAGTTTTTTTGTTTCTTGGTACATTAAAAATATGATTTTATGGGGGAATTAGTTATTAAAGAGGTACTTACAAGAAAAGACAGGCGTGACTTCATTTATCTGCCTGAAAAAGTTCATAAGAATGAACCAGACTGGCTTCCTCCAATTTATTTGGACGAGTGGGAATTATACAATAAAAAGAAAAATAAATCGTACCAGTACGCTGATGCCATCCTTCTTCTGGCTTACAGGGATAATAAACCTGTTGGCAGAATTATGGGGATCGTGAATAACAGATATAATGAAATTAATAATGAACAGCACGGACGCTTTTGTTTCATGGAATGCTATAATGACAAGGAAGTATTCCATACACTCATTACCAGAGTAGAAGATTGGGCAAGAGAAAAGGGTATGATCAGGATAATAGGACCATTGGGATTTTCGGATAAAGATCCACAGGGATTCCAGATTGAAGGATTTGAATATCCCCTTTTTATGACAGCCCCGAACAATTCAAAATATATGCCTGAACTTATTGAGCAGGAAGGTTATGAAAAGAAAGTTGACCTGGTAAACTATCTTGGAAAGATACCCGATGAATTTCCTCTGATTTATGAAAAGGTCCTTGCCCGTTTAGAATGCAATAAAGAGTATAAAATCATTGAATTCGCCTCGAAAAAAGAACTTAAACCATATATCATTGATGTATTGGAACTTATGAATGATACCTTTGCCGAAATTTACGGTTTTGTTCCTCTTAATGATAAAGAGAAGACCGATTTCGCTGCGCGCTATCTTCCTATTCTCGATCCAAAATTTATAAAAGTTATAGAAGCCAACGGAAAGCTTGTAGGATTTGCTGTCGGGATGCCTGATATCAGTAAAGGTATAAAAGATGCCAATGGGAAATTACTTCCGTTTGGTATTTTTAAAATCCTCAAAGAATCAAAAAGATCAAAGAAACTTCTTATGATGCTCGGAGGTGTTAAGAAAGAATACAGGGGAAAAGGTCTTGAAGTTCTTATGGGTGTCAAAATACTGCAATCAGGTATTAAACATAAAATGGACACACTGGACAGTCATCTGGTTCTTGAAAACAATACAAAGATGAGGGGTGAATATGAAAGAGTCGGATGTAAGGTAGTTAAGAGATTCAGAATATATCAGAAAGAACTGTAAAGTGGCGCAAAGGCGCAAAGGCATAACGGCGCAATAGCTTTAAGGTTGAGGTTGAGATAGATGTTATGGTTTAGTTGAGATAGAATATTGTTTTACCGTTTTACCGTTCAGCCTTTGTGCCGTTTCGCAGTTCCTAAAACCTGAAATAAAGAGATAATCCCAGCATCTCTTTGAATTGAATTCTGGCTGTTTTCTTTATTGTTCCGTCAGGTCTTAAAATTGGTTGTCCACCCTTAAGTTCTTCCGTTTTGGTATCATCATCAAAAATCAGGTGGGTGTTGAACCTTACATCAGTAAACCAGTTTAGGTGTGCTGTAGTTATCATTTCCCAGTCTACATCCACGTTTTGCGGATTATGTATATAATTTGTAAATAATTGTAACCGGTTTACAATGGAGACTGTTGGAATAGGTCTAATTTCATTGGTAATCATAAAACTTACTCCTGGTTCATTTAATGAGTACTTGTTTTTTGGAACTCCATAAAGAGTCTGATCAATACGATTCGGGTAATAAGTATTATTAATATAAGCAGGATCAGTAACAAAAGTTCCCCTGTATGTGAGTGGTGAAAAGTTAAGTGAGGTTGTCTTATTTGGTTGATAATCCAAACCAAGACCAATAGTTAATATGGCAGGATTCATGAACTTGGATACCATATTTGAAGTGTCATGTCCGGCAGCAGTCGTAAAATAATTCTTCCCTATGGCAATCTGAGTTTTAAACAGCAATATGGCACTGAAATCAAACTTGCCGAATGCTTTATGGTTAAATTTTGAGTTTGTCTCGAGAAGATCAAGATTTTTTCGGATGTCCTTTCCTGTCGCAAGGTATCCGAATTTTAACCGCGCAAAATTACTTGATGAAATTTTTAACTGTTTATTATTATAATCTGCATAACCTGTAACATCCAGAGCTGTTGCAATACTTCTCTCCCCTCCCTTTACCCAGTTACTCAGGGCTGTTTGATTAAGCATAAATGAGGCATCGGTATGGTACTTCCAGAACTGGGCTTTCAGTTTAATATGCTGTATCCCGAGCAAAGTTGAATTGTCGAGAGGTTTGGTATTGATTTTAGCGTTCGCAAATTTACCCTGCTTAGCCGGTCGCCTGAAATTAACGCCCTGCTCCAGATAAAGCCCTATTGTATTTCTTGAAGGATTTCCTATCCAAACAGTTACAGAATCTGAAACTTCGTTTTTCAGCCAGTATCTTATCACTCTTTCCGATTTGGAATTCATCATCATAGGGGTAACTGAATTTCCTAAACCTGTAAAATTGATCACAGTTGAATCACGATCCTCAAGATAGCCCAGAAGTGATTTGACGGCAGCTTTTATAGAATCACTCTGATAGGGATAGTTATAATATTTGAAGGGAAAAAGTGTATTTGATGATGTAACCTCATTCAACGTATCGACCACTACCATTATGGTTGTATCCTTTAACTCTGCAACAGGATTTAATATTCCGGCTTCCTTCCTTGCCTCTGTACGTATTAGATTTAGCGAATCAGCTTTAATCAGAGTTGAGTCTGTCTTTATAGCTGCATTGCCGGAAATAGACTCAGATTTGGATATTGTCGGGATCCTGAGTTTCAGAGGCTCCCATATATAGAATTTGTCCCATGGAATGTTTAAAGAATCATACGGGTATTTTATAAGCATATTCCTCAATGAGTCCTGTTTTTCATGTGCTGCCTCAAAGACCAATTGACCAAATGCCTGTCTAAGAGGATCTGCTGCATTATTCCAATACTGAGGATGAATTTTTTTCTGCAGAAATACAAGTGCCTCATTTCTTGATAAAGTAATTTCCGGTTTCTTTTTAATTTCGTTAAGGACAAATCCACTCTTTTTTAAAGAATCAATTACACGATCCTTAGAATGATCTCCTGGCAGGTGCTCCTGGGAGAATACTGATATATTGATGCCTAAATATAAAAATGCCAGGATTAATTTAAAAATTTGAACTCTCATTTACAATTTTTTCAAGTCAGATTTCATGGTTGAATATATCAAAAATAACCATTAATTTTACAGAAATAATTTTTAAGCATGATGTTTTGTTATACGATAACGGGAAATTGCCCGATTAATATATATAAGAACATTAAAAACAGAGATTTCTTTTCTGTCTGCGCCTAGAATATCTCACATTCACCGGGATATTTCTCCCTTTTTTTAAATTTCACCATCCGGAAAGGCTTTAGCCCGGAATTACTAATGGATGATAGTCAGAATATTCTAATACATAATAAATTTTACACATGGAATTACCATTAACAGAACCATTTAAAACCAAAATGGTCGAAAATATATACAGAAGTACCGGAAGCGAAAGGGAAATGTGGATCAAAGAGGCGTCGTTAAATCTTTTCAATCTGAGATCAGAACAGGTCATTATTGACTTGCTTACTGATTCCGGAACAGGAGCTATGAGCGATAAACAATGGTCTGCTATGATGCTGGGAGATGAGAGCTATGCAGGAGCATCCTCTTTTTATAAACTTAAAGATGCCATTAAAGATCTGACCGGATTCAATTATTTCCTTCCGGCACATCAGGGAAGAGCTGCTGAGAATGTACTATTTTCTGTTCTGGTTAAAGAGGGAGATATTGTTCCGGGAAACTCACATTTTGATACTACAAAAGGACATATCGAATTCAGAAAGGCTCAGGCAGTTGATTGCACAATCGATGAAGCCGGTGACACAACTTCCGGTCATCTTTTCAAAGGCAATGTCGATCTTGAAAAACTTGAACAGGTACTTAAGGCCAATCCTGCAGAAAAGATCTCTTGCGTAATTGTAACAGTCACCAATAATACAGCCGGCGGACAACCCGTAAGCATGTCCAATATCAGGGAAGCGGGAAAGCTGTCGCATAAATATGGTGTAAAATTTATAATTGACGCTGCAAGATTTGCCGAGAATGCATACTTTATCAGAATGAGGGAGGATGGTTATGCAGAGAAAGAAATCAGGGATATAGCACGGGAAATGTTCTCCTATGCTGATGGAATGACAATGAGTTCAAAAAAAGATGCAATTGTTAATATGGGTGGTTTTACCGCCTTCAGAGAGGAAGGACTCTATCAGCTGGCTTCAACATTTAATATTATTTATGAAGGTTTCTTAACCTATGGTGGTATGTCTGGCAGAGATATGAATGCCCTAGCACAGGGGCTTTATGAAGGCACTGAGCTTCCTTATCTTGAATCACGAATAAATCAGGTAGCTTATCTTGGCTCAAAAATGAAAGAGTATGGTATTCCTCTGCTTGAGCCTTATGGCGGACATGCTATTTTTATCGACGCTAAAAAGTTCCTTCCCCATATTCCTAAAGAAGAATTCCCCGCACAGACACTCGCAATCGAATTATATCTTGAAGGTGGTGTAAGAGGAGTCGAAATTGGCGCACTTATGGCAGACAGAGATCCTGTCACGCGTCAGAACAGGTATCCTGATCTTGAAATGGTAAGGCTTGCCCTGCCAAGGAGGGTCTATTCCAATAACCATATGGATTATGTAGCCGCGGTGGTCAGAAATGTTTTCGACAGACGGAACATGGTTAAAAGAGGTGTCCAAATTGAATGGGAAGCGCCAATAATGAGACATTTTACAGTTAAGCTAAACAGGTTTTAATCTTTCTCCTATCTTGGTTTGCATGTCGATATTAGTAATTTTGCAGAGAAATATTTAACTTACACTCTCTTCACTTTTCATTTATAACAGACAGGAAATGATCAAATCCATGACAGGCTATGGAAAAGCCATTGCAGAAACACT
>PMIL01000286.1:0-4477 GCA_003157075.1 Bacteroidales bacterium | reverse complement strand
CGGAACTTAAAATAAACCTTGATGATCAGATTTTCACTGCCATAATGAAACTTCCTGATACACTGAAAACCGAAAAGCCTGAGATGCCTGAGTCAGAATGGGAAATTGTAAAGAATCAGATAAACGAATCCATAACAATGCTTGACTTATACAGGATTGAGGAAGGCAACTCAATTATGACAGATCTTAAAAAATGTATAAGCAAGATACTTTTATTGCTTGATAGTGTGCAAACATTTGAAGCAGGCAGAATTTCAAAAATACGGGATAAGCTTATGTCACTTCTTGAGGAGAATCTGGCCTCAGAAAAGATTGATAAGAACAGATTTGAACAGGAGATAATTTTTTATCTTGAAAAGTATGATATAAATGAAGAAAAAGTGAGGTTGAAAACTCATTGTGATTATTTCGTTGAAACCATAAATACTCCTGCACCAAATGGTAAAATTCTGAACTTCATCGCTCAGGAAATAGGCCGTGAAATCAATACCATCGGTTCAAAAGCCAATGATGCTTCGATTCAAAAGCAGGTGGTAATGATGAAGGATGAACTTGAGAAGATTAAGGAGCAGACTTTAAATGTATTATAAGGCGCAATGGCGCAACGGCATAACGGCACATGGTAAAGAAATACTACGAAATGTAATGAGTTTACATTCCTACCTTTAAGCCGTTGCGCCATTAAGCCGTTAATCCTCTGATAAAAAAGAAATGGAAAGGAAATCAGTAATTATATCAGCACCATCCGGTGCAGGAAAAACGACAATAGTCAAACATCTTCTCGATAGCGGATTGAATCTTTCATTTTCAGTTTCGGCAACCACAAGACCACTCAGAGGAAATGAAATATACGGAGTTGATTATTTCTTTTTATCTGTTCCCGAATTCAGGAACAGAATTGAAAAGAATGAATTTGTAGAATGGGAACAAGTCTATAAAGATCTGTATTATGGTACACTCAGGAGTGAACTGGAACGAATCTGGGCAAATGATAAATATGTATTGTTTGATGTTGATGTTCAGGGAGCTATTAATCTTAAAAGAGAGTTTGGCACAGATGCAATTGCAATTTTCATAATGCCTCCATCGGTGGAAGAACTTGAGAACCGTCTTGTCAGAAGAGGTACCGATACTCCGGAAAAAATCAAAATCAGGGTTGATAAAGCAAAAGAGGAACTTGAACTCGCAAATCAGTTCGATTTGGTAATAGTAAATCACCAGCTGGATAAAGCCAAAGAAGAAGCTTTCAAGATAGTTTCATCTTTTCTGGGAAGATAACTGGAGTCATATATGGCAAAAATAGGTTTGTATTTCGGTTCATTTAACCCTGTTCATATCGGGCATATGGCAATAGCCGGATATATGACCGAATTTACAGGACTTGACCAGGTTTGGTTTGTCGTCAGCCCTCAGAATCCACTGAAAAAGAAAGAGACTCTCCTGGCCGATCATCATCGTCTTTATATGACACAGCTGGCAATCGGAGATAACGACAGGATTAAAGCTTCCGATATTGAATTCAAATTGCCTGTTCCTTCATATACTATCGATACTCTGACATATCTTAAGGAAAAGTACGACAAAAATGAGTTCTGCCTGGTAATGGGAGAGGATAATCTTTATACTCTTCATAAGTGGAAAAATGCCGGAGAACTCGCCGCCAAATATCCTGTATATGTTTATCCCCGCCCTGATTCAAAAAAACCTGCATCACTCCTACTCGATCAGGTACTTTCAGAAGCTCATGTTCATTACGTAAATGCGCCGCTGATGGATATCTCAGGTACATTCATCCGTAACGGTATAAAAGCCGGAAAGGACATGTCTTATTTCCTTCCACCTGCCGTGTGGAAGTATATCGTGGAAATGCATTTTTATGAAAAGTAATGCCCTCTCCCGCTCCGCGGGATCCCCCAAAAGGGCGAATAATTCGGTGGATTTCAGGGAAATTGTATATATATTCAGAGAATAAGCCCCCCTTTAGGGGGTTGGGGGGCAAAAACGGGGAACATTTGGTATTCTAAACGGCCTTCTGCACCTCCCTAATGATCTCCTCACCTCTTATCAAAGCTTTCTCATTCATCGGAATAAGATTATGATATCTTTCAGGAAGAGATTTCTTTAATCCTTTGATAACATTTTCCATCCTGATTATCGGTTTTACTTTTAGAAATCCGCCGAGAACAATTGTATTGAATGTTTTGGGGCTATTCATTCTGGAAGCTTCTTCAGCAGCATCAACCCGGTAGATATCTATATCTTTTCGTTCAGGATGCCGGGTAATTCCATTCCCATCATAAATAAGCACCCCTCCCGGTTTTACTGATTCCTCAAATTTATCGAGAGATTGCTGATTAAGGATTATGGCAGTATCAAAACGCTTGATTATCGGAGAACTTATCCTTTCGCTGCTGATTATCACAATAACATTGGCAGTTCCGCCACGCATTTCCGGTCCGTAGGAAGGCATCCAGCTTACTTCCATATCCTGCATCACACCGGAATATGCCATTATTTTTCCCATTGAAAGTACACCTTGTCCGCCAAATCCGGCTATAATTATTTCCTCGGTCATTTTCTTAAGATTTATTTTTTGGGAACAGACTCTTCTTCAGGAGTTTTCAGGTCACCCAGCGGATAATAGGGGAACATATTTTCCTCCATCCATTTGTTCGATTGTACAGGTGTCATCTTCCAGCCTGACGGACAATTAGAAACGATTTCAACCAGACAGGTACCTTTATTAAGTTTCTGGTACTGAANNTAGGGTGAAGTGGATGATTTCATACCGGGAAGAGTAGTTGGGGCCATCTGTCCGCCGGTCATTCCATAAATACCATTATTAATAAAAATTATAAGAATATTTTCACCCCTGTTGCATGCATGTATAGTTTCAGCAGTACCGATTGCAGCCAGGTCCCCATCACCCTGGTAGGTAAATACAAATTTATCAGGCATAAGCCTTTTTATGGCAGTTGCTACTGCAGGAGCGCGACCATGAGCAGCTTCCTGCCAGTCTATATCAATATAGTAATATAAGAAGACAGAACAACCAACAGGTGATACTCCGATTGTTTCCGACTGAATACCTTCTTCATCTATTATTTCTGCAAGAATTCTGTGAGCCGTACCATGTCCGCACCCCGGACAATATGACAAAATGTTTCTTGTCATTACACTGGTTTTCTTATAGACCAGATTTTCCGGTTTTATTATCTCTTTGATCCCAGTTACTTGAGTCATATTTTAATCTTTTAAAAATTTTGATTTCAGATTTTCAACCACCTCTTCAGGAGTTGTGACAATACCACCCATTCTGCCAAAATGATATACCGGTACTTTTCCATTAACTGACAGAAGAACATCCTCTACCATCTGACCTGCACTCATCTCTACGGAAAGCATCCCCTTAACTTTATCAGCAAGTTCGTTTAATCTTTTTGAAGGAAATGGAAAGAGTGTTATAGGTCTTAATAATCCGGCTTTTATACCTCGTTCTCTGGCAATCTGAACAGATTTCTGGCATACCCGGGCGCTTGTACCATATGCAACAAGCAGAAATTCAGCATCCTCACACTGAAACTCCTCGTAGCGTACCTCCTTCTCCCGGATCTCATCATATTTAGCCAGTAGTTTGATATTGAATAACTCCTGACGGTTAGGATCGAGATCGAGAGAGGTAATTATATTCCTCTGTCTTGTTGCGGGTTTGCCTGTGGTTGCCCAATCCGGAACAGTTTTCGATCGTTCAACAAACGGACTAAGATAAACCTTTTCCATCATTTGCCCTATAGCGCCGTCGGACAACATCAATACCGGATTCCTGTATTTGAAAGCGAGTTCAAAGCTCAGTCCTACAAAATCTGCCATCTCCTGAACCGATGCGGGCGCCAGAACTATCAAGTGATAATCACCATGTCCTCCGCCTTTAGTCGACTGGAAATAATCAGACTGAGCAGGTTGGATGGTTCCAAGACCAGGGCCTCCCCTGACAACATTGACTATCAGGCATGGAAGTTCCGCCCCCGCTATATAAGAGATTCCTTCCTGCTTTAGACTTATACCGGGGGAAGAAGAAGTCGTCATTACTTTTTTACCGCAAGCTGCTCCGCCATAAACCATATTGATTGCAGCAACTTCACTTTCAGCCTGAAGCACGATCATCCCTGTTGTCTCAGCAGGATTAGCTTCCATAAGATATTCAATGATTTCAGTCTGGGGTGTAATGGGATATCCAAAGTAGCCGTCTACTCCGGCGCGGATTGCAGCTTCTGCAACTGCCTCATTTCCTTTCATTAATCTTAGTTCCTTTTCCATTACATGCTTATATTTTCGTTTTATAAACAGTTATTACGCCGTCAGGGCACACCATAGCACAATTGGCACATCCAATGCACAATTCCGGATTCGCCGGGAATGCATAATTGTATCCTTTCCCATTAACTTCTTTTGCCATTGCGATGGTACCCGTAGGACA
>PMIL01000345.1 GCA_003157075.1 Bacteroidales bacterium | reverse complement strand
ACATACCTCTTCAGCCGGAGTGTTCGAGATCCTGCCATGGAGTCCAAATGATTCACTATTGTCTTCACAGGAATTTCCGACATTACGCAGCCCGCATGTAGTCAGGAATCCTCCATAAAAGCTTCGCAGAAAACCCGTGCCGCTTTCGTTATAGTATTCCGGTCCCACAATTCCGGTTTTACTCAGATAGCTGCAATTTGTCGCGTTAAATGATAGACCTGCAATATCGAGGCATCTATCCGACAGAATTGTAAATTCAAGTCCTGAGCCATTATTTACATCAAAAGCTTTTACCCCTTTGGCTTTTCCAGCTGAAAGTGTATATTCTTTAATGCCAAAAAGCTGACTAAGATCGCCAACATACTTAAGCATTTTGCGTTTATCGAATTTTTCCGGTTCCATAAGCTGTTTTCTCTTGAATGTTTTCTCGTCTGCCAGAGACATTTCGCCCTCTGTTTATGTAAATGTATTAAAAAATTAACAAGAGTTGTCCTGATATCTGGTTTTTCAGGGCATTTTTATTGCACAGAGCACAGGGCGCAGGGCGCAGGGTACAACGAGATATGAGATATGAGAATTGAGCGTAGAGTCGCGAGCGTAGAGTCACGAGCGTAAAGTCGTGAGTCGTGAGTCGTGAGTCGTGAGTCGTACGTATCAGGCCTTTCCGTTCTCAGGTTTTGAATCAAGGATAATTTATTGACAATGAACATAATAATTTATACAATGTTTATGATTTCAGATATTTCTATTATTCATTTATCAAAAAACAATCGTATGAAAACAAAAAAATTCTTTTTAGCAACAGGGATACTTGTAACCCTTCTTACAGGTTCCACTGCAATGCACGCACAAACCACAAAATCTAATTCAGACCAGATGAAATTAATGCAACAGGATCTGGGTACATGGCAAGCCACTATTGATAAGGATACTGCTGTAGTTTGGGAGACCCGGCAATATGGAAAATCATTTATAACAAATGAATCTCTCATTGTTAAGGGTACTAAATCTCCTTCATATATAAATAATATTAGTCTTGATCCGGAAGGCAAGGTACAAGGTTTTGTACTTTGGAACAATGGAGGTTATTCCACATGGACAGGCGCATGGGCTACTGAAAAAAAGTTGAGTGGTGATTTGTATCAGACTTTTAAACCTGAAACACTTTGGGGTAAATTTGAACTTGTTTATGAAACTCCTGCTAAAATGACTTTTACTATGTATAATACAACCGGGGTAAAAACAAGAGAATACAAATTTAATAAAGTAAAATAGTTGGTTCTGACTTGTGAAGAATAATGTCCTGAGTTATAATATCTCAGGGCATTGTATTGAACTAATTTTCTTGAAATTGAATCCAGTTGTCAGCAAATATTATTAAACCGATATTTAGATTGAAGTCATAAAATCGTTATTCTATAAAACAATCCCCAATCGTATGAAAAAAATTTATATAACAGCAATGATTTCTGTCTCACTGTTAATTTTGTCAGACAGAATGGAGGCTCAGGCCGGTACAAAACTCAATCAGGTTGAGTTGATCAAACTGTTTATAAGCAATTGGAGTGGAGAAGTTTGTAAGGATACTACTGCATTCTGGGAAATAAAATCCAATGGTACGGGACTTGAGTGTCATTTTAAGTATGTCACGAAAGATAAGATGATTATGGAAGGGAATCAAATCTGGAGCTATGACCCGAAAGTTGATAAATTCATTCTATCTTCTGCAACTAATAGTATGGATGCCGGGTCTTCCTCTCTCTGGTTTACCTCAAAAGATAAATGTCTCATTACCTCACTTAGTGATATTTCTAATCCGGATAAAGGATCTTTTAAAATAGAAACTGAATTCAAATCACCTGATATGTTCGTACAAAAGATGATTGTAAATAACAAAATAGTAAATACATCTGCTTACAATCGAGTTAAGTAGTGAGAAGTGAGCATTGAGCAGTGAGCAGTGGAGTTTCTCATTACTCGCTGCTCTACGCTCTACGCTCATATCTCACATCTCACATCTCACCTCTCACCTCTCATATCNNGGATTTGTAAATTTGGTAATCAATATCTTAAACCGGATAGATTACTAAGCGATCACGTGTTTAGCCTGCGCCTCATTTCTGTTAGCACTTGCGAAAATGTGACTGATTGGGCTTTGGCATTTCTGAACGGTTGTTATTCATATCTTGATAAACAGTTTTTCCTTCTTTAATGATAAGTTGCTTAAAGGCTGGTTTTGTGATTTAGTTATATAATCTTTGGCTGTTTGATGTCAGTATAAAATATCATCATCCTTAGCAGATTCTTGTTAAATTTTACATTAAAATAAATCAATAGGTGAGTTATTAACGACGGGTAACGGGTTTGTTTATTTGCTAGCTTTACGTTATCATCATTTATTTGGTAAATATGAAACTAAAAAACAGCTTAACATTCTTCATTTTTGTTGTCGTATCAACACATTCGACTTCACAGAGTCTTACTAAAAATGAATGGAAAGAAGACATTGTTACATTGCAGCAGCTTTTAAAAAGCAAGCATGTTAATCTTTATCATGAAACGCCTGCCAGTACTTTTGACTATGCTTTTCAACATGTTAGTTCAAAAATTGATTCACTCGAGGATTACCAAATCATTTTAGAAGTTGACCGGCTTGTATCACTTGCAAAGGATGGACACACTTCGTTCTTTCCGGTTTTTGACCAGAATATTGTAAAGTTTCCACTATACCCGATTGTACTAAGTGAATTTGAGGAAGGTGTGTTTTCAATTTCAGTTCCATCAAAATTTTCAAATATTGTCGGACAGAAGCT
>PMIL01000048.1 GCA_003157075.1 Bacteroidales bacterium | reverse complement strand
CCCCCTGGGGGAAGGTTGGGAAGGGGGTTGGTTATATAGATCACTAAGATAGATTCGGATATTTCCTTTGTGTTCCTTTGTGGTTAATGGATTTCCTTCATGGTATTACGGAGGTTATTGAATATCTTTGAATTTCAAATCAATCCGCCAATGAGCTATTCAGGATTAACTGAATTTGTAAACGAACTGGAGAAGAGAAATGAACTGATCCGTATCAAACAGTTCGTTGATCCGGTTCTGGAAATCACTGAGATAACTGACAGAGTAACAAAATCAGGAGGAAAAGCTCTCTTGTTTGAAAATACAGGAACACGCTTCCCGGTACTTATTAATGCCTTCGGATCTGATCTGAGGATGTCAATGGCAATAGGAAGAAATAGCCTTGATGAAGCCGGAACAGAAATTCAGAGTTTATTTGAAAACCTTTCATACAATAAGGAGACATTTTTTCAGAAGATTTCTGCAATGCCTGCTCTTTTAAGACTGGCAGGCCTTCTTCCAGCAAGGACCAGAAGAAAGGGCAGATGTCAGGAGCAAATTCACAGGAATCCTGACCTGGGTATGCTTCCTGTACTGAAATGCTGGCCTCACGATGGAGGCCGGTTTTTTACCCTTCCTTTAGTACATACCAGGCATCCTGGCACCGGCAATACCAATGTCGGAATGTACAGGATGCAAGTCCTAGATAAAAACACTACTGCCATGCACTGGCAAAGACATAAAACCGGTGCAAGCCATTTTGAAGCATGGAAAACGGCAGGGGAAAGAATGCCTGTTTCTGTTGCTCTTGGTGGTGATCCTGTATACACCTACGCAGCAACCGCTCCTCTTCCCGAAAATATAAATGAATATATCCTGGCAGGATTCCTCAGGAAAAAAAAGGTTAATATGGTAAAGTGTATCACCAATGATCTTTTTGTGCCGGAAGATGCCGATATAGTGCTCGAAGGTTATGTCGATCCGGCTGAAGATCTTGTTTGGGAAGGCCCGTTTGGAGACCATACCGGATTCTATTCACTGGCTGACTGGTACCCGAAATTTCATGTCACCTGTATAACACATGCAAATAATGCCATTTATCCTGCTACAATAGTTGGAGTACCACCACAGGAAGATGCCTGGATAGCTAAAGCTACTGAAAGATTATTCCTCTTGCCGGTAAGAATGACCCTGCAGCCTGAAATTGAAGATTTCCATATGCCTGATGCAGGCATTGCTCATAACCTTGTGATTGTGAAAATTAAGAAGAGCTATCCTGGTCAGGGTATGAAAGTATTAAGTTCATTGTCCGGAGCAGGCCAGATGATGTTTACAAAGTACATGGTTGTCGTAAGCGGAGATGTCAATATAAGAAATTATAATAAGTTGCTGACACATATCTTCTCTAATACTGATCTTAGTCGTGATCTGATATTCAGCCATGGACCGCTTGACGTTCTGGATCACTCCTCTGATAGTTTTTCATTCGGCGGAAAGCTTGGTATCGATGCAACAATAAAACTAATTGAAGAAATACCTGTAAAGGATAAAATAGCAATATCAGATAAATTTGACAACAGTAGTAATAGCATCGGGTTTATTGACCGGAAAATTGTTAAGAATTTTAACCTCAGCCTTTTCAATGAAGGTGCTCCTTTAATCATTTTATCCGTGAACCGGTCAGATGATGAAGGAGTCATTGATAAGGTAAGCAGTATGTTCAGAACCAATGATAAAGAAAGTTTCTTCAGATTGATTGTAGTTGTTGATCATACAGTGGATGTAAATAATTTATATATGGTGGTTTGGCAACTCCTTGGAAATTCAGATCCTCAACGAGATCATGAATATATTTCCTCCCGGTCATTATTACTTGATGGAACCATAAAAGCCTACAGAAAGGAAGGATTTCCAAGAAAATGGCCAAACGTAGTATGTTCAGATCTCAAAACCATTGAATCAGTAGATCAAAAGTGGAATTCTCTTGGAATAGGCGAGGCTATCAGCTCTCCTTCAGCAAAATACTTTAGACTATGCCGGCCTGGGACAGATGAAATCCTGATGGCTGGTTCGGAATGAATTTTGAATTGCAAACGGTAACATTCGGATAATTAACCTATTTTTGTATTATCTGATGGGACTCATNNGGACTCTGTTAAGAACCAGGAGACTGTTAAAAGATAAGGAACATGCTTTGGAGTTCATAGAAATGCAGAAGGGCGAATTAGAATTAAGAGATAAAAACATAACTGATAGTCTCATCTACGCTCAGCGAATCCAGGAAGCACTACTTCCTTCTGAGATCTATTTCAGAAAACACTTTACTGACTCTTTTATTCTATTCAAACCAAAAAATATTGTCAGCGGGGATTTTTACTGGATAGGTGAAAAAGGGGAAAAGCTTTTTGTCGTTGCAGCCGATTGTACCGGTCATGGTGTACCCGGAGCCCTTATGTCGATGATAGGGCTGAAACTTATCGAAAAGACTATAAATGAAGATAATATAGAGGTTCCATCCCAGATTCTGGCTGTTCTGAATAAAGAATTGGAGAAGACTTTCAGCCGTGAAAAGAACATTGGAACTATCATCAGAGATGGTATGGATATCGGATTGTGTGTCATTGACAGACAGAGAAAAAATCTTGTATATGCAGGAGCTTTTATGCCGCTTTACCTGATTCGTGACGGAAGCCTGACTGAGATAATGTCTGATAAGATTATTATTGGTATGAACCATGACAGTCAGCCTTATATCGATCATGAAATAGACCTCTTAGACAATGATATTTTCTATATTTTTTCTGATGGCTATGTAGATCAGTTTGGAGGATCGGAGAACAAAAAATTCATGTACAGGCGTTTCAGATACCTGTTATTAACTATACATAATTTCCCTATCAGTGACCAGAAAGCTATTCTCGAGGAGAATATCAAAACGTGGATGGGAACAAACGAACAGGTAGATGATATGATGGTAATAGGATTCAGACCCTTTATAGGAAAAACTATATGATTTTTTTTATTTTCTCAATAAGTGCAGCTGGCTGGAAAGGCTTACTTATATAATCATCAATACCTGCAGAAAGACATTTCTCTTTGTCACCAATCATGGCGTTAGCAGTAATTGCAATAATAGGAACATGGGAGTTAGTTGTTGCTTCTAGCCCTCTTATCTTTTCCGCTGCGACTAATCCGCTCATTACAGGCATTTGGATATCCATAAGAATCAGATCAAAGTTAGTGGTTCCGAACCTGTCGAGGGCCTCTTTCCCGTTGGATGCGGTATCAATGCTATGGACAAGAGGTTTAAGTGTCAGTAATGTGATTTTCTGATTAATCAGATTATCCTCAACCAGCAGTATTTTAAGGTCTTTGAGCTCTTTATGAATCTTGTCTTTCTGAATTAACTCTTCAATTTTTTGAGAAGCAATGCTTGGCTTTACATCAGTAACTGGATTGGTATACGGGAGAAACATGTTCAACACAGTCGAATTTGTACCTATTTCCTGACTGAAAGTGCCATTTCCGGACGAGATGAATCTGGCGGTAAGACTTTTCTCAACTCCTATATCATTGATCAGAACTATTGGATTATCAGTTTGTATTCTGAGTGCGATAATACTTTCGGTTCCTGTTTCCCTCGTTTTTTTAAGAGTTATTGTAACCTTTGTGACTCTTTCCAGTGATTGAATTTCGATAGTATTGAAAAGGTCAAGGAATATCTGTTTAAGCACTATAGGGTCTCCGAAGCATTCAAAATCGTTAAATTCCTTTTTGTTCAGAATAAAATCGATGTTGGCCCTATCTTTAAGACTATAAAGCTCTATTGTATTCTGAATTGTGGACAGCAGGTTAAATCTGATAGCTTTTCTATGTTCGTAACTCAGGTTGCCTGCCGACTGCATAGTCAGCTCATTTACAGTAGTAACCATGTTATTCGTTGAAGCGATGAAAGTCTCGAGCAATTCCTTTTGTTTTTTCTGAAGGCCCGATTCCATCAACATATCAGAAATAATAACCAGGTTATTCAATGGTTCCCTGATTCTATGCGAGAAATCAATAATTACATCATCTTTTCTTTCATTCAAAGAAGAAAACTCTTTTATAGATTCTTTAAAATTTCTATTGAGTTCAGAAGACTTTCTGATAATAATTTCGCCCATAGCAGCCCCGGCGATAATAAGGCATCCTGCAGGAAGTTTAAGATTAAAAGAAATTAAAAGTACAGCCGCAATAAGAATGAAAAGAATTACAATTGAATAGGTTTCGATGGTCTTCTTCTTTTTTTCAAAGATCTCCTCACTGGACTTACTAAAACCATTATTCCTGACATTGTTTTCAGTTTCACTGACCATAAAACGGATTTTTGAGGTTATGTAAATTTACACAAAATAAGTAATAAATATACATTAACTGAAATTAACAACCTTTGAAGGAAAAGGTTAAATTTGTGATTCCGGTATGATATTTGAACCGGAAAGAAATAACTTCAAATACTATGTTAAAAATATTAAGGTTATTTTTTTTGTTTGGGTTAATTACCGGGGGGATAAACCATCCCGGGTTATATGGACAAGAGAAGGAGGGAATGGTTAAATACACTCCCGATTTCAAGTTTAAGGATGGTATTTATCTAAACTTTGATGAGGTTAAGGCAAATAGTCCGATACCCAAAGCCAAGCTTCTGACTTCCATTGATTATAACGACAGAGAATTTTTTAAGAAGGTATTTGAAGGCGAAAAAATTTATTTCTACGACAATATGGGCATAAGGCAGGAGGTTGCCAAAAACACTATTTGGGGATACTCCCGAAATGGAGTGTTGTATATTCAGATTCAGGATAACTTTAACAGGATTACTTTCGTCGGAAATATATGTCATTTTGTTGCTGATATAACCACCTATGATTCAAGGTCATATAATCCATACGGTTATTATGATCCATATTATTCTCCATATGGGTACAGTAATTATTATAATCCATATGGATCTTACTATTCACCCTACAGGCAACCTAACATGTCCCGAAGTGAATTAAAACAATATCTTATTGATTTTGAGAGTGGAAAAGTACTTGAATTTGACATTGACAATACTGAACTTCTGATCATGAAGGATAATCAATTATACGAGGAGTACGTTAAACTTTCAAGAAAAAAGAAGAAGGATCTTATGTTTCTGTATGTAAGGAAATTCAATGAAAAGAATCCTTTATACATACCAGTAGAACAAAAGGAATAACATGAAGACATTACTCCTTTCCATTTCTTTAATGTTTTTCTCTCTTTTGCTTACAGGACAGGCACCATTCCCCAGCAATGAAGAAATAAAGCAATTTAATGCATCCAAGACATGTGTTGTATTCGAAGATATTCCATTTTCGGCATATAATGATTTTATTAAGGAGGCAGTTGAAGCATACTGGAAAATAACCCCATATGAATTTATTACAGTAAAAGAATTTAATGTGAGGAGATTAAATCCGGCTTACTCATTCATTGTGCTAACCCAGACTAACTTTGATAAGGATAAATCACACGGGCTTTATAATTTCATAAATCTCCTTCAGGGTAAGGATGTCAATAAGCTTGCGGAAATGCCGGAAATTTGTGCAATTCCGCTTTCCTTTGCAGGAGTGGATGATTTTGAATACAGTTACAAGCTGAGTCCGATTCTCTTGTTTATGCAGAAACATGCGCAAATGATTTCCGCTGATCCTTCTCTTACTTTGAGAAAATTCCTTAAATATTATAATAAAAATATACCTGCCATTAAGGATAAGACAATCCTTGTAGAACAGGAAGATCTCTCTCCTGAAATATCCACAATTGACAGAATCAGAAAGATATACAAAGGTAAAATTGAGATAGTTAAGAATGAAGATATTATAAAAGCAATAGCAGATAAAACTCCCAATGCTGTTATCGTTCATAAAGTTGGGCCAAAAGGAGACAGATGGTCAGGTTATTGCTTTGTAATGCTTTTAGGTATTGATGACTCAGAAATGTACTACTATAATCTGCATATGGTTGACAGGGCAAATCCGAATGGTTTACTGCCTGAGGACCTCAAACGTCTTGATAAATAGTATGCAGCATTAGTAAACCAGAGCCGTCTTTAAATAAATAGAATATTATCATGGAAGAGAACAGAGTATTATCAGAAACAGAAAGAAATTGGTCGATGCTGTGCCACCTTTCAGCTTTCGCAGGTTTCTTTTTCCCGTTTGGCGGAGTTATTGGCCCACTTATTTGCTGGTTAACTAAAAGAGATGAATCCTCGTGGATAAACGAAAACGGTAAGGCCTCTCTTAATTTCCAGTTATCTATGCTGCTTTACATGATTCTTGTTATTCCTTTGTGCTTTATTCTGATTGGTATTCCTTTAATAATTTTCCTCGGAGTTCTTAAAGTCATCTGTATAATTATAGCAAGTGTTAAAGCACCAAAAGGAGAACTCTTCAGATATCCTCTGGTAATACCGTTTATACAATAGACCCCCCAACCCCCCAATTGGGGGCTTTGAAATCCAAGAATTAAGAATAACGAACAGACGAACAGTGAATTAAGAAGTGAATTCTATTTCTGAATTCTAACTTCGAATGTTCAATGTTCTGATTTCGGTAAGGCCCCCATTTGGAGGATTTATGGGGTTGAAGCTATGCTGGTAATATCGTTCCAGTTCGAAGTAGAGAGCTGCAAAGGTGGCAAAGATCTCGCTGAAATAAAATTTCTCTTTTCAATTAAATTTTGATAAATTTCAGTTTCATCAATAACGTAATACCATGGCGGGTAATAATGAAGATAAATCAGGGAAAGCAAAGCTTAACCACAAAGACGATCTATATCATGATGTAACACAGGAAAAAAAGAAGAAGCTTGAAGATGGGGAATATGAAAAGCTGCTCATGAATCTTGAAATTGAACTGGTAAAGCTTCAGGAATGGGTAAAAGCCAGAAAGCTGAAAGTGGTTGTTGTATTTGAAGGCCGTGATGCAGCAGGGAAAGGCGGGGTTATTAAAACCATTGCAGGCTGTCTGAATCCCAGGATCTGCAGAATCGTGGCACTCGGCATACCGACTGAAAAAGAGAAATCCCAGTGGTATTTTCAAAGATATGTTTCAGAGTTGCCGGCAGGCGGAGAGATTGTCCTTTTTGACAGAAGCTGGTATAACAGGGCAGGAGTGGAACAGGTTATGGGCTATTGTTCAAGTGATGAATACGAAGAGTTTCTCAGATCGTGTCCCGAATTTGAGAGGATGTTGATCAGATCTGGTACCCTTCTTATAAAATACTGGTTCTCTGTAAGTGATCATGAGCAGGAGAAAAGATTTCAGGATAGAATTAAAGACCCCACAAAACGATGGAAGATCAGTCCCATGGATATAGATTCACGAGATAAGTGGGTTGAATATTCGATGGCGAAAGATAAGATGTTCTCTTATACCGATACAAAACAATCTCCCTGGTATGTTGTCCGTGCTGATGATAAGAAACGCGCAAGACTCAATTGTATAAGTCATCTGCTTTCTCTGATACCATATGAAGATCTTACACCAAAGCCACTTAAGCTGCCTCCTTTGAAACATGATGTGGCTTACGTCAGACCACCGGTTACGGAACAGACTTTTGTTCCTGAGAAATATTAACCCGATAGTAGCTGGCGCGGATTTGCTATCCGTGCCATTGATCAACAGGTTAGACGATTTGTAAGGGCATAACCTCACATATTCCAACATTGATAATCTAGGGCCACTATATAGGGTGGCAAACACAAAAATAACCACACAAGGATGTTATGAAGGCGCGGATTGCGTTTCTTCCTTCGCAGCCTTTGAGGTTTATGGATTTCATCATTTCAGATTCTCAGTATCTTTTATACTTTTGTCTTTATACTTTTGTCTTTTATCTTGATACTATGTCTTCCAAACCATCAATACCAAAAGGAACAAGGGATTTCTCAACAGAAGAGATGCTGAAACGTGAATATATATTCGGGACCATTAAGCAGGTTTTCAGGCTTTATGGATATCAACCCATAGAAACACCCGCCATGGAAAATCTCACAACTCTTCTTGGAAAGTATGGAGAGGAGGGGGATAAACTTCTCTTCAGGATCCTTAATTCCGGCGATTTTTTATCTGAGGTCAGTGAAGAAGAATTACTAAAGAGAGAAGTCCACCGGATATCTTCCAAAATAAGCGAAAAGGGTCTCAGGTATGATCTTACAGTGCCATTCGCACGTTATGTGGTACAACATCGTGATGAAATTGTCTTTCCGTTCAAGAGATATCAGATACAGCCTGTGTGGAGAGCCGACAGGCCTCAGAAAGGCAGGTACCGTGAGTTTTTCCAATGCGATGTGGATGTTATAGGCAGCGACTCGTTATTAAATGAATATGAACTGATCAGAATTATTGACGATATCTTTAAGAAACTCAGAATCTCAACAGTCATTAAAATCAATAACCGGAAAGTTCTTGCAGGAATTGCAACTTATATTGGTGAATCGGACAGGATAATTGATATCACTGTAGCAATAGATAAGCTCGATAAAATAGGTATTGAGAATGTTAATTCTGAACTGGTCAGTAAAGGTTTGTCTGGGGAGGCTATTTCAACACTTCAGCCATTTTTACAGCTTAAGGGTGCTAACTCTGAAAAAGTTTCCAGCCTAGGTAACCTATTAATACATTCCGAAACAGGGATGAAGGGAATATCTGAATTACAGACTCTGTTTGAATATATAGCCAACGCTTCTGTAACATGCGATATTGAGCTTGATCTTACGCTTGCCCGCGGTCTGAACTATTATACAGGCGCCATTATCGAAGTGAAATCAAAGGATGTTGGAATAGGAAGTATATGTGGTGGCGGGCGTTATGATAATCTTACCGGAGTATTCGGGATGGCCGGAGTATCAGGTGTTGGTATTTCATTCGGTGCCGACAGGATATACGATGTTATGAATCAGCTGAATCTTTTTGATGAGATAACAGGTTCTTCAACTGAAGTACTGATAGTTAACTTCGGAGAAAAAGAATCAGTATATGCATGTAAAATTCTTGACTCACTTCACGGCCTTAACATTCGGAGTGAATTATACCCCGATGCACAAAAGCTTAAAAAGCAATTCTCATACGCCGATTCAAAGAAAATACCATATATAATTATGGCCGGAGAAGATGAAATTAAAGAGAACAGTATAACCATAAAATTTATGTCTTCAGGGGAACAAAAAACCATTCCTTTAGCTGACCTCAGTTCATTTGTTAATGAAAAGCTTAAGTATTAATAGTGAATACAAGACAAAAGACAAAAGTAAAAAGACAAAAGTAAAAACATAATCAAGACAAAAGACAAAAGTAAAAAGACAAATGGTCTATCCATAAAACAGAATGGATTTTCTCTGTGGGATTACTTTTATCTTGTGACTTTTGTCTTTTATCTTAAAATATATCGAACAATGATTTTTAAAATATCACCCGAAGAGCTGAAACTTGAAACGATCTGGAATATTTTCGATAAGAATATCAAATTATCTCTTTCTGAGGAATCCGTTAAACTCATAACGGTTTGCAGAGAATACCTCGATCGTAAGCTTGAAAATACTACATCCCCGATCTATGGGATCACAACAGGATTCGGATCACTTCATAAAAAGACTATTAATAAAGATCAGCTCAATAAGCTTCAGGAAAACCTTGTTATGTCTCATGCCTGTGGTACAGGTCCCGCAGTAAGAGAGGCTATTGTAAGACTTATGCTACTTTTAAAAATCCATGCTCTGAGTCTTGGAAAATCAGGCGTTCAGGTTGAAACAATTCAAAGGCTTATAGATTTTTATAATGAGGGTATATATCCGGTAGTGTATGAGCAGGGTTCATTGGGAGCATCGGGTGATCTTGCGCCCCTGGCTCATCTCGTTCTGCCTCTACTTGGAATGGGTCAGGTGTCTTATAAAGGGAAGATAATTGACTCAGAAGCTATTCTAAGTAAATTTAACTGGTCTCCGGTGGAATTGAAATCAAAGGAAGGCCTTGCACTTCTCAATGGAACACAATTCATGAGCTCTTATGGAGTATATATTATAACAATGGCCGAAAGATTATCTGCCTTTGCAGATATAGCATCAGCGATCTCACTGGAAGCTTATGATGGGCGCCTGGATCCATTTTTCGAGTGCATCCATCAGATCAGACCACATAAAGGACAGGTGGAAACTGCCAGGATATTCCGTGAGATGCTGGATGGCAGCCAGTTGATCTCACATAAAAAGGCACATGTTCAGGATCCATATTCTTTCCGTTGCATACCGCAGGTGCATGGGGCAAGCAAAGATGCGATATCCTATGCGAAATCGGTAATTCTAACTGAGATCAATTCAGTGACAGACAACCCAACAATATTCCCTGATGAAGACCTGATTGTATCGGGAGGAAATTTTCATGGCCAGCCTCTTGCTCTTATTTTCGATTACCTTGCCATTGCCCTTGCTGAGCTGGGTAGCATTTCAGAAAGACGTGTCTATAGATTGATAGCGGGTCAGAGAGAACTTCCTGAATTTTTGGTTGCAAATCCGGGATTAAACAGTGGCTTTATGATTCCTCAATATACTGCAGCATCAATTGTCAGCCAGAACAAGCAGTTATGTACTCCCTCTTCAGTAGATTCAATACCTTCCTCGAACGAACAGGAAGATCATGTGAGTATGGGTGCAAACGGAGCAACAAAATTACTGCGTGTAGCTGAAAATCTTGAAAAAATATTGGCGATTGAACTCTTTACAGCAGTTCAGGCCCTTGAATTCAGAAGACCGCTAAGGTCATCGGAACTGCTTGAAGATCTGGTAAAATCATTCAGGGAATCTGTGCCCTTTATTAATAATGATAAAGTTATGTATTCTGAAATAGAAAAATCTGTTGACTTTCTGAAGACCTACAACTGGCGAAGGATAATAGAGTAATTTCAGAAATTTCTTCCCGGTCTTAACCTCTGCTGTTGCTTCGCAGTCTGTAACTCATTAAGAAGTTGTATCTTATATTGATTTTCAGCCTGATAATACATGATAACTTTTGCCGGAGGAAGTACTTCCTTGAGCTTTTTGTGGAACACGACTGCAAGGTTTGATTCCTGTACCAGACAATCAACATATTTATCACCCATTTCTTCAAGCTGTTTATCGCTTAAAGTGCTTTCATTCAGATTAAAGTTCCTGTTAAGTTTCAGTTTTTCTATTTGTATCTGATTCCTCTGGGTTTGATAATCATTATATACAGGCCAGAATTTTTCTGCTTCCTGAGAGGTCAGATTAAGTTTTTTTGTAAAAAATCCGATTTTATAATTATTCAGTTTTTCCAGATTTGTATTCTGGGCCGCAGTCTTGATTACCGGCATTGTCAACATTATCAACAAAATAAATACTACTTTTTTCATAGCCTTGAACTTAAAGTTGTTCATATATATCGTTTAATTCTATATTTTCAAACAAAAGATAGTCAATTATATCTTTCTTGCTTACATCTGGTCCTGCCTCCGCAGGAATAAATGCCGACGACTCTTCTTCAAGTGAAGATATATCTATATCATTAATAAATGAATCGGGATTTATTTCACTCAGAACCTCAGATACCTGGGATTTTTTATTATCTGGAATTAATAGTTTAATCGCAGTATAGCTTATAAGAATAATTCCGGCAACTGAGGCTGCAATAAGCAGGCTGGTCCTGAATTTGTTATAGAAGCTTACCTTTCTGACTTGCTCATCAAAACCAGAGGTAGCAGAAATTATTTTTCTATTTACCTCTTCAAAGTAGTTATCAGGTACTTTAAATGGATTCTTTTCAGGTATTTCACTTAACTTATTCATCTTTAACTTAGATATATATTGCCATCAAAGGTTTAATCGTCCGTAAGTATTCTTTCAATTTTTTTTACTGCATGATGGTAAGATGCTTTCAATGCACCTTCAGAAGTCTTTAATATTTTGCTCATCTCATCATAGGTCATCTCATCAAAATACTTCAGGTTAAAAACAATGCGTTGTTTTTCCGGAAGCGTCAGGATAGCATTATGGAGCTTAAAGAGCGCTTCGTCGCCATCAAACCATGTACTTCCTTCCCGTGAACTCGCAAAATAACTTTCTAATTCGTCAATAGATACTGATGCGTTTCTTTTTCTTTTATTTATCAGTGTCAATGCTTCATTTGTGGCAATTGTATAAAGCCAGGTATATAACGAGCTTTCACTTCTGAAATTCCCTATGCTCTTCCATACATTAATAAAAGTGTTCTGAAGTGCATCATCAGCATCCTCGTGAAGGATCACCAACCTGCGGATATGCCAGTAGAGTTTCTGGCTGTATTTTTCAACAAGCAGCCGGAAACCCTTATTCAGATCTGTCTTTATTAAATCAGATATATTATCGTCAGAGTTATTATTACTCAATTTCAATTTGCGTTTTCTTCTTTGATAGAAAAAACCAGTAAAGGTTTAAAGATAGCAAGAAAAGTTTGGAGTGAGCTAACGTTTGAAGTGCCTAAAGTTTAAGAATATGAAAGATAATCTAGTAATAATAATTACTAACCATCTAGACACTCCACCTACTTTAAACACTCCAGGCACTCTAGGCACTTTAGTCACTCTAGTCACTCTAGGCACTCCTCTCTTGATATATCCCCCAAATTATGATAAATTTGCTCCCTGACAATTTAATCCGGATAACTGATGGCTCTTCATTGTGGAATAATTGGGATAACCAATGTTGGCAAAACAACAATTTTTAACTGTATCTCCAATACCAAAGGGGAAACCAATGCTTTTGCATTCAGTGCAACCAAGTCAAATATGGGAGTTGTCCAGGTTCCTGACCCCAGACTTTATGAGCTTGAAAAACACCAGGTTACCGACAGAATTGTTCATACAACGGTAGAGATAGTCGATATCCCCGGCTTGGCAAAAGGTTCCAATAAAGGAGAAGGGGTCGGAAATAAATTCCTTGGCGATATAAGAAACACCGATGCGCTTATTCATGTTTTGCGATGCTTTGATAATGAGGCACTTCCGCATATTGATGGTTCAGTTGATCCTGTTCGTGATCTTGAGACAATCGATCTTGAATTACAGGTAAAGGATCTTGAGTCAGTTGAAAAAAAAATTGAACGCCTGGGACGGGCTGCCAAAGCTGGTGACAAAGATGCTAAACATGGAGCTGAAATTTTGAATCTCTATCGTCAGCATTTTGAAGAATTTAAAAATGCAAGAACTCTTGAAGTAAAGGAAGAAGACAAAAAATATGTTGATGATCTCTTTCTTCTTACCATGAAACCAGTAATATATGTCTGCAATGTTGATGAAAAATCTGCTATAGCAGGAAATAGGTATGTAGACAAAGTAAAGGAATACTTTAAGGGAAGAGATGTTGAAATTCTGGTAATAGCCGGTGCCATTGAAGCTGAAATTGCAGAACTCGAGAATACTGAAGACCGGATGGCATTTCTCAAGGACGCCGGACTGACAGAGCCCGGGGTCGATAAACTGGTTAGAGCCGCATACAAGATGCTGAATCTTCAAACATTCTTCACAGTAGGTGAAATGGAAATCAGGGCATGGACCATAAAAACCGGAATGACTGCACCTAATGCTGCCGGAGTTATTCACAGCGACCTTGAGAGAGGATTTATAAGAGCTGAAGTAATGAAATACAGTGATTTTGTTTCTCTTGGTTCAGAACATGCGTGTAAAAATGCAGGGAAATTCTATATTGAAGGCAAAAATTATATTGTTGAAGACGGTGATATCCTGCACATAAGATTCAACGTATAGGGTCCTTATGGGAAGACGGCTTCTGATATTATTGTCGCTATCTGGTCTTCTTTCGCTCAGATGTTTTTCCCAGATCTCTGGTCAGGATGATGCCCTGCGCCTGATTGTCAGTCAATACAGACAGGCAGAGGTAACACTGCCGGCTGCTGACAGAAAATCGATTGATATACTTTCAATTAATGTTTCAATATTATCTGTGAAGGACAATGAGGTAAGAATAAGTCTTTCACCTCTGACTGTTGAATGGTTTATCAGACAACAGTATAATTACCGGATTCTAGAAAAAAATAACCCCGCAGGTATTNNGGGACTGATGAAGATGAGCCTAAAGTTTTTTATTCTTCAACAATGCATGGTGATGAAACAGGCGGTTTTGTACTCATGCTTCATTTCGCCGATTATCTTTTGAAAAATTATCTGGTTGACAGCAGGGTTAAAAACCTGGTTGATAACCTTGAGATCTGGATAAATCCTCTTGCAAACCCTGATGGCACCTATCAGGGCGGAGACATAGTCAGTACTCCTACACGTTTCAACGCAAATGGTTATGATCTCAACAGAAATTTTCCCGACCCTCTTGATCCCAATACCGTTAAACAGAAAGAGACACTGGATATGATGAAATTTATGAGGAAACATAAATTTTGTCTTTCTGCAAATTTCCATTCAGGTGAGGAAGTTGTCAACTATCCCTGGGACAGATGGCTCTCAAAATTACATGCAGATGATTCCTGGTTTCATGCCATAAGCAGATCTTATGCCGATACAGCACATGTCTATGCCGGTTCCCAGTATATGAATTTTCTGGATGATGGCGTTACTCGGGGGGCTGTCTGGTATTTAGTTTATGGCGGGAGACAGGATTATATTACCTGGGAGCTGCATGGGAGAGAGGTCACAATTGAGATTGATAATCAGTACATTACTCCTGCCGCCCAACTAGCAACTCTCTGGCAGAATAACTGGCACTCTTTGATTGGTTACCTCGAAAATGCTTTATATGGTATTCATGGATTAGTCCGCAATAAGACTTCCCTCATTCCGGTGGCGGCAAAAGTTTTTATTAATGGCTACGATAAAGACAGCTCACAGGTTTATTGCGATACACTTACCGGGAGTTTTGTGCGATTTCTTGAACCAGGATCGTGGAACCTTACATTTACTGCTAAAGGTTATATGCCGGTGCTGATCAGCAATGTGAATGTAACTTCCGGGCAACGAACCGATCTGATTGTTGATATGGTGCCCTTTCCGGATAGTGTTGACTATCCAAATTCTTCAAATTCATTGCTGCTATTCCCTAATCCTGCAACGAATAATCTGAATGCAATACTTCCCGACACGATTGCCGGAAATATAAATGTGAGAATAATTAATCAAACAGGTACTCTGATATCGGATTACAGTACTCAAGCTATAAAGAGTGTTCCCATAATAATAGATATAAAAACTTTATCTTCAGGTATTTACACTGTTGTCATTTCGAATTATAACAGGAGTCACATTTCAATTGGAAGGTTTGTGGTGATTAAATAAACATCTTCATTTGCTTCTCTGATTAAATCAAGTATTTTTGCACCTTGCTTAAGGAATAATAACCTTGAATAAGGTAAAAATTGTTTAAACCGACGTTTATTTTAAGAATAAGGAATAGATTATGAAAAGATATTCAACGCTTATTTTATCGTTTTTGATTTTTGTTAAATTGTCGGGGCAGGGAGCCTATCTTCCCCCCGACAAACCCCGGCTTGTAGTAAGTATTGTCATTGAGTCGCTTAAGTATGATCAGCTCGAGAAATTTCGAGACAAGTTAGGTGAGAATGGAATAAAAAGACTCATTAACGAGGGGACATACTTTAAAAATGCCTCATATGAGTACATGCTCACACAATCTGCTCCCGGTCATGCAACAATCTCAACAGGTGCTGAGCCTTCATTTCATGGAATTACTTCTGATGACTGGTATGTTCCTCTTAAGAATGAATTGATAAATTGTACCAAAGATGTTACGGTTAATTCAGTTGGCGGAAGTTTTGAATCAGGGTTGCATTCTCCTCTTAACTTACTTGTTTCAACCTTTTCCGATGAGCTTAAAATGTCTACAAATAAGAGCTCAAAAGTATTCGGAGTTGGCTTGAGGGAAAGTTCTGCAATATTCTCAGCGGGTCATTCAGCAAACGCAGCTTACTGGTTTGATAATAGGACCGGAACCTGGATGTCGAGTACATATTATATAAATTCACTTCCCCCCTGGGTAAATGATTTTAATGCAATGAAATATTCAGATACTTATCTTAATTCTACATGGAATTTGTTAAGATCCGCAAAAGATTATGCTGATTGCCTCCCTGATTCAAACAAATTCGAATCAGGGTTTAACAATAGAAATTATTTCCCCTACGATCTTAAAAAAATCAGATCAAAAAACGATTACTCGTTGTTAAGAGAGACCCCTTTTGGCAATTCTCTTACTGCTGACTTTGCTATCAGACTCATTCAAAATGAAAAACTAGGCAAGGGTGAGAGTATAGATTATCTATCAATATGCTTTGCAGCAACAGACTATATCGGCCATAGGTTTGGCCCTTCATCGGTAGAAATGGGTGACGCTATTCTGAGGCTTGATGATGATATTAAAAATCTTATCACATATCTGAACGATAGCATAGGCAAGAAAAATGTTCTGATATGTTTTACTGCAGCTCATGGAATGTGTGAGATTCCTGCTGTTCTGGAACAAAACAAGATACCTTCAGGTTATTTTAAACAGAATCAGGCTCTTCAGCTGCTCAGGAGTTATCTGAACGCAGTGTATGGTGAAGGAAATTGGGTAAAAGGATATTCCGAGCGACAGATTTTTCTTAACAGGACTCTGATAGAGGATGCAAGGTTATCGCTTGATGACGTGCAAAAGAAAGTAGCCCGGTTTCTGGTTCAGTTTACAGGAGTGGAAGCGGCTTATCCTTATTCTGCTTTTGAGGCAAATGACTTCGGAAATGGGAATCTTAAAAGAATTATTAATAATTTCAGTCCCCAGAGATCAGGTGACGTAATTGTTATACTTAATCCGGGCTGGGTCGAACAATCAAGTGATTATGTTACAAACCATAACTCTCCATATGAGTATGATTCTCATGTTCCATTGATCTGGTATGGCTGGACAGTTAACAGGTCAACAGTAACACGTAAGGTGAATATGACTGATATAGCTGCTACCTTATCAATTCTGTGTAAAGTTCCATATCCGAATGCCTGTACGGGGGAGCCTATGTTTGAGTTGTTCAGGTAAGGTTAGGGGGGTTGATTCTGAACTGATCCCTAATCCTGCAAGCTTCAGATAATAATTCCGGATTCCTTTCACATCCATTACCCAGGACAATAAGATCAGCACCCGCATTGAAGATCTCTTCAATTTCCTGTTTTTTCTTTATTCCGCCACCCACTGCTAATGGAATCGATATATTTTGACTTACAGCCTTAATCAGGTTTATTGGAACAGGATCTGATGCACCGCTTCCTGCTTCAAGATATATCATTTTCATCCCAAGCATTTCACCTGCTATTGCAGTTGCTACAGCAATTTCGGGCTTATCGGATGGTATAGCTTCTGTCTGACTGATGTATTCAACCGAAGTCTTATTGCCGCAGCTTATGAGTATATATCCGACTGATACCAGTTTTTCTCTTGCATTTTTAAGATACGGAGCTGCAACTACATGGTTGCCAATGAGAAGTTCAGAATTGCGTCCGGAAATAAGAGAAAGAAGCAGTATTATGTCTGTATTAAGAGTAAGCTGGAGAAGATTTCCCGGGAATAGAACCACTGGAATTGAAGAAAGCTTTCTGATATCATCTATCAGAATGTCAATGCTGTTGAAGGTAAGACTTCCGCCTGCAAATAAGTAATCAGTCTTGTTTTCATTTGCTGTTCTTACGATATTTTGCAGCGATTCCCCTTTTGCTTTATCAGGGTCCAGAAGCAAAGCAATGCTCTTTTTGCGTGGGAAATTAGATGTTTTCATTATTTCATTTATTCTGTCTATTACCCCCTTCCCAGCCTTTCCCCCTTGGGGGAAAATGAAAGGGGGTTTAAATTAACAACAGGAAAGATAGTTACCTAAATTAATTAATATCGAATTCACTTTGGGAAAATATATTTATTAGTTGACTTATTTTTTCTCTTCAGTCTGAACTGGTTCCTTTTGATATAGCTCCCAATTCTTCTTTGTCCATACGATGGCATAATTATCGTATTTTGAATAGTAGAGATCAAATGACTCATTAATTTTATTCGTGCGAACATGGCCTTTAATCTCTCCTGATTCACCAACTTCAAATGGATCAATTGTAATATTGTTCCTGATGCTTATTCCTTCTTTATCGCATATTTTGTAAAGCGCTTCCTTGGCGCACCAGTGAATGTAAAGATGATATCTTCGTTCATCAATCTCTTTCGTGACTTTTTCCTTCCTGTTAATAAACTTGAAAGCAAATGCGGCAATGTTCGTGCTCATAAATTCCAGGTCTAATCCAACTTTCTCATTTGTGCTAAGAAGAATTGCGGTAAGTTTATGCGAATGTGAAATGCTGATAAACCTTGATCCATCTTTTAGAAATGGCTTGTTATTTTTATTATAAACGATTTTAGCCTCACTTCCTATTAATTCACAAAGTAATGCCCTGACACTTAAAAATTCAAGTTTCCTGGAATTACTGCTAAATCCTTTATATTTCTTTTTTTCGTCGCTATCCAGTAAAACAAGATCCAAAAGAGTATTCTGATCTTCTTCAATTTTCCAGACCCCCAGGATGGAGAACTCATTCAGATAATGTTTTGTTATACAGCCCATTGGTAGCTTTCAGGTATTTTTATTTCCACTTAAGTGTTTCGATCAGATGCACAATATCGCTCCGGAAAAAATTAATAACAGGTTCCAGTGAATCTGCATTTGGTTCAGAAGAAAAATAGAGTGATCCTCTGAGGTAGTGACTGATGCTGTCAGTAACATAGAACTCAACTGCTGATGCGGTATTCCCTTTTAAATCATAAAGAATGCCATAGACTTTATTATCGTGGTTACTATAGACCTGTTCATTAATTGCATCGGCTTTTGAAACATGGTATTTTACATTAATATCATAGCTCTGATCGAGAAGACTGTCCAGATCATTATGAACAGTTTTATATGTTAGATAAATTTTGGCTTTATAAGATGGGAATTCAATATTAAACCATCCGTTGGCAGAACCATGTTCGCCTTGAGATGAAAGGTGTCCGTATGCAGGATACTCAAATGAGACGGGGAAATTCATTTGTTTATCTGCCTGGCCATTAAACAAGACATATTGACGTGCAGGCAGATCTATTCTGAAATGGCCTCTGGGCTTTGGCACGGCCATTTGCCTGCAGCCGTAGAAAGCACCAGCTAAAACCAAAATTACCAAGATTCTAGTCCTCCTTATTATCACTTTGATTTGTATTAATTTCGACCCGGATTTCCTTAATCCGTCTTCTGTCTGCTGATTCTATTTTGAAAATAAAGTTGCTGTATCTAATTATCTGATCCTTCTGGGGAATTTCTCCTGTAAGTTCAAGGATTAGCCCTGNNAGTTTGCGATACAATAACTGCTCATCATCACTTTCGTCGGTTATTTCTCCGACAATTTCCTCCAGAATATCTTCAAGTGTAACTATGCCCGAAGTGCCTCCGTATTCATCAATAACAACTGCCATATGCATCTTCTTTGTTTGAAATTCCTTTAGAAGATCATTAATCTTTTTTGTTTCAGGTACGAAGTATGGTGGTCTCAGAAGGGCCTGCCATTTGAAGCTGGAGGGATTATTTGTAAAAGGAAGAACATCCTTGGCATAAAGAATTCCCTTAACCGTATCAAACGAACCTGAATAAACAGGAATTCTTGAGAATCCCGAGTTGATGATAACAGGCACTATTATGTCAAATCCCGACCTGATATCAATCGCGGTCACATCAACCCGTGAGCACATTATAGCGCTAACATTGATATTTCCGAAATTGACGATACCTTTAAGTATTTTCTCATCCTCATCAAAGTCATCAGAAGTCATCTCAAGAGCATCTGAAAGGTCATCCATACTGATATTGGACCTTCTGCCACCTGTTCTTCTTTTTACAAATGCTGAAGAGAACATCAGAAGAAATGTAACAGGTTTGAATACCTTTTCAAGTAAAGTTAAGGGGAATGCCATAAACATAGCTATTACAATCCGGTTTCTTGAAGCATAGACCTTCGGCATTACTTCACCAAAAAAAAGCAATAAAAATGTAATAACTACGACATTTATTATGAATCCCAAAACCGGTGCAGCACTGAAATCGAAGATTTTTGAACTTAAAAAAGCCGCCAGTAATACTATTGCGATATTGATAGTGTTATTTGCGACCAGAATGGTACTCAACAGTTTTTCCGGATTGTTATGTAAATTAAGGACTGCTTTGGATTTATCGTCTCTTTCAGATTTAAATTTTTCAATCTCTTCAGGCCTGAAAGAGAAAAAGGCAACTTCAGAAGCTGAAACCATGGCTGACCCGATCAGAAGGATTATGATTATAAGGAAACCAACAACAATTTTATAATCAGGAGCATTGATGCCAATACCTGACAACAATATTATAAATGATAAAGGGTAATCAGTTTCCAATTTAGTTTCCGTTAATAAAACTATCTAAAAAGGGAGGTCATCTTCATTCTGAGAATCGGGCTTGCTGTCTGTTCCAAAATCATCAACCGGGGCATTTCCCTTGTCTGACCAATTTTTATTATTGCTGTTATCTGCAGATTGATAGGGGGAATGCGGTTCATTTACCTCTGAACCCGGGAAGTTTTTGTCGTGATGTTCTCCCTTTGCCGTATCTGTTTGAGCAGAAGATGAGAGAGGCGTCTGTTTTTTCTCAAGCAGAAGCAGAACATCAGCAAGTATTTCAGTAATATATTTATTTACACCATCTTTATCGACATATGACCGGGTTTTAATTTTCCCTACTATATAAATCTGGGAGCCCTTTTTAATGGTTTTTTCCGCAACTTCAGCCAGAGCCCGCCATAAAACAATATTATGCCATTCTGTTGAAGTTATTGTTTCGCCCTGTTGATTTGTAAAGGTCTCACTTGTTGCAAGGGGAAATGTCGCTTTAGCAACACCCTTGTCAAAATACCGGATTACGGGATCTTTTCCGACATTACCGACGAGTATAACTTTATTGATTGACATATAGTTATATATTTATTAATAATTCATTTTCCGGATTGTAAAGTTAATAAAAAAACCAGTACCTGCAATCCAGGTTCAGATTAATTGCTCAAAACCCAATCGGTCAACATTTTACTGATTAGACATCGGATTGTTTTCAGTTTGGAAGATTCGACTGATTATTGTCATCTTTATTCTATTTCACTGTATTTAAGGCATTAATAAAAGCTTAAAAAAAAAATTATTATGTAAGTGTTTCTATTTAAACAAATAATATTTTTATATTTGCACAGTTGAAAAAAACGAATACTCAAAATAATT
>PMIL01000121.1 GCA_003157075.1 Bacteroidales bacterium | reverse complement strand
GGTGAGCCTGAATTAAAAATTGGAACCACTCCCGGGAAAAGTAAAGGAACTACGGATCTGGTTATTGAACAGACTCAAGATCATCTCTTTAATTTTGATATTGAAGTGGAGATACTTGACTCAGATGGAAAGCATCTTTATAAAATACCTGTATCGGAAAGGATTACCAGGAAGATACTTTCTGCAGAGAAGATTATTGAGGTAATTCCCGATCCGAATACTAATCTTTTGTTCAGAATGATTCGTGATCAGAATTAAAAATATACTCTTTCACATTAATGTTTTGTCCATTTAAAAGTTTTCTCGAATCGCTGATAAATTTTTTCATAAGTACGAATGCTTCGGGTTTATCAAAAAAATCAGGTTTGTTTTCATACTCCGAGCATGGAAGGATGAAAAATCTTTTTCTGTAATTCACTATCGGAGTATAGACCCAGACAAGGTAGTATCCTGCATTCGATATCGCATATTTATTATCTTTTTTAGTAAGTTCAACCCGGACCATTGATCCGCCGTCGGTTTTTGGTTTTCTCTGGTTTGAGACAAAATTGCCCAGGGAATAAACTATCACATCTTCTTTTCCTGACACCATATTGTTCATTCTTATCATTTTTTGCAAAACATGAGGATGTGATCCTATTACCATATCTACGCCTATTGATTGAAAATATTCTGCCATGTCAGTCTGACTTTTTGCCGGAATCGTATCATATTCTGTTCCCCAGTGCAGAAAAAGAATGATAAAGTCTGCCTTTTTCACCTTGGCTTTATTTACATCTCTTGTAATCGATTCTTTGTCGAGCATATTAACAATGACAGGATCGGGGACTTTAATTCCGTTAGTGCTGAAAGTATAATTAAGCAATGCAATGGACACGCCGTTTTTGTTTATGATAAGTGGAGAAAGGCTGTCACGGCATCCTGAATTAAGGAATGTCCCTGTGTGTGGAATTCCAAGACTGTCAAGCCTGTTAATTGTGCCTGTTATTCCCTTCGCTCCCCTGTCTGCTGCATGATTGTTCGCAGTTACAAGATAATCTATTCCGGCATTTTTGCATGCAACCGCCAGAGTGGCAGGTGAGCTGAACTGGGGATAACCTGAATATGGGGGTCCGGCGAGTGTAACCTCAAAATTTGCAATTGCGACATCGGCATCGGAAATCACCGGTTTGATATATTTAAATACCTCATCATAATTATATAAATGAGTCTCTCTGTTCTCTGCCGACCAGATCTGTTCATCGTGGCCCATTATATCTCCTATAAAAAGCAGGGAGATTGTGTCTGCCGGCGTTTGCTGATTCTGGCTCCGGACGGGACAAGAGGAGCAAAAACAAAGAAACAGAAACAGTACAGATCTCAGATATGATGATATTTGTTTCATACGTAATCGATAACATGAAAAAAGACAATAAGGTTTTATACCGAATTTTAACTGCTCGGCAAAGATACCTTAAATCTTGTTTAGCTTGTTTAGGTGTCAAAAATAACTCACCTTTAAACTGTTTTTTAAACCATCATCAGCTAAGGATTGTTTTTTGTTCAGGGAGATAGCCTGAAGGATTTAGATTATTAGTATGGTCAATATCGGGAAAAACTTTAAGAAAGTCAGTTTCAGTAAGATAGTTGTTATTTCATGGCCGTTCTTCCTGGCAGTTCTTGTATTTCTTAGCACCAGACTAGCCATAAGAAATAGCGGAACGGTCGAACATTATTATTCAGCAGAAATTTATCCTGTTCTGGCCAGGTTGCTTTCATTTTTCAGTAATCTTATTCCTTTTTCTTTGTGGGATGTTTTTTGGATCCTGATCATACTATTGATAATAAGCGGATTGGTTCTCGTGATAATCAAAAAGATAAAATTTGGATGGTATTCATTGCGAATACTGCAAACAATAGCTATCCTTTATTCAATATTTTACTTAGTCTGGGGTTATAACTATTTCCGGCCAAAGATCCAGGAACGTCTTGACTGGAAGATACCAGCGTCTGATGAACAGGTTTTCAGATCGGTACTCGATACCATAATTAACAAAACAAATATCAACTATATTCCAGTTTCATCATCTGATTTCCAGGAGATTGATAAACTCGTTGAAGATTCTTACCGCCTCCATAGTCGCGAACTCGGGATCATATATCCTAATGGTTCAAGGCGGCCAAAGAGGATGATTTTTAGCATGTTATATGGGGAAATGGGGTTAAGCGGTTATTTTGGACCATTCTTTAATGAAATTCATGTAAATGGCTATCTGCTTCCAATGGATTATCCGTTTTTGCTTGGTCATGAGAAAGCACATCAATTTGGAATTACCAGTGAAGCGGAGGCTAACCTTATCGCATACGTAATTTGTGTAACCTCGGAAGATCAGCGGCTCAGATACTCAGGATATCAGTCCTTGCTGCTTTACTTTCTGAGAGATGCCTCTCATATGAAAGATTATAAGGATTATCTGAACAAAATAGATAGTCCGGTATTAAAGGATCTGCAATACCGGCAGAAGTACTATGAGGGAATGCTTAATAACACTCTTTCTGATATGCAGACGGCAGCGAATAATAGTTATTTAAAAGCCAACAATATTGAAAAAGGAGTTAAAAACTACAATCAGGTTGTGTCGCTGGTATTAAGCTGGTATTATAATATACATTTGAATGAGGACGAGCGCAAAAAATAATTCCTGATAAGCTCGTTCATAAAATCCTAATAATTATTAACTTTGCCCGCTTTATTTTAAAAATACCTGATAAAATCTCTGGGGATAGTTATGAGAGGGAAAGAACATCATCTTGATATCAAAAAGCTGTCTTTTGCCGGTCTTATTATCACACTTGGAGTTGTATATGGTGATTTAGGTACCAGCCCTCTTTATACAATGAAAGCGATAATTTTCGCTGGGAGGGCTAACATAAATGAATTGTTGATATACGGATCATTATCATGTATATTCTGGACTCTCACACTGCAGACCACAATAAAATATGTCCTCATCACACTCCGTGCAGATAATAACGGAGAGGGAGGAATTTTTGCACTTTTTGCCCTTATTAAGAAAAAATCGGGATGGGCGGCAATATTAACAATGGCCGGAGGTGCGGCTTTGCTTGCAGATGGAGTTATAACGCCCTCAATAACAGTCACTTCGGCTATAGAAGGATTAAAGCTGTTCAACACTGATATTCCTGTAATACCAATTGTTCTGATCATTTTCGGGGCATTGTTTTTCATCCAGCAATTCGGGACTAATTTTGTTGGCGGTTCTTTTGGTCCGATAATGGTTGTCTGGTTTTCAATGTTAGGAATCTTTGGATTCCTGCAACTCATGCATTATCCTGACATCTTCCGGGCTCTTAATCCTGCATTCGCTTACAAATTTTTGAATGACTATCCGGGAGGATTTATTCTCCTTGGAGCTGTTTTCCTTTGTACAACAGGAGCGGAAGCACTATATTCCGATCTTGGTCATTGCGGCAGAGCTAATATAAGAGTGTCATGGATTTTTGTAAAGATCACTCTGTTACTGAACTATTTTGGACAGGGAGCATGGATAATGATGAACAGTGCATCGGTTGAAGGCATAAATCCTTTCTATGCAATTATGCCTAAATGGTTTCTACTTCCGGGGATATTAATCTCTACAGCAGCTGCTGTAATAGCAAGCCAGGCTCTTATAAGTGGATCATATACTTTGCTCAGCGAAGCAGTATCTCTTAATTTCTGGCCAAAGATCAGAATACTGCATCCTACTTTTGTACGGGGACAGGTTTATCTGCCATTTGTCAACTGGTTCCTGTGGATAACATGCAGCCTGGTTGTTTTCTTCTTTAAGGAATCTTCAAATATGGAAGCCGCTTATGGACTTGCTATCACCATTACAATGATTATGACTACTTTACTGTTGTCATATTATTCCTATCAAAGCGGATGGAATCACCGGCTGGTGCTATTAATGCTTACTGTATATCTTACTATTGAAGGAAGCTTTTTAATAGCCAACCTGCATAAATTCAAATATGGAGGATGGTTTACACTGATGCTTGCTTCCCTCTATTTTATAATTATGTTCGGATGGTATTTCGGAAGAAAATTGAAAAACAGGTATGTGACCTTTACCGACCTGTATAAATATATTGATCTGTTTAAGGATTTATCAAAGGATAGTTCAGTACCTAAAACTGCAACAAACCTTGTTTATATAATTAAGGCAAACAGACCCGATCAGGTTGAATCAAAAGTGATCTATTCAATATTCCAGAAGCAACCAAAACGGGCAGATACTTACTGGTTTATTCATGTGGACAGGATTGATGAACCTGACCGTATTGATTACCAGGTAAACCAGATAATTCCGGGTGTTTTAATAAGAGTTGATTTTCATATCGGTTTTAAAGTTGAACCAAAGATCAATCTCTACTTCAAGGAGGTTCTGGAAGACATGACAGCGTCCGGAGAAATAAAGCTTGAGAGTACTTTTGACTCTCTGAAAAAACACTCAATGCCTGCTGATTTTAAATATATTCTCATTGACAGGATAATGCCAAACGACTATAAACTATCGGGCATGGAAAATGTCACCCTTGCTCTTCATAGTCTGTCAAGGCTCCTCTGTATCTCCGACGTTAAGGCATTACAGCTTGATTCAGCAAATACAATTGAAGAACAGGTCCCGATTACTATTGATCAGCCTGTTGAGACAAGGATAAGCCGGTTAATGTAAACTCATGTAGGAAGTCCTTTTCTAATACTTCACAATTTCGGTAACAAAATTTAAGTTTCTCATCTTTTATTTTGAACCCCCTTTCATTTTCCCCCAAGGGGGAAATGTTTAGCTACTCCTTCCCCCGTGGGGGAAGGCTGGGAAGGGGGTTTCATCTAAAAAAACTGAATCTTTACAGACTATTAATTTAACTGTTTAATGGATTTTCATGTCTCTTCTACTCATTCCGGATAAATTTTATTTAATGATTTTTGTAATTGCAAAGGAATTGGATAATGTTTACTTTGCCGTGAAATATAATCTATTCTGACCGATGAATGCAATGCCTTTCGTTATAGGAACCATCGCGGTTTTTGTGATAGCCTACAGACTATATTTCAGCTTTGTAGCAGCAAAGGTAGCAGTAAGGAATGATTTAAGCGAGACTCCGGCGCACAGACTGTATGATGGTCAGAATTATTATCCAATGAATAAATGGGTTCTGTTCGGGCATCATTTTGCTGCAATTGCCGGTGCCGGGCCATTGGTCGGACCTGTTCTGGCTGCTCAGTTTGGTTTTATGCCGGGTTTTTTATGGATGCTGATCGGAGCAGTAATGGCAGGTGCTGTTCACGATTATGTTATTCTGACTGCCTCAGTGCAGCATGATGGAAAATCTCTGGCAGCTATAGCAAAAGAAGAGATAAACAAGGTAAGCGGTGTTACCACCACCTTTGCCATAATCCTAATACTTGTCGTTGCTATGGCGGGACTGGGGCTTGTCGTCATAAATGCTCTTGCGGAGAGTTCATGGGGAACTTTCACAATTGCTTCTACAATTCCTATTGCTCTTATAATGGGTATCTGGATGTTCAGGATTCGGAAAGGCAAAACATTGGAAGCAACAGTCTTTGGCGTGATTATGCTTATTTTGGCAGTGGTTGCAGGTCGGTATATTCCGGGTTCTCAGTATGCTTCAATGTTCACTTTTGATCATAAAACATTAACTTTTCTCCTGGCAATTTATGGTTTCCTGGCATCAGTTCTTCCTGTCTGGCTTTTACTTTCCCCACGCGATTATCTGAGTTCGATCATGAAGATATCCGTAATAGGATTACTAGCAATAGGATTAATAATTGTAGCTCCGGAAATTAAGATGCCTGCTTTTACTGAATTTATTAAAGGTGGCGGACCAATCATACCCGGTAAATTATTTCCTTATCTTTTTATTACTATAGCCTGTGGTGCTATTTCTGGTTTTCACTCTCTTGTAAGCTCGGGAACGACGCCTAAAATGATTATGAGGGAAGCTGATATAAAGCCCATTGCCGTAGGCTCAATGCTAGTTGAAGGTGCTGTAAGCATCATGGCGCTGATAGCAGCTACCAGCCTTCTTCCTCTTGACTATTTTCAGATAAATGTGCCGGTTGATAAATTACAGGCAATCCTCCCGAAGCTTCATGCTATGGGATTTACAGAATCAAATCTTAGCCAGCTTTCTGCCAGCGTAGGCGAAAAGATTGCAGGGAGAACAGGAGGAGCTGTATCATTGGGTGTTGGTATGGCTTATATTTTCTCATCAATTCCGGGTATGCAGCATCTTATGTCGTACTGGTATCATTTTGCCATAATGTTCGAGGCTTTGTTCATCCTCACAACGATAGATGCAGGTACCCGTATCGGGAGATTTTTGCTGCAGGAGGCGCTGGGTAAAGTATATAAGCCTTTTCAGAAAACAAACTGGCTCCCCGGCAACCTTCTGACAAGCGGATTAATGGTATTCGCCTGGGCCTATTTTATTTTCACAGGAACGGTTTCTACTATATGGCCGATGTTTGGGACTGCTAATCAATTGCTTGCAACTATTGCGCTGGCAGTCAGCACTTCTTTTATTATTAACAGAGGAAGAAAAAAATATGCCTGGGTGACGATACTTCCAATGGTTTTTGTAGGTGTCACAACCATGGTTGCTGCATATCTGAATATCAAAAACATCTATATTCCACAAGTCACAATGTCTGCAACATTGGTTCCCGGATTAATAAATCTGGTACTTACTATATCCATAATGATCTGTGTGGTGATAATCTTTTACAATGCACTACCCAAATGGATAAGAGCTTACAGAACAAATAACCCATAAATTACCCGGGGGGGAAGACCCCAAAACTCCCCAAGGGGG
>PMIL01000098.1:34056-42551 GCA_003157075.1 Bacteroidales bacterium | reverse complement strand
AGCGTAGATGATGAATTAGATTATGCATACGAAAGTTTCCCCTCCTTTTGAATGAGGGGTGGTCGGGATGATTGATAATCTTATATATACAGTATTTTATTCCCCGACCAGGGTGGTTGATTCATTGATTTCTTCTTACCTTTACTGGTATGAAAAACTAAAACCTCTATAACAGAAAAGCCTTAAATTCTCAGATCATCAACAGGTCCACTACTTAAGGCTGAATGATGGAATAGCATTCCAGGAACCTGAATTTGTAAAAAATGAGATAAGTAAAACCTTCAAAAGAAAAAATCCGGAATTTGAATAAACAATCAACCACCCCGGCCGGTATCAGCATTTGTATCATAATTAAAAAGTGGTCCGGCCACCCCTCCTTCAAAAGGAGGGGAAATGTATGAGGCTTAAATTAAATATCACGTGAATTTCACTTTATGGCAATGAATAAAACCCCCCTTTTTGGGGGCGGGGCAAATAAATCTTTGTACCCTTTTGTGGTTACTGATTTTGACCTTCTCCGGGTATGAGTAGTTATGTTAGTTGAATGGGATATAGATGCAGTAGTAAATTAGTACTTAAAATTATTAAAGGAAAGAGAGTATCATTTTAAATAAATATCTTAGTAAGGATATATTTTTACATAAATAACCCCCAATAAACTGACCTGCAGTGGCAGGTTGTAAAGAACATATTATGAAGAAAACCATTCTTTTATCTCTGCTTATTCTGACTGCTACAGAAATTTATGGTGTTATCAATAACTATGCGAAATGGACTAAAACAGAACTTATCCTATGCAATGGCCTTGTAAGGAGAACAATACAGCTGCCATCATTGAGAGGAAATTTTCTTACTGTCTTTTATAAACCAATGGCAGGAAATTATGATCCTATTTCTGATACCTGCTCCGATTTTCAATTTGAAGTTGACGACATAATTTATTCAGGAAGGAGCAAATGGAAACTTGCTGACATAAAGGTCATTACCGACAATCATAATGGCAGCGGAGCCTCAGTGACTATAAAAAGCCAGGATAAGAAAGTTGAACTTACCCTGAAGTTTTTAATGTATCCTAATTCTCCGGCAATTCGAAAAAGCCTGGTTGTGAAAAACCTTACGGATAAAAGTGTACGACTTGAATCCGTTGATGTGGAAAAGTTCGAAGTCCCCGAATATTACCCTGTTACTTACAGCTGGGTCTATACTGATTATGGCAGGAGACGGCATATTGGTCCATATGATGGCAATAAACAGGATGCTCTGATAATTGTCCATGATATGAACCGGGAACAAGGCATGGTGCTTGGTAATGAGGCAACAGGAGTGATGAAACATACTTCAGCCTTCTATGAAACTCAGGATATCTGCCTCGGTCTGACCCATAAAAATTCTCTTTTCCCCTTCCGGAAATGGATCGATAAAGGTCAGCGCTTTGAAACTCCGCAGGTGTTTACAATGGTATATAATCATCAAAAAACCCCGGATGAGATTTTAAATGTTGCAATCCCTGATTTTGTACGGAAATATATGGGAATCAGGCTGTCAGAACTTAAAGATAAGCCAACATTCGTATATAATACCTGGGAACCCTTCTATAAGAACATAAATGAAAAGCTTGTAATGGAACTGGCTAAAGCTGCCGCTGATGCAGGAATGAAAGAGTTTGTCATTGACGATGGCTGGCAGGACAGTTACGGCGACTGGGGAATTGATATGAAAAAATTTCCAAATGGACTTAAACCTGTATTCGATTATATTAAATCACTGGGGATGAAGCCCGGACTATGGGTTAGTATAGGGAGCGCCAGTCCTGACAGTAAAGTTTACAAATCGCATCCTGACTGGTTTGTAATTGATAAAAACGGGAAACCTACTTCGTTACATGCTCCTCATGATACAGAAAAATTTACTGCCTGTTTCGGGACAGGCTGGTATGATTATATCAAAAGTATTCTCTTAAAACTTTCAGTGGATTATGGGCTGGAATATTTCAAGCTTGATTTTGCGCTTGTTACCAGTGCCTATACTTATGATCATACACAATCAGGTTGTTATTCAGCAAATCACCCGGGTCACAAAGATCATAATGAGTCTCTTTATACCAATTATGAAAGGCTGTGGCAGCTTTTTGATGAACTTCACACAGCAAAACCTGAACTTTTTATTGATTGTACTTTTGAAACAATGGGAGGCACACAATTAATTGACTATGCCCTGTTGAAACATGCTGAAGGTGACTGGCTTTCAAACTTTGAAGGAGCTGTCGGTGAAAAAACAGATATCAGGATCAGAAATATGGCCTGGTGGCGATCTCCTGCAATCTCTTCCACTTCACTGGTGATCGGAAATCCGCAAATGCAGGATAAGGATTGGGAGATGCATATAAAATCAATTGCCGGAGCCCTGCCAATAATGTTGGGCGACCCTAGGAAACTGTCTGAGACAGATTTGAAGAAATATCGCGGATATTCCGACTGGCTTCATCAGATGGAAAGTAAATACAGTATAATGAGTTACCGCCAGGATTTGCCCGGTTATGGCGAACCAATGGAAGGTATGTGGGACGGATTTCAACGTATCAATACTGAATCAAAAAACGGAGGTATCATTGGTATTTTCAGGCATGGAGCACTTGAAACAAAGCGATTAGTTTCGGTAAACTATCTTGACCCTGAAAAAACATATGATGTGAAAACAATTTCCGGAAATGTTGTATGTACAGTGACGGGCAAAGATCTTTGTAAGAAGGGATTTTCTGTAAATCTCGAAGAATTATATTCAGGAGAACTTTATGAAATATCGGTAAAACAATAAAAAATGCCACAAAGAGGCAAAGGCGCAAAGAAAGAAACTGTTAAACTTAGTGTCTTAGCGCCGTCGTGGCAATAAAAATACTAATATGAAACACACATCTTTTCTTTTTCTTGTCTTAATTTTATCTGTTCAATATTCAAAGGCACAAAATCCCCGTACAGTTATTAGTCTTAACGGTTCATGGGACTTCGATCAGACCACTGCAGCTTTTCTACCTGAAAAATTCACCAGAACAATACCCGTGCCGGGTCTGATCCATCTTGCAGAGCCAAAAATTGTTGAATACGATAAGTTCTTTAAGCGCCCTGACAGAGCAGAAGCCAAAGAACAATTCAATCTTTATAACCTCGACTATACACCGCGTTACAGCTGGTACAGGAAAAAAGTATTTATCCCGAAAGAACTTGAAAACAAAGAAGGAATAATTACTATCAAGAAAAGCCAATATGTGACCCAGGTATATATAAATGGAATGGATCTGGGTACATCAATGGCCTGTTATACCCCGGTCGAATTTCCGGTTAACAAGGCGATTAAGTTCGGATCAGATAATGAAATCCTTATCAGAGTAGGGGAAAGAACCTGGCTGCCTGCCGAAGCTGCAGGTGGTACTGACAAAGAGAAAGAACACTATCTACCGGGGATCTGGGATGATGTATTCCTTTCATTTACAGGAGATATCAGGATCAACAGACTTCTCGTTCTTCCTTCAGTCGCCAACAAGAATCTGACTATAAAAACACAAGTAAGGAGCCTGATTCCGGCCCAGATATTTTATGACGATCCAATGGAAGATTCTATACGCCTTGAGATTACAATATCTGAAAAGATAACTGGTAAGATTGTAGCAACTGTGGTGGGTAAATTTACTGCAAAACGTGATAATATCACTGAGATGGCACTTGAAATTCCATTTTCAGATTTTATGACATGGTCACCTGAGAAACCATTTATGTATATTGCCACAGCAAGACTAAAAACCGGCAATATCAATTCAGATGAAGTGAGCCGTCAGTTTGGAATGCGTGATTTTACTGCCAGGGGCAAGTTCTTTTATCTTAACGGCGACAAATATTTTCTTCGCGGAACTAATATTACATTGCAGCGTTTTTTCGAAGATCCTGACTGTGGCAATCTGGTCTGGGATAAAGAATGGGTGACAAAACTTCTGGTTAACTATCCGAAGCAGCTAAACTGGAACGCTATGAGAATATGTGTTGGTGTTGTTCCTGATTTCTGGTATGATATTGCTGATGAGAACGGATTATTACTGCAGAACGAATGGCTTTACTGGCAGAACCATGGGTGGGATAATGAAATCAGAAAAGAATATTCCGACTGGGTATGGAGCGACGGCAGTCATCCAAGCATTGCAATCTGGGATGCTATAAATGAGAATACCGATATGTTCATCGGAAATACTCTTATTCCAGAGCTGAAGAAGCTCGATCCTACGCGCATCTGGGATGCCGGGTACATGCGTGAAGGCCTGATGAAATCAGATGAAATGGATGAACCACATCCTTATGAAGGACGCATAGTGAGTACTGAAAAGGGTTCAGAGACAACTACGTATCCTCTTGGTAATCTCGATTATAAACCTCAGGCTCTGAAAATGATCATAGATGCAGGTGTTCCTCAGCTCGCAAATGAATATGGCTGGATATGGCTCTGGCGTAACGGGTTGCCAAGCAAGCTGACAGTTGATGTTTATAATTACTATCTTGGAAAAAATTCCACACCTTCACAAAATCGTGAATTTCAGGCATATGATATTCAGCTCGAGACTGAATGGCTTCGAAGCGAACCAAATCTCACTGGTGTACTGGCATTCTGTTACCTGACCAATAATTTCGGTTATACCGGCGACTGGTTTACCGGAAATATCAGGGATCTGAAACCCGCTCCCGCACTGCAATGGTTTACTGATGCATTCGCCCCGTCGGCTGTCTTTATAAACCTTACGGACGGACGTTATGTCAAGCAGTCAGTCCCCTTTAAACCTGGAGAGAAACTCTCTTTTAAACTGGTAAAAATCAATGATTTGGCGACGAAAGTATCAGGAAAAGTAACCCTTAGCATTCTCGACAGCAACGGCAAGACTGTGTCAGATAAAACCGTTCCTGTTGTTCTTGCAACCTTTGACCGTTCAGCTTTCCCTGTGGAATTATCACTGCCAAAGAAAGCCGGCGGTTATTTGTTGCTGGTCGAGTTTCTTGCGGATGGTAGAAAAGAGCCGGTTGTTTCCAGACGATTCATAAAAGTGGGAATTGTTCCTGAATATAAATATTTTGAAATGCAACCGGTTAAACTGAAATAGCATAAGCCGCTAATATTAAATATATGAGAAGATTATTTTTTTATTTATTGATTCTGGCTGTATTCAATACTTCATTGATTTACGCCAGAGAATACCACGTTTCTGTAAAAGGCATTGATTCAAATGACGGATCTTCACTCAAACCGTTTAAAACAATCGGGACAGCAGTGCAGCATGCCTTCCCGGGTGACACCATTACCGTTCATACAGGCACTTATCGTGAATGGGTAAATCCATTGAGGGGAGGAGAGAGCGATCTGAAAAGAATAGTTTACAGAGCGGCCCCGGGTGAAAAAGCTGAGATTAAAGGATCTGAAGTAATTTCAGGATGGAAAAAAGAGAAAGGTACTGTCTGGAAAGTCNNGGAGATGTCTTTTTAAACGGGAAGTCGCTATATGAAAAAGAAACAATTGAAAAAGTATACAATCCGATTCCTGACCCAAAAATTAAAGATCCTGAGGGATCAACTTATACATGGTATTGTGAAAGCGATCAGAATAATACCACTATCTGGGCTAATTTTCAGAAATTCAATCCAAACAAGGAACTGATTGAGATATCGGCCAGGCGGACATGCTTTTATCCCGACAAGCCCGGTATAAATTTCATTACAATCAGCGGTTTTTATATCAGTCAGGCAGCAACCCAGTGGGCTGCTCCTACTGCTGAACAGGTAGGGATGATTTCAACGAACTGGAACAAGGGATGGATAATTGAAAACAATGTAATCTGCAATTCCAAATGTTCAGGAATTACTCTTGGAAAGGAAAGAGGAACAGGCCATAATGTATGGTCTGCCGATAAAGAAAATGTTAACAATGACGGTAACATACATTATATAGAGGTAACTTTCAGAGTGCTCAGAAATGGCTGGGACAAAGAACACACTGGTTCGCATATTGTCAGGAATAATACCATTTTCAATTGTGAACAGACCGGAATATGCGGAAGTATGGGCGCAGCTTTCAGTACTATCGAGAACAATCATATTTATAATATCTGGACAAAGAGACAGTTTACCGGCGCCGAAATTGGAGGGATCAAATTCCATGCGGCTGTTGATGCAGTGGTAAGAAAGAACAGGATACACGATTGCGGCAGGGGAATGTGGTTTGACTGGATGACCCAGGGTACGCGAATTTCAAGTAACCTTCTGTATAATAATGATCTGGAAGACCTGTTCCTGGAAGTAAACCATGGACCGTTTATCGTTGACAACAATATATTTTTATCACCTGCTGCAATCAGGACCATGTCGGAAGGCGGAGCTTATTTGCATAACCTGATAGGCGGAGAGGTATATACCTGGCCCGAACCTAACAGGTTTACACCCTACTTTTTACCTCATTCCACCAATATGGCTGGTCTGACTACAATATTCGGCGGTGATGACAGGTATTATAATAATATCTTTATAGGTGTTGGAAATCAGTCAGATAAAAATAGTAAGATGCATTACGGTACAGAGATCTATAACAATGTAAAGCTACCTGTCTGGATGAGCGGGAATACTTTTTACTTTGGTGCAAAACCCGGCAATAAAGAGACGAATTTCATTGACTCTCAGTCTTTTAATCCTGAAATTAAAATCAAGGAGGAAGGAGATCATGTATATCTGAATCTATCATTCGATCAGAAATTTTATGATCATAAGGGGGAATTGATAACCAGTGACTTGCTTGGTAAAGCAAAAATTCCGAGGGCGAGGTTTGACAATGCAGATGGCACTGCTTTTCTTCTCAACACTGATTATTTTGGTAATGCACGGAGTGCAGAAAATGCTGTATCGGGTCCTTTTGTTAATCTGCAGAAAGGAGAATTGAATTTAAAAGTCTGGTAAGTGAAATAACAAATCTGTTTACTGATCGATTCAGTATTCATTTTTTTTTAGAGAAAGCTATGGGCAGAGAAGTCCATCCCGGAAAATTTATCCCGTGTCGAAAGCATTGGCAATAACAGTAAAAAGATTAATATTGCGTTGAACCGATTTCGGTGAATGTTTTTATACTGAACTATAAAAAATAAGCTATGCATTTTTTTCAGACACTTTTCGAATGGTATATGGCCAATCTGAATTATTTTTCTATTGCCCTGCTGATGGCTATAGAAAGTACTTTTCTCCCTTTACCTTCAGAAGTGGTTATTCCATTTGCGGCTTATAAGGCAGGACAGGGGGACCTGAATGTTTTTATTGTTGTTCTGATGGGAACCATGGGAGCTCTGACAGGTTCATTAATCAATTATACACTGGCATATTATCTTGGACGCCCTATCGTCTATAAATTTGCAGGATCGAAACTTGGTAAGATGTTTCTTCTTTCGGAGGAAAAGGTAAAGCATGCAGAAGAATATTTTATCCGTAATGGAAAAACATCCACCTTTATAGGCAGACTGGTTCCTGGCATACGTCACCTTATCTCCATTCCTGCAGGATTGGCAAAAATGAATCTGCGAGATTTTATGCTATTCACATTTATCGGAGCAGGCATGTGGAATGTTATTCTTGCAATTATCGGATATTATCTGTATGCTGTCAGAGAGCAGATCTTCCCGTATGTAGGGCACATTCTTTTTGCAGTCGGATTAATATTCGTTGTTTACCTAATAATCAAGGCGAGAAAGAACGGTAAAAAAGCGTGATTATTTCGATTTCAGATTTTTAGCTTCTTCATAAAGACGTTTGTCTTCTTCAGAAACCGGATTTATTTGCAGGTGGTGAGGAGCAGGTCTGGTATTTCCATCAACATGAATAAAAGTAACAAAACCGTCAACCAGAGGTTTATTCCCGCCATTATTCTCGACATGAACATAAGATGTTATACTTGAATTCCCTGCAAAAACAACTTTGGACGAAAACTTCAGCACGTCACCCGATTTAGCCGGTTTAGTGAAGAACATCCCGTGTATCTTAAGGCAAACGACGTTTTGCGGATTCAGTAATGAGGCAACTGCTATAAAACCAGACTCAACGAACCATTCGGCAGTTCGTCCGGCAAACAATGTTCCGTGATGATTCAGGTCCTCACTTTTCACTAGTCTCATTGTAACAGTACACGTCGGACAGATATTTTTCGTTTCCATTTGATTTTTTTTCAAATGTACTGATATTCAGAAACACGAAACGATGATTTGTATCAGGTCAGGTAATACTTATTCATCAGCTCTGTGATTCTCTGTGTCTTCTCTGTGCAACTCTGTGTCAGTTCGTATTATATTGTTACACAGAGAGCCACAGAGTTCCGATAGCTATGTAATTCTTCACAATTCATGTAATAGTTTCTAAAATTAAGAAATATTGATTATTCTTTGTTTATATTAAACCCCCATCCTAGCCTTTCCCCAGGGGGGAAGGAACAAAACC
>PMIL01000098.1:0-34028 GCA_003157075.1 Bacteroidales bacterium | reverse complement strand
GGAAGGCAAACAGCAATATATTCAGCTCCGCCTTCAAAAGGGGTGCTGTACCGGACCCACTCATTCTTTTCTGTCATAATTGCCTGACCGGCCGAGATTTCAAATTCTTCATTCCTGGTAGTAATCCTTAATTTACCTTTCAGTACCAGAGTATATTCATTGAATTTTGGTTGCTGTCCGGGTTCAACCCAACCTTCAGGGCTTGTCATGTGAGCTATACTGACTTCAGCGGTTTTGCTGTTAACGCGACCGAAAAATTCCCTGATGATTTTTTCTTTGTTGCCTGCGGCTTTTATTATTGAAGGAGATTTAATGGATTGTGCCATAGAGATATAAGTTTAATAAAATCAGTCCTCAAGATAACCAAATTTTCCGTTATTAAAATCTTCATAAGCTTGGCTTATTTCAGCTTCTGTATTCATAACAAAAGGGCCATATGACGATATTGGCTCATGAATAGGCTCACCGCTGAGAATAAGTACAACACTCTTTTCGACAGCTTCAACTAAAATATCTTCTCCGTCATGTGAGAAAAAGACAAAATGATTTTCCGGGACAACTTTTAAGTTATTTATTTTAACCTCCCCTTCAATAACAAGCATCCCGGTATTAAAATTCTTTTCAAAGCTGAAACCGGCCTTTGCTCCCCTGATTAGATTTGCATTAAAGAGGTCAACTTTTGAGAAGGTAAATGCAGGTCCCTTCATTCCTTTATAATCGCCGGCTATAAGGTCAACACTACTTTCACCGTCATCCAGCACGACCTTTTTCATATTCTTAGACTCTATTGCCTGATATTTTGCCGGGGTCATTTTATATTTTGAAGGCAGGTTTACCCAAAGCTGAACCATCTGTAGAAGACCACCTTTTTTACTAAACTCTTCTTCATGATACTCTTTATGGAGGACTCCGGCACCGGCTGTCATCCATTGAACGTCCCCTTCTCCTATAACTCCGCTTTTCCCTGTGCTGTCGTGATGTGCTACTTTCCCATGATATGCAATTGTAACAGTCTCGAACCCCCTGTGAGGATGAACACCGACACCTCTTGGAGTATCCGATGGAGGGACCACCCATTTTGAGCCATAATCCAAAAGGAAAAAGGGACTCATCCCGGTCATTCCGATTTTGGGTTGAGAAGGGAAAAAATTATGTACTCTGAAACCATCTCCAACCATATGAAAATGTGGAGGTGGCAGGATCGCTTCTATCGATTTCAAATTATTCTCCATACAGATTTTTAATTAAACAACAAGTGGTAGACTAAATGGTTGATCAAAATCCATTCTCATTATTTAACTTTACAAAATGAATGAAATTCTAGATACTCAGCTGATGCATCCGCGTGATCAGATAACAATGATCATTAGCCGCATTTACAAAATGGGAATGACAACCACTTCAGGAGGCAATATATCCGTAATTGATGACAATGGTGACATATGGGTCACCCCTGCAGCTGTTGACAAAGGCTCTTTAAGGCCTAGTGACATTATGTGCGTAAGACGTGACGGAACTATTGTAGGAAGACATAAACCTTCTTCAGAGTATCCGTTTCATAAAGCTATTTACAAAATGCGGACCGATATAAAGGCTATCATACATGCTCATCCACCTGCCCTTGTCTCATTCAGTATTGTACATCAGATTCCCGATACAAATATTATCAGTCAGGCAAAATATATCTGTGGTCCTATAGGCTATGCCTCATATGAGTTGCCAGGAAGCGAATTGCTTGGTGAAAGAATTGGTGCTGAATTCAATAAAGGATATATGGCAATTATCATGGAAAATCATGGTACTGTACTAGGAGGATCTGATCTGCTTGACGCTTTTCAAAGATTTGAAACACTTGAGTTCTGCGCCAGAACTATTCTATATGGAAATACTATTGGAAAGTCACATTATCTTACAAATGAGCAGATAGACGATTTTGAAGAACAAATACCAGGTTTGTTACCTGAGATAACGGATATCAGTTATCCTTCAGATGAAAGAGAGAAGAGAACAAGTATTTGTAACATAGTACATCGTGCATGTGACCAGGGATTGATGATAAGTTCATATGGAACAGTTTCTATTCGCTGGCGGAATAATGATTTTCTGATAACCCCTACCAATGTTCCACGGTGGAATCTTCACATAGGGGATATTGTCCAGATAAAAGAGGGGAAGCGAGAACCTGGGAAAGTGCCCAGCAGAGCAACGTGGATGCACCAGGAGATATACAGGAGAAACCCTGCTGTAAATTCTATTATTTTAACTCAATCTCCTTACCTGATGGCGTTTGGAGCTACAAAAACATTTTTAAATGTAAGGACCATACCTGAAAGTTGGATCTTTTTGCAGGATATTCCTTCGATACCATTTGGTGCTCATTTTCAGGGAAGAGAGGAGATCCCGGAATTAATTTCATCGGGTACACCGGCTATAATTATTGAAAATGATTCGGTTTTGGTGACAGGTGATAAACTACTTCAGACTTTCGATCGTCTGGAAGTAGCCGAATTCAGTGCCAAATCGCTGGTCATGGCTAAGCCAATTGGAGATTTATTACCTATAAATGACAATCAGATCGAAGAACTCAGAAAAGTCTTTTTGAAGAAATAATAAAATGAAAACTAAATCATTAACACAAATTAAGCAGGTCGGAGTTGCAACAAATCATGCAGGATTTAAATTGAAAATAAAGCTTATTTCTGCTCTTTAATTATCTACTTACTTGTGTTACCTGACTGATCAACAGCAACTATATGGTAATAATACTTTGGCATATCATTTATTGACATATCAATAAATTCATTGCTGATAGTTGAAGCAATCTGTTTCCTGGGAATAATCTCTACCTCTGGTTTTTCTGAACGGTAGATACGGTAATAGCAGAAATCCTTTTCTGTATTCGGTTCCCACTTCAAAAATGCTTTATCACGGCCATCAGTTTTTCTGATCTCTACATTAAGGGATTTAATGTCTGAAGGAGGATCTTCATCATAACTTGTCGTATACACAACAAGCGATTGAGGTGGAATAGTATCAGAAAGCTGACCATCTTTTATGCTTATTTTTTTCGAATAATTCTGCAGATCACCAAAGTAATTAAAGGGAACATTTGCAGGATCGTATAGATATTTTCTGAAAGCTTTCTGCCCCTCATCTGCCTTCGTCTTGAGATGCAGCTGCTTTGCGACATCATTCCTGTTTATCACGGCAATGGAAACAGATCCGTTTTCCGTATTTTTAATTGCAGCTATTCTGATAAGTGTATCAGCTGAGACAGCTTCAAACACTTCAGCAGGACCTCTGAAAAATTTCGTTAAGAGGCCGAGGCAATAGTAACTTGGCTTCGTGGTGAAGTTGTCAACTTCCCATCGGAAAAGTCCCCATTTATTTATATAGTGCGCGTTATAAGATGAAGGAAAGTCTCCGAATGTCCAATATCCGCATGCATAAACCCCACCGTTAATCATAGCGATTACTGCCTCTCCAACCTGAATGCCAAGATAATTTTCGAGGGGTGTATTATTGTAGATACATGCATCATGATTAACTGAATCGATGATATTGCTATTTTGTTTGGCTCCGAATTCCCCTATAATAAATTTTTTGTTTTTACTCCTGGCTATTCCGGCTCCCCATTTCATTTTCTTGAGGAAATAACCATAAAAGGAATTATCAAAAAGATCATAGTTATTGATATAATGATGGCCTCCGTAAACAGCGGTTATATCATCCATATTTTCCGAAGCCCATTTTATAGTGTGCCAGTACTCAATAGGAGATGCATCGGTAGCAAGCAGGCCAATATTGAGATTTCTTGCCTTGAATTCATCATAAAACAGACTTTGTATTTTTTTAAAATATCCAAGATCATTCACCATTGAAGCCCAAGAATCAAGCGATAACTCATTCGTCATGCAATAATAATTAATATTCGAAAAACCCTTGGTTTTTTTCAGATACTCCAGATTATCAACCTCATGCTTTACATAATCCTTTTCAGTCCTGAATTTCTTGATCGATGCTGTATTCCATGATGTAAGATACATTTCCGTATTTGTTCCCTTCATTACCTCCAGATATTGTGATATAACATCAAGCTTTTTAAAATCCCACATCGGATCATCATTTAATCTTACAAATGACGGATTTAGTTCCCTCCACCGTTTAGCGAATACCTGTTCATAATGCCAGCGGGGACCGTTATGCACATGGTCAAAGACATGGAACCCTACACCGCCNNACAGTTTTATCAGTACAACTGATAAAAAGGAATAAAGCAAGAAAGAGGTAATAAGCTTTCATTTTATGGTATTTTTTATAGATAAATGAACCCGATAATAAAGTTAAAATAAAAACATTAATGTGCAAGAACAATTGCAATATTGTGCGCATGGCCATATTCGGATATATTGCATTTTTTATTCAATTGCTGGTTTAAATTAATTGAAGATTGGTATCTTGTAAACAGAAGTAAAATTGAAAAAAATGAAAATAAAAAGTTGTCTCTCGTCCTTCCTGTTATCAGTTGTTTTATGTTTGATTTTTGTTGTTGGTCAGGCTCAAGGCTACAAAACAGCAAAATCGTCGGATAAACCTGATTTTAAATGGCCTGAGGGTAAGAAGATGGGTTTGAGCCTCTCTTTTGATGATGCACGACTTACGCAGATTGATAAAGGTATTCCTCTCCTTGACAAGCATGGAGTGAAAGCCACTTTCTATCTGTCACCCGACAATATGAAACAAAGACTTGACGGATGGAAAGAGGCCCTTAAGAATGGACACGATATTGGAAATCACTCTCTTTTGCATCCGTGTACATTGAACTATGGTTGGCCGCCGGAAGCTCAGCTGGAATCATATACCCTTCAGAGAATGAAAATAGAGCTCGATTCTGCAAGCGCGGTCATAAAAACCTTGCTTGGGAAAGCTCCTGTTTCATTCGCATTCCCATGTGGACAGACTTTTGTAGGAAAAGGTGTTAACACTAAAAGTTATATTCCTGTGGTTGCATCGTTATTCGAAACAGGACGCTTGTGGCTAAGTGAAGGCCCTAACGACCCGGTCAATTGCGATATGGCACAACTCACCGGGATGGAGCTTGATGGTAAATCTTTTGAACAGGTAAAAACACTTATCGAATCTGCAAAAAGCAAAGGACAGTGGCTTGTTTTTGCCGGTCATGAAATGAATGAGGGAGGATTTCAGACTTCCCGGCTTGCGACAATTGATTCTCTTTGTAAATATGCCAAGGATCCGGCAAACGGAATATGGATAGATAATGTTCATAACATTGCTACTTATATAAAGAATGAAAGAGGAGATCCGCCATTTGTAGAGATCCCTCTCTATAAGAACCCATTGTATCCTGTTGAACAGAGACTGAATGATCTTCTTTCAAGAATGACACTCGAAGAAAAGGTCGGACAGATGAATATACCAACATGCTATTCTACTGAACTGGGCTGGGGACTAAAAAGTGATGTGCCATATTTATGGGATATGAAAGACACGAAAGAAGTGAGAGATAAACAGCTTGAAGGGTGCAGGAAATGGGCAGAAGGAACCCACAATACTGTATTTGGACCCGGAGGTGGATTTTTTACTTTATCTGACAGGCTGGTTTATGAAGGTCCTCAAAGACAGGCAGAGGTCATGAATGAACTACAAAAGATCGCAATTGAGAAAACCAGGTTGGGGATTCCCCTATTTCAGATCGAAGAAGGTACCCATGGTCTGATGTGCCCCGGGGGAACAATTTTCCCCGAAGGTCTTGCAATTGGTGCATCGTGGAATAAAAACCTTGTCAGACAGATATATACTGCAGCTGCTCAGGAAGGGAAAGCAATAGGAGTACACGGACTATGTACTCTGGTGATCGAACCTAACCGCGATCCACGGATGGGCAGAAATGAAGAAGGCTACAGCGAAGACCCTTACCTTTGCTCCCAGATTGCAGCAAATATAGTACAGGCTCTTCAGGGATATGACATTTCAGCTCCTGATAAACTGGTGGCATTCCTTTGCCATTATCCCGGGCAAAGCCAACCGGTAAGCGGATTTGAACGTGGCGCAATGGAGATTTCGGAGAGAAAATTCAGAGAAGTATTCTTACCCTCATTTGCCACCGGCATTAAAAAATATGGAGCATTAGGCGTTATGGCTACTTACCCCGCTATTGACGGCGTGGCGGTTCACAGTTCAGAAAAAATTCTTACAAAAATACTCAGAGAAGAATTAGGCTTTAAAGGCATTGTTGTAAGTGAAGGAGGTGGACTTGGAACTATTGTAACTGAAAGACATGCAGCAACCCAAAAAGACGCAGGAATTTTAGCTATCAAAGCCGGAGTTGACGTAGGTATTTCCATTGAGGACGCCTATATGGGAGGACTGATTGAAAATGTTCATGAGGGTAAAATATCTGTGAAGGAAGTTGACCAGGCAGTATCCAGACTTTTAAGATTAAAATTTCAAATGGGATTGTTTGAGCATCCTTATGTTGATCCGGCATATGCCGCCAGGATAGTAAATTCCAAAGGACACAGGGACCTCGCTTTGCAGGCATCAAGAGAAAGTATTGTACTTTTGAAGAATCATAAGCAAATATTGCCACTAAAAAAAGATATAAAGACGATTGCTGTTATCGGACCAGATGCAGATGCCCCTGTTGACCAGCTTGGCGATTACTTCCCCCATAATATTCCACAGCATGTGGTAACAGTTCTCGAAGGGATTAAAAATAAAGTTCCTGCTAAAACAAAGATTAACTATGTAAAGGGTTGCGAAGTTATCGGGAACAAACTTAATGAAATTGAGAAGGCTAAAAATGCAGCTAAAAACTCTGATATTGCAATAGTTGTGATTGGCGAAGGCGGATATATTACAAATGGTGAGGGAAGAGATGTTGCAAGCCTTGATCTTACTGGTCTGCAGGAGGATCTTCTCAAAGCTGTTTATGCAACAGGAACCCCGACAGTTGTTGTATTAATAAACGGCAGACCATTGTCGATCAGGTGGGCATCTGAGAATATACCTGGTATTGTTGAGGCATGGATGTGCGGAGAACAGGGAGGTAATGCTGTTGCTGATGTGCTTTTTGGTGATTATAATCCAGGTGGAAAACTTCCGGTTTCGATACCGCGTACTATTGGACAATTCCCATTTTATTACAATCATTCAGCAACAAAAGAAGGTGCAAAGTATATTGATATGCCGGCAACTCCATTATATGAATTTGGATTTGGATTAAGCTATACTACCTTTGAATACAGCAACCTCAGTATTCTCCCTAAGGAAATAAATAACGAAGGGGAAGTTGAAATTACTCTTGAAGTAAAAAATACCGGAAAAGTTAAAGGAGATGAGGTGGTACAACTTTATATAAATGATATTGTCAGTTCTACTTCCAAACCTGTAAAAGAACTTAAGGGTTATGAGAGAGTATCGCTCGAGCCGGGCGAGAAGAAAACTGTTAAGTTAAAACTGCTTCCTGAGGATTTGTCTCTTTTTGACAGGGATATGAATTTTGTAGTTGAGCCTGGTACTTTTGAGGTGATGGTCGGAAGCTCTTCGAATGATATAAAACTTAAGGGTGAATTTGAGGTTAAAAAGTGAGGATATTAAATTTTAATACCTGTTTAAATGGAAAAGCAAGGCAGACGTATATTCAGGAGAGATTTTCTGAAAGGGTTGGGAGCTTTACCTTTTTTGGGTTATTTTGCTTTAAATTTTAAAGAAAATATTACCAGGAATGCAAAGATTAAACATAAGGATTATTTGAATTTACTGGGAATAGATGACCTTGAGGCTCCAAAAATCAAATTGTTACCTTCCTCCGGCAACAACAGTAATCGTATTAGACTTGGTCTGATCGGAAACGGATGGAGAGGTGACCAGTTATTACAATCATTTGGATTTATACATCCCAACCAGGTAAAGGAAAATACGGTTAACGGGAAATACAATGAATGGCTGACTGATTTCCTTGGACAGGAAGATCTGAACGTTGACTTTGCCGGTGTGTGCGACACATTTACTTTACATGCAAACAGAGGTCTTGAAATCTCAATGAATGATGTAAGACCAGGTGGAGGAAAAGGGACAACAAAACCTGTCAGGATTTTTCCTACGTACAGGGAGATGATTGAAAGCAAGGATATTGATGCCGTTATTATTGCCACACCTGATCACTGGCATGCCCCTATCGCCATAGCTGCAGCAAAAGCAGGCAAACATATATATCTTGAAAAGCCAATGACCCATAGTATTGAAGAGGCCATTGAATTAAGAAACACTATAAAATCAACAGGGGTGGTATTTCAGCTGGGTCACGAAAACCGTCAGCAGATGAGCTTCAGAATAGCCAGAGAGATGATCCAGAAAGGTGTATTGGGTACTGTTTCTATGATACAGACCCATACAAACCGGAATGGACTGGATGGGGCCTGGATCAGAAAGAGAAAATTTGACGACCAGGGAAACCTTGACAACATAAACTGGAAAGAATTCCTTGGTAATACTCCATGGCATGAATTTGATCGCAAACGGTATTTTAACTGGCACCGTTTCAGTGAATACGGCACTGGTTTTATAGGAAATGACTTTTCGCATCAGTATGACTGTATAAATCAGGTTCTGCGGGTGGGTATTCCGGAAAGCGTTATTGCACTTGGAGGTCAGTATTATTATAAAGATTGTGGCGATATGCCCGATGTTATGAATGCAGTTTTCAGCTATCCAAAAAAGGGACTTACATTAACATACGACGGCACGCTGAAGAACGGGATATACAGGGAAAACTATATTATGGGTTCTGAAGCTGCCATGTATCTCGATCTGGGGATCAAAATTTTTAAAGACGATTATTCAGTACGCTACAAGGATAATGGAATGGATTCATCTGAACCTATGTATTTATACAATGGTGGTTCTGAGGTAGATGCAGTCTCCTCTGCAACAGCCAGAGCTTACATTAAAGGCGGTTATGGTGCAACATATATTGACGGTAAGGTAATTGACGCCAGTTTCCTGCATGTAAAAGAATGGATTGATGCCATCAGAAACCAGACAAAGACAAGTTGTGATATAGATGAAGGTTTCGCTGAAGCTGTTACATTTAACCTTGCAAATATTGCTTATGCTAACAATAAGAAGGTCTTCTGGGATGCTGCCAGCGAAAAAGTAACGATGCTTTAATCAGATACAGGATTACTAAATAGGAATTTTATGAAAAACAACAACATATCGCAATCCTATTCAAACTTGCAGATATTCTCATTAACAATTCTGAGGGTTTTAATTGGATGGCATTTCTTATATGAAGGTTTTGCAAAACTCTTTTCTGTACCGGCATGGAGTGCAAAATTCTATCTTCTGGGGTCAGTTGGTCCGTTTTCACCCACTTTTAAGGCAATGGCATCACACCCGGTTTTATTGAACTTGATCGATAATCTAAATATCTGGGGACTTATTCTAATCGGCCTTAGTCTTTTCGTCGGGTTGTTTTCGAGACCATTTAAACTCTTTGGGATAGTTTTATTGTTGCTTTATTATCTTGCTTATCCGCCATTTGGGACCTTGGTTAATAATACTCCGGTGGAGGGCAACTACTGGATTGTAAATAAAAATCTAATTGAAATGGCAGCGCTTTTTGTGTTATATTTATTTCCATCAAGCCAGATTACAGGAATTGACAGATATATTCAAAAAAAAACAGATAAATGAAGAATCAATTTACCAGACGAAAATTTCTGCAGACTGCTGCTATCGGCACAACTGCTGCGATGCTTCCATCTTTAGCTGAAGCTGCTTTGGCAAGTAATGATCGACCGGCTCTGAAGGTGGGTGAACTTCCGAAACGCAGACTCGGTAAAACCAACAGGATGGTATCCTGTTTAGGGTTTGGAGCGGGCTCCCGTTACTGTAACTGGCAGGGTGATGAAGAAATCCTCCAGAGACATATCGATCATGCAATAAATCTCGGAATAACATATTTTGACTGTGCTCGCTCATATGGAAAAGGATTGGCTGAAGAGCGTTATGGTAAGTATCTTACACCTAAATACAGGAGTCAGATATTTCTCAACTCAAAATCAGCGGAGCGGACATACGACGGAGTAATGAGAGAGATTGAAATATCATTGAAAACTTTAAACACCAATTACCTCGACCTTTATACCATGCATGGTATAGATAAAATGGAAGATGTGGATACATTGTTAGGTTCTGAGGGCGGATACAAAGCTTTTCAAAAACTTAAGACTCAGGGGGTCGTTAAAAACATTGGTTTTTCATTTCATAAGTGGAATGAAGTCTCACAGAAATGTTTCAGTGAGTTTGATGTGGATGCTATTTTATGTGTCATCAATGCAGCAAAGTATAACGGAAATGAGGAGGGTCTTTTGCCCCTGGCAATTAAACGGGATGTCGGTATCATTGCAATTAAGATTATGGGACAGAATGCTCTGATTGGTAATGTCTCTGGAGACGATCTTTTAAGATACGGACTTAGCCTTCCGATTTCGGTTGCCAATGTCGGGATGGATGGATTTGCACCTCTTGAGTCATGCGCGAATGTTGCAAAAGAGCCTGTAATATCAGAAAAGGAAGCCAGAAAAATTGAGATAAAATTGAACTTTGATCCCAAGGTTATAAAACTGCCTTACTATACGGGATAATTTCTTAAATTAAACCAACCTTGAATTGAAATGAAATTGCATATCAGAGGATTTGTGATAATAAGTGCTATTTTCATAATTTGGTCCTGCCATAAGGATAAAACAACCAATGATAAATATCTTGATAAACCAAATTGTACTTTATCATACATCCATAAAACATCTGCCTATCAGGTTGTTGGTTTTTATCCCTCCTGGTCTCAGGATATACTTCCGGTTTCGGCTATCCCCTGGGATAAACTGACCCGTATTGTATTTGCTTTTGCAATTCCAAATGCCGATGGTTCGATTAATACTGGATCACTGATTAATATCGGCCAGCTGATTGATGATGCTCATGCTCATGGTGTCGAGGTATATTTTTCAATAGGAGGAGGTGACGGATCAAATAATTTCCCTGTAATGGCCACCAATGAAAAATCAAGAAATCTTTTCATCAATGAGGTGAGACAATACATTTTTGAAAACTGCCTGGATGGAGTGGATATTGACTGGGAATACTGGTCGGGATATGAAAATAATACAGTTGTTCCGGCTGAAAGTAACGCTTTGGTCACACTTCTTAAAGATCTTAAAAATGAACTCGCTCCTTTCAATCTGGGAATATCTATCGATCTTGGTGCCTCAGACTGGAGCGGAAAATATTTTTATAACGACATAACAAAGTATGTGGATCATCTTCAGGTGATGTGCTATGATTTTTCCGGACCATGGACTGCTCCGGGACCACATTCTTCATTTGAGGATGCCATCGGGTCGGGAGCCAGTATTAACTCAACAGGGTTGGCTTACTGGGTTAACTACAGAGGCTGGCCAAAAGAGCATGTTCTGCTTGGCGTTCCGTTTTATGGAAGGGATTTTGATAACCAGGGGGGAGTCGGAATCGCTTATTCCCAGATTCTGACTCTTTACCCGGATGCCTATCTGACTGACCAGGTTAAAAATATCTATTACGATGGGATAATTACAATGGCAAAAAAAGCTCAGTATGTTGCCGACAACAAATATTCAGGGATCATGATTTGGGAGATTACACTAGACAGTCCTGCTGACAATACCAGCCTGCTGAGTACTATTTACAAAGTGTTGCAACATTAGATGAACAGACATTTTATCTTCCGGAAATCCATATCTTTTTTGTAAATTGTACTTCAATATTCCTTGATATTACTTAACTCAATATTTTTAAAAATCCCGATACTATGAAACATTCAAATTTCAGGATTCTTCTTTATCCATTGTTAATGATTTCCTTCCTTTTTATTCTGTTTGCAGCCTCCTGTAAAAAGGCACCCGATGAAAAAAGGTTATCTGGCTGGTTCGATTTTGTTATACCCGATGCAGACACGGTGCGCAATGCAGTGGATATGTCATTTCTTAATGCCGGAGCTGCCGGAGAAAAGGGTTTCGTTACTGTAAAAAACGGACACTTTGTTGATGGCAAAGGTGAAAGGATTCGCTTTTTTGGCACTAATCTCACCTTTTCTAATGCCTTCCCTGATAAAGAAACAGCCAAAAACATAGCAGGACGATTAAAGAAGCTTGGTATGAATGTGGTAAGATTTCATCACATGGATAATCAATCCGCGCCCGAAGGTATCTGGGACAAGAACAAGAAAGATCTTGATCCCGGTCAGCTTGATAAGCTTGACTGGATGGTCTACCAGTTGAAAATACATGGAGTATACAGTAATCTTAATACACATGTTTCCAGAAATTACCAGGGATCTGACTATAAAGCTGATAACCTGCATTATGGTAAAAGCGTTGATCAGTTCTACCGTCCATATATCGAAATGCAGAAAGAATATGCAAAAAAGCTGCTTACCCATCGTAATCCATATACCGGCAATACTTATGCCAATGAACCGGCTGTTGCTTTTGTCGAGGTGAACAATGAAAACTCCCTTTTGTCCAACTGGTCATTAATTCCCGGTTATAACAAGATGCACCAGGAAGCTTTGATAGGGCTCTGGAAGAAATGGTTGAGCTCGAATCCTAAATATGCGAAAAGCGCAGCTGTCAATTCTGACCTTATCGGGATCATCAAAAATTATAAGATTAAGTCTACCGATCTGCAGAAGGAGATGCTTTGGGCTTTCCTTTCTGAAACTGAACTCTCTTATGCTAAAGAGATGACAGGATATTACAGAAATGAACTTAAGATTCATGCCCTGGTAGCTGAAACACAGGCTTCATACAGCGGTGTGGAAGGCGTAAACAGGGAGTCTCAGGTTTCCGACTTTATCGATATGCATGCTTACTGGGAACATCCGAGTTTCCCGGGACAAAGCTGGTCTTCCACGAACTGGAAAATAAGAAATTCATCGATGGTATCTGACAAAAAAGGCGGGACTTTAATAAGTTTTGGTCAGCACCATGTTGAAGGAATGCCATTGACCATAAGCGAGTATGATCATCCTGCTCCAAGCTTCTACTGTGCTGAAATGTTTCCCATGCTGAATTCAGTAGCCGCATTCCAGGATTTTGACGGTATTTATCATTTTACCTTCGATGCTCCATATAACAAGGGCCGGATCGATAATTTCTTTTCCAGTGCTGGACACCCGCTCAAGCAGATCTTTGTCCCGGTAGGTGCCGTGCTCTTCAGAATGGCTGCCGTGCAGGCCGGGCAACATGCTGTAACACTTGATCTTCCTTCAGATTCTGTTTTAGGAAAACTGGTCAAATTCGGAGACAAGTTGCATCTTCACGGATCAAATATGAACTATATCTGGAATGAAGCAGGTTCCACTGATGCACTGATTGCACTTCATCGTATGAATGTAAACATGAAAGCAAAAGAATTCAAATTGTCTGAGCCTGTACACGAACCTTCTGCCCCCTGGACAAGCGATACAGGTGAAATAATCTGGAATAATAGTGATTCCGCGAAAGCTGTATTCGAAATTAACGCTCCGTCAGCCAGAGCAGCTGTTGGATATATAGGCGGGAAAAGTATTGAGCTAGGAAACGTAAATATTGCAATGGATTCCACGCAAAATAACTGGGCTACAATTACATTAACCGCCCTGGATGGAAAACCGATTGAAAAATCTTCAAGAATATTATTGGTAGCTGCAGGCAGGGTCGAAAATACCGGCTGGAAATGGGACAAAGACAAAACAACATTGGGGGGAGACTGGGGAAATTCGCCAACCCGTGCAGAAGGCATTCCCGCCAGACTGATGTTCAGGAATATGGACAAATTCAGTGTTCATGCTCTCGATCCATCCGGAAATCCCACAGCGGAAATTACAGTCAGTAATAATAAGGATGCCCAGGTTTTTGGTATTGGCGCCCAGTATAAAACTTTATGGTATATTTTAACACGAAATTAATTATATAGAAATTCTCAGGTAAAATGCAATATCAAATAGTAACCCGAAAAGCGATGTCTTTTCTATTCCTGCTCTTCATTGTAACAGGTAATGTCGAAATATTTTCTCAAAGATTGTCAAGGGATTTATATGTGGAGCTTTTAGTGAATCAGGCCGGATATCTGCCGAATGCACCAAAAACCTGCGTTACAAAGGGTATGGAAAAACGCACTTTCAATGTGATAGATATTTTAACTCAGAAGGTTGTTTTTTCAGGAATACTGCAGCCTGAATCGGACGATTTCGGAACCTGGCTTACCGGAGATTTCAGCCCGGTAACCACAGAAGGTCATTATTATCTGAAATCGGATACATTAAGATCATATCCCTTTGTCATCTCCGGCTCAGCTTATCAGTCTCCAATGGATCTGATTGTTCATTACTTCTCATTGCAGCGTTGCGGGGCAAGCACCACAGGATATCTCTCACCCTGTCACCTTGATGACGGAATAAGAATGGATAACGGCCTGCACCAGGATGCAACCGGTGGATGGCACGATGCCAGTGACTTACGAAAATGGGTTGAGGCAACCATTTATGCCATGATCGGCATGTCCAAAACTCTCGAATTAATGCCTCAGCAGAACAGGGATGCCATAATAGATGAACTCCGCTGGGGAAACCATTATTTTTTAAATATGCAGGAACCGCAGGGTTATGTTATGAATTATATCGGAGGTGATGTGAAGAAACACTCTGACAGTAACCGTTGGACAGACAATGAAATAGGTCCGGGTGGCGGCGTACTGGCTTTTGTAAAACCCAATGCAGGAAAATCTGACGCCGACATGCTACTCAGGGGTATGAGTGATGACAGGATCATTAACACTGATCCGCTCAATCTGGCCGGACAATACAATTTCATCTCAGCGGAAGCCTTAATGGCTGGAATTACAAAGGTAGCGGATAAAAACTATTCGGATAAATGCCTTAATGCGGCTTTAAAATGTTTTGAATGGTGTGACAAATTAAAAAGTAAAGCTGATCCGGGTGTTATTGGCGCATCCATGATGGCGTCTCTTGAATTGTATAAAATTACACATAAGGAATCATTCAGGACTTTTGCTGCAGAACAGGCAAGGNNAAGAAACATCAGGCAGCAGAGGGTAATGGTAATATCAGCGGGTTTTATTTTAATTCTCTTACAGACCGTGAGCCATATAAGAATATCTGGAATGGTTGTGAAGAACTGTTTGCCCTTTGCGATATGGTGCAGATGTTTCCTGCAGATAAAGAAGCTGCTGCCTGGAAAGAAACTATTAGTAATTATACCCGGAACTATCTTTTGACTATTGCCAGAAAGAACAGTTTCGGAATTGTTCCTTTCGGCCTTTTTACGAAAGAAGATCCGGGAGGTAACAAAAGGGCCGGTGATTACTGGTATCGTTATTTTATGCCTCCTGAAGCAGAATGGTGGGTTGGTATAAACGCCAACCTCGCATCATCGGGAATCGGATTGTTAAAAGCTTCTGTCGTGTTGCATGATCCGAAGCTGAAAGCATATGCACAAAAACAACTCGACTGGATTATAGGTATCAATCCTTTCAACAGTTCTACTATTGAAGGTGTCGGATACAATCACCCCAAACATTTCCCGGGAAGTACATTTTATCCTCAGACCCCCGTATTGCCAGGTGCTGTATTAAATGGCCTTGGTGGCGATCATAACGATCAACCCTCCATTGGAAACGGTGACTGGCAGATCTCAGAATACTGGACACCAATGGTGTCTTACACTTTATGGCTTATGGCAGAGCTTTCCAAATCCGAATAAACGGATTGAATTGTTTTGTATAAAGGAATTTAATCTCATATATCTTAACCAATACTATGATGAATATCAAAATACGCAGATTTTGTTTTTTCATCTTACTTTTTGTTTTCCATGCCGCTACAGCTCAGACATTCAATATTCTTGAATACGGGGCTGTCGGTGATGGGAAAACTCTGAACACCCTTGCGGTGCAAAAGGCTATTGATGCCTGTTATCTGAACGGTGGAGGAAAAGTGGTTATACCAACAGGCATTTTTATCACCGGGACATTCAATCTGAAAAGCCATGTAAACATGTATCTTGAGACAGGCGCCATTCTCAGGGGAAGTCCAAACCTAATAGATTATACTCCTTATAACAGTGTGCATTACGGGATGATCTATACCAAAGATGCTGAAGACATTACCATTTCAGGATCAGGAAATATCGACGGCAATGGTGATCAGTTCTTTGAACTTGACAAATCCAAATCCATTCCATGGGAAATCAGGAAGTATACCCGGCAGAAAGAGAATTACAGGAAGGTCGAAGGCACTGGTGTTGGTGATGGACCGGTAGTTCCCAAAGACAGGCCTTATCAGATGATCATTTTCAGTAACTGCAAAAGGGTAACAATCAAAGATGTTCTGATAACACAACCTGCTCTCTGGGCTATCCATTTCGCCGATTGCGATGGAGTGCAGGTTGATGGAATAAGGTTATGGACGAATATGCTAGCTCCCAATGCAGACGGAATAGATATTACAAGCTGTAATAATGTTGTAGTTTCGAATTCAGATATCAGGTCAGGTGATGACTGTCTTGTCATTACCGGGTATGACAATCATCTTGAGTTACCCGGATTCATAAGGGTCCGTCACCCTTCAGAAAACTTTATTATTTCCAACTGTAACCTGCAGTCATGTTCCAGTGCCATACGAATTGGCTCAATCGACCAGAATTCGGTTCATAACATCAATATCTCCAATTGCAATATTTCCAATTCTACTAGAGGAATAGGAATATTTCTGCGGGATGAGGGATCCCTGGAAGATATAATCATTTCGAATGTTATAATAGAAACAAAGCTTCGTACGGGTGACTGGTGGGGCAATGGAGAACCGATACATATTTCCGCCGTCCGCGGAAAAGAAAAAGTCAAACTGGGAAAGATCAGGAATATCAAGTTTGATGATATCACCTGCAAAAGCGAAAACGGGATATTATTATATGGCAGTGAGGAAAGTGTTATTGAAAATGTTTCTTTCCATAACCTGACACTCGATATCATCGACTCAAAGCTTAATGATGTGGAGGGAGGAAATATTGACCTTCGGGGATGTCTGCTGGAAAAACAATTATTTGAACACGATCTGCCAGGTTTCCTGGCCATGTATGTGAAAGATCTGACAATTAATGAATTTGAACTGGTTTGGTCAGGTACCAGGATGCCCTGGTTTACTCATGGTATTGAAGTCGATAATTTTACCGGTCTCAGAATAAAAGATTTTAAGGGAACTGCTTCTCCGCTTAACCCAAAAGCATTCCCTGTCTTCCTCCTGAATGGAGTCGGTGCGGATGTTGACCAAAAAATACATTCAGAAAAAAGGGAGGTAAAATAACCATTTAGCTGCCTTAATCCCTATTTATATCCAACAATTTATACCATCGCTGATAGTCATCCAGTTTAAAAGGAGCATCGCCATTTAAATAATGGTTGGTATGTTTTTCATTTCCAATTGTATAATCAATCAGCCACATAGACTGCATCTTGTTTTCAGGGATATTTACTATGAGCGTTTTGCCATTTACAGGTATTGTAAAAGAACCTGAGAAAATAGTTTTGCCTGTATCAGCATCGCGGATCACTACGTTTCCGGATTTTTCTTCCCGCGTGTCGTTTACAGCTACTACAGGGTGAACATTATCTTTCAAATCTCCTATCATTACACAGACATTATATTGAACTTGTTTGATATAATAATAGGCTAGCTTTTTATTGTTGTAGAAGTCAACCACTGCATCAGATATGATTGGCCAGCCATCACGAAGGTTCCACCAGATAATCCCGGTTTTACGGAATTTGTCCATTCGCCATAACTCAATAAAATACTTCATCGCCTCTGCCTGTACAACCTGGGAAGCAAAAATGAATTGGTCCAGATCCTTTAGCTTTACGCCGAATAAAGCATTCACCTGATTGATCATTAAATTATTCCTTTCAATTGTAACGGTTGATTTTGGATTGCTGCGGACTGCTTTGGTCTGCCATTCATCATTCCAGCTTCCGTCGCTTGTCCAGGGATAAACAAAGTCCGGATCAAACATACGTTCAAGACTTCTGCGGTCAGGACAGCCGTGATAACCTATTTCACTGACAAAATGAGCATTTGTCTTTGTATAGAATGGAGCTTTGTAATAACCCCGGGGACCCCAGAGATGTACCTCCGGAAGTAAATTCATATCTCTTCCTCTCTTAAAATATTCCTCGCTGCAATAAGGCGAACTCGGCAAATAGGATCTTACAGGGTCAAATTCCCAGATTACCCTGGGCAGAACGACCCTGCTGATTGCATCAAGTCCGGGATCAATCGGCCTGTTAAAAGTCCATTCGGCTGACTGATCATTCTCGTTGTTTCCTGACCACATTACAAGGGAAGGATGCTGACGGAGTTTAAGGACCACCTGGATCGCTTCTTCCCTGATTTTCTGCATGAAAGAATTGTCAAGCGGGTAAAATGAACAGCCCATTGCAAAATCCTGCCAAACCATTACTCCGTTTGAATCACACAGATCAAAAAAATCATTATCCTCGTAAACATTGCCACCCCAACAGCGTATCATATTGCAATTCAAATCAGTAATCATTGCCATGGCCTCTTTGAGATGACTCTTGTCCCGGCTATGCAAAGCATCTAACGGAACCCAGTTTGTCCCCTTTACAAAGATCTTTTCACCATTGATTTTGAATACAAATTCCCCTGGATTTTCTATCGTGGTAATTTCAGTTCTAATTACTTCGGCAGTCCTGATGCCTATTTTTTGAGTTTTTTCGTCCAGAACATTATTCTTGTCGTCCAATATCTTACAGGTAGCTTCATAGAGTGCCGGATCTCCATAACCCCTTGGCCACCAAAAATCTACATTACTGAGTTCAATTCGTTCCCGGTCGCTGCGCTGATACAGCGGATACAAATGTTTATAGCATGTTTTGCCATCCTTTCTCAACGAAACTTCCATTGTCAGTCCATCAACAGTGGAATAATCAGTTGCGAATTCCCAGTCTAAGATCAATAGAGCTTTTTTCTCATCTAGATTTACTGTATTGGTCATCCAGTAAACCTGTTTAAAGCGGGTTGTTTTTTGTATGTCCAAACGAACCTCACGCCAAAGACCAGCGCTGATCAGGCGCGGCATAATATCCCATCCATACATATGGGGGGCTTTACGTATATATTGTTCCTCTGATGATAAATAATCACGCGAGCCAATAGTTCCGGTCAGGTACTTCTGGCTTTCGGCCACAGCAGGATTGATGGATACATAAATGTTGTTATTCCCTTTTTCAGCCAGGAGGTCAGTAATATCAAAACGATGCTGGATAAGCATGTTTTCGGGTTTTCCCACAAGCTTGTTATTTACCCAGACACTGCCGATACAATCCAGCCCTTCAAATACAATTTCAACTCTTTCGCCGGATTTATAAACCGGAGTCGGGAATGATCTGAAATACCACCACTGATAGGCTTCATATTTCCTCAGATCGTAAATGTTATTTCCGGTTTCCGGATTTTTTATTATTCCGGCAGCCAATAAATCAAGTTCAACATTCCCGGGAACTTTTGCAGAAATAACATCCCAATGCTTATTGGTTAATTCATCCGGGGTTTTTGGTGCATTCTTATCACAAGGTCCATAAAATAATTTCCATTCTCCATTTAATGTTACACTTGTGTTATTCTGCCCCAATAAGCAGTTTCCCATCAGCAAACACACTAAAAAAATAATTGGCCTGTAGATTGCAGAGCCGGATTGCTTAATCATTCTTTTAAAATTTCATTTTAGCATAATAAATTGAATGCATCATATACATGACTTCCTTTTCAATCAATAATAAATGTCCAGTAGTTTTCCTGATTTTTGCTCACATGTGCTTTGAAAAACCTGGTTTTCCCATCCTGGGTGTTCAATGTTATTTCATATTCGCCATAGAAGCCTCTGAATGATACTGATCCTTTGTTGCCGGTTTGTGCAGAGATATTTGTTTTCCACGTTTGATTGATCAGTTTATCAAGCATAATATAGACAGGTTTGGGACGATATTCTTCATCCACCAGTCCTCCTCCGGGCAACCAGATATTCCGATCGGAAAAACCCCACCAGTTGATCGATGCAACAGCCGGATGTCCAAAGCATAGCCAGACAAACTGTTCAGTGAATTCCTTCTGGGCTTCCGGCGTCCATGAGCCTGTTCTCCAACCTCCCGTTATGGGTACACCTGATGATTGGGGATGAAATTCTGTAATATGAATCGGGTAACCAAAGCGGGAATAAAGATCGAAGGTCTTCCATACTTCCACAGGAGAAAACCATTCATTGTGTGGTTCGTGTGCCTGAATACCCATACCTGACAAAGGTGCATTCCTTTTTTTAAGTTCTGTCAGCAGATCATCATACCTTTTACGAACATCCTTGTCCGCCAGGGTACGGTATTCGTTAATGAGCAGAGTGGCTTTGGGATTTCCCTGGTGTGCCCACTGAAGTGCTTTTTCAACATAATCCGCAATGAGAGGAATTGTATCCGTTACACCCCAGTCATTTGTATCATTGAAGTTTTCCATCTTATGTTTCCAGCTCTTCACATTGATAGGCTCATTCACCACATCAAATAGTTCAATTTTATCCCGGAATCCTGCCGTTATGTTAAGTACCCTTGTTTTCAGCAGTTCTTCAGTTTCTTTCTCAGTATACTTTGTCAGCCATTCAGGAGTCCCTGACTTAGTCGCCCAGACCAGTGGATGGCCTTTTGTAGTAATACCGTTACTCTTGCACCAGTCGATTGTTGTGAGCATCTTGTCCCATCCTGTAAAACCCTGATTTGATTCGTATGATGGCCAGTAGAAAGGAAATACAGCAAGATTAAAGATCTTTTTAAACCTTTCTTTAAACAGGTCCTCCTTATAAGTATTTTCATTGCCAATCAGATCAAAGATTATACATCCGAACATGAAATCATGAGTCTTCTGATGTACCTCGACACCAGCATTTTGTATAACTTTGCCATCCCTGGTTTTAAACTGGATAGTAACATCGCCTTTTCTGTACTTCTCAATATTTTCCCCGGCTTGTTTCATCATCCTGGCCTCGGTCTGCTGAACATCCTGTCCCATTGCTTTTAGCGGCAAAAGAACCAATACAATAAGGATTGCCTTTAACAGAAGAATATTGAATTTTTGTTTGTCTCTTGTTTTCATAGTCAAATTATGTGATCACTTTTGAAACTTCATTTTTGCAGTATAAATTGCGTCTACAAGACCATCTTTTGGGGTATCGTTCCCCAGCTGCCAGAACATTATTCCTCCCAGACGGGTTTTTATTGCATATTCTGTTTTCAGCCTGATGGAAACGGTATCCTCATATGAGACAAAAATGCTGTCAGTCGGATTGTAGAGGAATGGAGCCTTTGCTGTTGAGTCCCAGTGGCGGATAAATCCATTTGTGTTCTCACGCTTTTCACGGATTACAGCATAACTGTTTCTCTCTTTCCATGGCCCCCTGTTTAGCTGATATAATCCATCATTTGCAGGTGGTACACCTATCCAGGCTTTTCCATAAAACCCCGATCCGATTATGATCTGTCCGGGATTGACTCCTTTCCCCATGCAATATGAGATTATCTTCTCAGCAGAATAAGGTTTTGTGGAATCGCCTTCTTCAATTATTTTCTTCTCGGCTGGTGTTCCTTTAATATCTTCCATTTTCACCCAGCCAAGATTTGTGTGATGCGATGTAAAATGATCATCCCCGCCTGCCAGATCGTATGACATAACATTCATATAAGTGGCATAAGGCATAACTTTATCAAGTTCCACATGGTTAAAAAACTCTTCCCATCCGGCTACGGCAAAGGTCAGAACCTTGCCTTTCCCGGTTTTATCTAATGATTCTCTTAACTCACGCATCAGAGATGAGAAATTCTCCTTATCGTCAGGAATAAATGGATTACCTATCCCAATCATCCCCGGATATTCCCAGTCAATGTCCAGGCCGTCGAGCTTATATTCTTTTATAAAACGGACAACGCTTTCAACAAATTTCTTACGGGTCTCAGGGGTACGGGACATTTCAGAAAAACCGCCTGATCCTCCCCAGCCTCCGCATGCGATCATCACTTTAAGATTAGGATTTGTCTTCCTCATCTCTACCAGCCTTTTCAGCATTAAGCCTGATGAGTCATTCTTGAATTTCATTTCATTTCCGATAACCTCGGTAAACGAGAAAATAATGTGAGTCAGTTTTTGAAGCGGCAGACTTTCAGGATTAAAATTCCCCCGGCGGGGAAAATAATATGCCATCACACTGACTCCCTTATCGTCTGATGATTTAACCTTAGGTGAGCAGGCGTAAAATGAAATAGCAAACAAGAGCAGAATTATTAAGCCGGATTTTTTCATGGTTTTTGATTATTGTAAGTTAGTAATAGCTGAATTGTTTATGTTTAATCATTCAGAATGTAAATTACATTTTTTTTTTTGATAGTTTGAAATTCATGCGCAAAGAACCAGTTCATAAAGAGTTAAAAATGCTTAAATTACATACTATTGATCTGAAACAAGTTGGAATAAATTCCTATATTTAATAAATATTGATTTTACAACCCCTGTGAAATCATGAAAAATAAAAAGTTTTCCAGCATCATCCTGTTGGGATTGCTCGTATATTCCGGTTTCCTTACTCCTGCATGGGGACAAGCTAAACTGTCCATCAATGATCAGGGTTATTTTGAAATGCCTGGTCTGGACATCATGGTATTTGATGACTATTATCCAATGGGCCACCAGGGTGGTATTACTATTATACAAAATGGAGTCCGGGTAGCAGCCAACGGAGATATCAGGATCGATGGCTCGCCTGAAAAGGGGTCCAAAAAAGTGGATCCGGCCGCGGGCACTATTCTGGCGCAAATGAGTTTTCCAAAAATACCTTTACAGTATAATGTTCAGGTAAAAGCCGAGGGAAATAAAATAATAGTAACAGCTGACCTCAGTCAGCCGTTACCTCCCGAATGGGCCGGTAAAGCCTGGTTTCAAATAGAACTCTTCCCTCCGATATTGTATGGCAAGAGCTGGAATATGGATGGTCAGACAGGAATATTCCCTACAGATTCTTATGGTCCAATAACTGGGATCGAAGTAGCTCCCTATGCTTCAGGGAAGGTACTCGCTGTGGCACCTGTAACAGAAAACCAGAGGTTGACGATCAAAGCACTGAAAGGTACCCTTCAACTTGTGGATGACCGGACAAATACTAAAGAAAGTTGGTTTTCTGTCAGGACTGCAATTCCATCGGATCAAACCAAAGGGATTATTGAATCTAACCAATTGCTTAAAAAATAACCTGATATCTAGATGAAAAGTGGATGGAGGAAATATTTGATTGCTATCATTTCAGTCTTCTCGTTCTTTACACTGGAACCTCTTACCGCTCAGGTAACAAGTCCAAATAAAAGTACCGATCTTCAACTTAAAAAGGATGAAGAGAATTTAGATGTTTTCCAGCAGTGGATCCGATGGAATAATCCGGGGAGCATGCTTATTAATCATCTTATAAAAGAGGCATCTGACTTTTACGATCTCAGAGATAAAGAGATAGAAAAGTTGAATAGTAAAGATACCTGGATTAAAAGACAGGCAACAGTCAGGAACAAACTTAAGGAGTTCATCGGGCCTTTCCCACAGAAGGGTGCACTCAATCCCAGGATAACCGGAGTAATCAAAAGGGACGGTTACCGGATCGAAAAGATCGTCTATGAATCACTTCCGGGTTTTTATGTTACAGGATGTCTCTATATTCCTGAAAAGATAAAAGGCAAAGCCCCTGCAATTCTCAACGTAATAGGACATAACCAGGAGTCTTTCAGAAATGAGCTTTACCAGGTTATTAATTTTAACCTGGTTAAAAAGGGGATCATCGTCTTTGCGATAGATCCTCCGGGACAGGGAGAACATGTTCAGTATTATGATCCTGAAATCAAGCTCTCTTCAGTTGGTTATTCGGTCATTGAGCATTGTTATTTTGGAAACCAGTGTTTCCTGTCTGGTTCTTCATGTGCGAAATATTTTATCTGGGATGGAATGCGGGCAATCGATTATCTTCTTACCCGGAATGAAGTTGACAGGGAAAGAATCGGAGTAACCGGTTTCTCAGGTGGAGGAACTGTAACGTCCTATATTGGTGCTTTGGATGACAGGGTTAAAGTATCGGTTCCATGCAGCTGGGCCACTGTATCACGCAGACAACTTGAAACCAAGGGAATGCAGGATGCAGAAACAGGTTTTTACCGGCAGGTTGCAGAAGGGATAACTTTTGAAGATCTTCTGGAAGTCAGGGCCCCAAAACCAACTTTGCTGTCATTTGTATCGCGTGACGAATATCTTTGTCTGCAAGGAGCACGGGAAGCCTTTAAGGAAGCTAAAAAAGCATTTGAAATGCTTGGGAAAGAAGATAATTTAGTCATGGTTGAAGATGATTCCAAACACTGGATGACTCCAAAAATACGAATAGCTATTTATGGGTTCTTTATGAAGAATTTCAATATTTCAGGTGATACTTCAGAACTGGAAGCTGATATAATACCCAGGGATGATTTAACTGTAACGCCCACTGGTCAGATTTCTACCTTTTTGGGAGGGGATATGATATTTGATATCAATAAGAGAGAAACACAGAATCTGCTTGATAATCTGAGTAATGCAAGAATTGATATTGAGAAACATCTGGCAGCAGTTAAGGTTAAAGCGAAGGAGATATCAGGATATATAACTCCTGTACCAGGATCTGAAGAGCCCTTCATTAATGGCAGGTATCAAAGGGATGGATACACTGTTGGTAAATACGCCATACGTGGAGAGGGAAATTATGCTATACCTATTCTTCTCTTTGTACCTGATGACCATAATCAAAAACATCCTGCCATAGTTTATTTAAATTCTAAAGGAAAAGCAGCGGAAGCAAAACCCAATTGTGAAATAGAGAAATTGGTCAGAAAAGGATATATTGTTGCTGCAACTGACCCGATTGGAGTTGGTGAGACTGCAAACACGGCAGCCAGGGGAATAACCGATGGATATACAGCTGTAATTATTGGCAGAAGCGTCGTTGGGTTACAAGCCGGGGATATTGTAAGAACGGTAAATTATTTAAAGAGCCTGAATGGAGTTGACACATTAAACATCGGAGCAATAGGTATTAATGAAATGTGCATTCCTCTTCTCCATGCTGCAGCATTTGACGCTTCAATCAAAAACATTACGCTGATAGGTTCCCTGATTTCATTCAGGTCGGTTGTGATGAACCGGTTTTATAAGATAGGGCTTACTCCACGCGAAGGAGGAGGAAACTGGCATCCAAATGAGGTTGATTTTTCTTGGGGAGTTGCAGGTGTATTAACTGCATACGATCTGCCTGATCTGATTGGGTGCATTGCCCCGCGGAGAATACAGTTGGCAGGAACCAGGGATCAGATGCTGGAGCCTGCTTCTGAAGAGTTGATAAATAAGGATATGGAATTTCCGGTTGCAGTTTATGCCTTTAAAAAAGCATCTGAAAATTTCAGGATTGTTAAGTCTGATACTAGTCCCGTTTCTTTAGTTGAATGGAGTTTTAAATGAGATTCTAATATAAATTCATATTATGGCAAGACAAAATTTTTTTATTTTTCTGATACTGGTAATTGCCTTTTCTGCTTGTGTTAATAAAACCAGTAATCCAGAATGGAAAATTAACGAGCTTGGGTATCTTGAAACTCCCGGGTTTAATGTCCTTGTTTTCCATGATTATTATCCTGAAGGGAGCCAGGGTGGTATTGAGTTCATACATCACGGAGAACGTACAGCTGCCAATGGCTATATCAGAGTTGAGATGCCTGCCGGAAAGAGATTTCCCGGACCGGAAACTGCAAACAAGGTCATTGACAAGGATAAAAAGGAGATCCGGGCAACAGTTAATTCAACTGATCCTGAATTTAATTATACATTGAGGATCTGGCCGGAAAATAATACAATTCACCTTGCAGTGGATCTCGAGAAACCGATTCCTGCCGGACTGAAAGGTAAAGTTACATTTGATCTGCAGTTATTTCCGGTTACTTACCGCGGCAAAACATATCATCTGGGAGATGAGTCAGGAGTTTTTCCTCAGGAAGGACTTGGTCCGATGACCAGAGATTCCTCCGGTCTTATCAAATCTGAACCAATGGCTCAGGGGCAGAAACTGCTTATTGCGCCTGAGGATCCATTATGCAAACTGCAAATTGAACAGGTTAAAGGAAACCTATCCCTGATAGATGACCGGAATAGTACTCTGAGCGGCTGGATTATAGTTAGATCTGTAATTCCTGAAGGTGTGGATAAGGGAGCTATGGAATGGGTGATCACACCGAATATACTTCCCGATTGGCGCCGTGAACCCTCAATAAGTTTATCACAGGTTGGATACCATCCGGACCAGGTGAAACAGGCTGTAATTGAATTGGATGACCTCACTGGGAGTATTGACAAAGCTATTCTGCACAGGATCGGTGATGATGGTAAAATAGCTGAGATAAAATCAGCCCAACCAACAGTATGGGGAAAATTCCTCCGTTATAAGTATGCAATATTTGATTTTTCAGATGTTAAGGAACCTGGTATATATACGGTTAGTTACGGGAAGTCCGCGAGTAAGCCTTTCAGAATCAGCAAGGATGTCTACCGTCAGAATGTATGGCAGCCAACCCTCGAAATTTTCTTCCCGGTACAGATGTGCCATATGCGGATCCGTGACAGGGGTAGGGTATGGCATGGAGCCTGCCATCTCGATGATGCTGTTCAGGCACCTGTATCAACAATTCATGTTGATGGTTATCAGAGTTATGCAACTACAGAAACAAATTATAAACCATTTACAACCATACCCGGTTTAAATCGGGGAGGTTGGCATGATGCAGGAGACAATGATCTGGCTGCCGGTTCACAGGCACAGACTACATTATATCTCGCCCTTGCAGGAGAAGCATTCGGTATTAACGTTGATCAGACTACCGTTAAACAGGATGCTTTGTTTGTTGATTTACGGAGACCTGATGGAATCCCGGATCTGCAACAGCAGATTGAACATGGTGTAATAAATTTACTGTCAGGATATCGCGCATCAGGCCATTCTTTTGTCGGGATTATCGAAACCAGGGAGGGCAGGGGATTTCTTGGAGATGTTGCATCTGAGTCAGATCAGTTGCTTTACGACTCTTCCTTAAAACCCAATGAAGTCAGGGGTAATCATTCCGGTAAGCCGGATGATCGCTGGGTATTCACCAATAAGGACACATCACTTGAATATGAGGTAATCACGGCATTGGCTGCCGCCAGCCGGCTTCTGCGCGGATATAATGATGCTCTGGCAGAAGAGTGCCTGAAAACAGCCATCAAAGCCTGGGATTATGAACAGAGTCATCCGCCGGTTAATCAACCTAATGCCTATGTACCCGGCCATCATGAAAGACAGGAAGTACTGGCAACATGCGAATTATTAATAACTACTCATGAGAAAAAATTTAAAGACAGGCTGTTAAGTTTATTGCCGGTTATAAAGGAGAATCCGAGTGAGACGGGTTGGGCAGCAGCCCGTGCCTTAAAACTGGTGGATGATCAGAATTTCACAAATGGAGTAAAAGAAGCACTGCAGACCTACAAGACCGTACTGGATAAAAGCCTGGCAGAGACTCCTTATGGTGTACCATGGAGACCCCGGATCTGGGGAATAGGATGGGATATCCAGGATTATGCTGTATCACAATACTATCTGAATCGTTCTTTCCCTGATATGTTTGGCAGGGAGAATGTATGCCGTGTTGTCAATTATGTATTGGGCTGCCATCCTGGCTCAAGCACCTCTTTTGTTTCCGGTGTAGGCGCTCATTCAATTATTCCGGCTTATGGATTCAATATGCATTGGTGGTCATATATTCCAGGTGGGATGGTATCGGGAACCGCCCTCATAAGACCTGATTTTCCCGAACTTAAAGAACCCTTTCCTTATCTCTGGCAGCAAACTGAATATGTTATGCCGGGTGCAGCGACATATATCTTCTGTGTCCTTGCAGCTGACCAGTTGTTAAATATGCCGTCAAGATGATTTATTGGTTGTTTTAATCAACGTCCTATTTTGCAAAAGAAAACTCATTAGTTTCAAACATCTCGCACCCTTTAGCCGACATTTTTTGTATTAATTCTGGTAAGTCATCAGTCAGGGCGTTACCCTGTCTGCCCTGACAAAATGGACAGGCGTGAACTGAGCCTTCAGAATCTATATAGAGGTACCTTATTCCGGCACCGAAACATCCTATTCTTCTCTGATGATAACCAGGATAAATGACGGGAGGAAACGCCTCATACTCAGCAGAAGAAATGGCTTTAATATAAAAAGATTCAATAATCTTTACTTCTTCCCGGGTAAGTGAGACATTTTGGTTTTTGAAATGGCCTGTTTCTCTTGGTTCGAGAAGGAAGATAAATGCAGCATGCATTTTCCTGGCAAATTTCAGATACTCAATCAGATTCTCTTCAGTTAAAAATTCTTTTGTAACACAAAGCGAAAGTCCCATCGCCAATCCCGCTTTTCTGCTGTTTCGGACTGCCTGAACTGCCCAGTCGAAGGATTTTTCGCTGCCGCGAAATGTGTTATGTTTATCTCTGTCCCAGTGATCAAGACTTATTCTTACACCGGTCAGTCCTGATTTTTTGAGTTGCCTGGCTTTTTCCAGTGTGAGGTTGTATCCTGAGGTGAGGAGCCAGAAATCAGTCCCGGAGTCTGCACTTTGTAATAGATATATCATGTCGTCATATCTCGACATTGGCTCTCCACCACCTATCTGTACATGGCTGACGCCATACTTCTGAAACCTGAGTAGAATATTATTAATGTCTGACAGGCTGAGTGATTCTGAGTTATCAAGTCTGTCCCATTCAAAACAATGGAGACATTTCAACGGGCATTTTTGTGTAATGGAGAATATAATTGTTGTAAGTCTGGAATGACCATTTTTAAAAGGAAGGCTGTTATTAAGTTCATTTTTAATAAACCTGTTGAATGAAGTTGATGGCCATCCCGGATTGTTGGGATCAAAGAAATAGCGGCCATTGCCATAAAAAAAGCCCGGCAGGCCTGAATCACCACTGAATGCTTCTCTTTTTCTGATCAGCAGTTTCAATGCTTTTATAGCCTTAACCGGATCTTTATAAGCTTTCAGAGCCAACAGGAGAATGGTCGATCTGACCATCATTGTGACAGCTATTCTCTTTAGTTTCATTCCTTGGAAAGGTATGATGAATTTTCAGTTATAATGAATCAGAGGTTTATTTTCAATTACTTTTAAAATAATAGTTCAGGAAATGATCCTTTGAGAACTTTGTAAAAGCTCCGGGTTCAAGGAAAGTCTTAAGATAGGCAACATCAGGTTTCCCTTTTGCATCACGAAGAATCTCATAGTGTCCTTTACTGTGGAGGAATACTGAACGACTCAATCCCGACTGAAGTTCAGGAGCCGGGAAGGTCAGATCAGTTTTATTTACAGGAAGAGGCTGTACAAGGTACTTTTCATCATTTTTAGTAAGCAGAGATTTAACATCTTTTCCGTTTTCATCCATTGCTGAAACCAGAGGAAGTATGGTTTTGTTTACCTGACCGGTTTCAGTGAAATCCATTCCGGCATAATCAATATCCCAGAACAATACACCTGACACAAGTTTCAGATTCACCTTATCTGAATGTACCTGAGATAAATCCAGAAGAAGTATGTCTTCCTTATACGCCATCGGACCGGGAAGATTAAAATAATCGACAAATTTCAGACCGTCATCGGTCTGTAAATAAACCGACAGAACCATTCCTTGATCCAATGTCCATTTCAACAATTCCTCCTTGGACTTTTTATTGCTTTTTTCTTTCCACTTATTAAATCTTTTTCCGAAAAGGTCGCTGAACTTTCCGTACATATAGTCCAGCCACATAGTATTTTTCCCCCCAATTACCAGCTTCGAACTTTTGACACCTTCTGGTTTATTAAATGTCATGGAGATTGTGTCACTTATTGTCTGATCTTTTTTTATTGTACTTATATAGCTTATAGTATCAATATATGCGAGTTTATTCAAGATGGAACTGCCATAGGTATCAGTTGCTGCAAATGGTCTTTTAACATCAGAAACAGAATATGCAACTCCATATTTATCCATGAGGATTTTTATACCTGGTTGATGATCGACTGTAATCAACTCTGTAAGATTTGTGTTCTGGATCTCATTTACCTCATTTGTTATCCTGAGCTGGTATTTATTTCCGCTTGGTTTTATATTGCCGACAGGAAGATAGTCGTCACGTTCAAGAGGTAAGTTAGTAGCGCCGCTGTATATTTCACCTGTGAATTGAAAGTCTTCACCGTTATCGGCATATATAAACGGACATGAGGCGCCCTTTATCAGCAGAATAATCAGGACCAAAGCAAGAAAGCTGAATGATAATGACCCGGCCACTCCAACTAATGTTTTTACCCCATCAAGCTCATAATCTTCCACTTTTACAATATTCTTAAATCTTACCTGAACCCTGTCACCGGTTTTTACAATTGAGGAATCCGGAGCGGCATAGATATGTATGCTTTTAGCTTTTGAGACAGGGGCAACAAAATAATCTATTGTTCCTGACAGAACACCTTCAGAGATTGTCGGGTTAGCTATTTTATAGAGCGAATGAGGCCCGTGCAGGAAATAAGCACTTTTATTTGAGTATTGGATATCATTTTTAGTCAGGCCCCTAAGTGTAAAACAACCTGAAGTTGTGATTATCATTAAGAACGAAAGCAGAAGAGAAACAACTTTCTGATATTCCTTATATTTTTTCATATATAACTTCTTTAGTAGTTATAACTGGTATGGCATAGAGAATTTAATCCTTTAATAATGATGAATTTTATTTTTTTCTTTAATATTTAAGGAAACATCAAGGGAATAAAAATAAGCACGAATAAAGTGAGGCTTATGAATGATATTGCCATAAACGCATCAACAAACTTATAATCTACCTTCCCTATATTTTCCAAAGGTATACTAAGTATGCCATCACTGATTTTAACATACTGTGAAGATGGAATATAGACATCTGCTTTTCTTAAGACAGGAATTGGCTGGGTATTTCTTATTATTCTTCCTGAAAGAATATTATCCCTGACTTTATATTGATCGATAAGCCAGAGACTATCTTCTGAGTGGATTTTTAAATATTTTCTTCCACGCTGCAATTCAGCGATATTACTTGTGGGAATGGTCTTTAAAGAGAGACAGCTGGAAGTGAAGAAAAGAACCAGAATAACGACCAGTTTTACAGGGAATCTCCTTAGAATTGATTTTAACATACTGAGCGTATTTCAGTAAAGTTATGCAATTATGTGAGATAACAATGTACTATTGAGCGATATCTGAAAGCATCATTGTGCTTTAATAATGTTTTTCAACCAATGCTCAGCCATTATGGGCCATGTCTCGGCAGCTGCTTTCCCCTGACGCAATCCATACCCATGTCCGCCGGTGGCAACCATATGCAATTCTACATTAAGTTTTTCATTTCTGAGAGCGCCGGCGAAAACCAGAGCGCTGTTTCCGTAAGGATCGTCTGCTGTCTGGAAGATAAAAACCGGAGGTACTTCTTTACTTAAAACCAATTCGGGAGTAAGGGTTAAGTTCGGACCCAGATCGAGATAGGCCGGATATATTAACATGGTAAAGGCAGGTCTGCTTGACAGGCTATCAGTTTTATCAGCCGGCGAATACGTTTTTTTTGAAAAGAGAGTGCTTGCTCTTGCACTAAGACTTCCTCCGGCGGAAAAGCCCATAACTCCAATTTTTTCAGGGTCGATATTCCATTTTTTCGAGTTACCCTTCACTAATCTGATTGCCCTCTGTACATCCTGCAATGCACCCTCTTTTTTGTCGGGTATCCTGTACTGAAGAACAAATGCAGTAAACCCAAGTTTGTTGAGCCAGGCTGCAATCTCAGTGCCCTCAAGGTCATATGCGAGTATGTGGTATCCGCCTCCCGGACAAATGATCACTGCTGATCCATTTTTAGTTACAGGGTTCGGAAGAAAAACTTCAATCGCAGGATTTGTCACTTCAGAAAGCCTTATTATGTTATCATTTTCAGAGGCAGCTGTAACAGCAGGCTGTTTTTCTTTGATTTCCCCGGGTACTTTGCCGGGCCAGAGATAAATTAGATCAGATTTCTGAGAAAAAGTGCTGAGAGAAAACATTGCAAGAATGATTGTTAATAATTTTTTCATATATAATAGTTTATATTATTTTATGCATTACGCGTTTTCGTCCACATATTTTATTCGGCCTCATCCCCTCCCGTCCCCTGCACCCAGGAGGGCGGGCGAGATCAGCACCACTGGCCTTAAGTCCCTCCCCGCTGGGGGAGAGCCTGCCCCGCTTAAGCGGGGGATTTAGGGAGAGGTTTCTTAGTCAACAATTTCAGCATTATCAAATTTCTGAGACTGAAAATGAACCTTGCCTCTTCTTACCTGATTTGCACCTTTGCTTCCAAAAAATCCCCAGCCACCGCTTCCAAGAAGAAAGCCAAGGGCATATAATCCGCCATTATTATTCTGTGCATACATTGTTATTTTTTCATTAAAAAGCATACCTATGAAATCGAAAGGAGCAATAAACCCATGCCATAACCCCCCGAAAAAACCATAGGTATGTCCCGTGAGACATTGTTTAACTGCTTCATTCTGAGCACATCCTGAAAGAAGGAAAATAAAGGATAGAAGAATCATGAACAACAAGTTCCTTTGAGAAATGAAAGTTTTCATTTTAGTCCGGATTAAGTTTAATATATGATTGTAAAAGTATATCAGAATAAATAGAGATCAACTGCCTGACCTGAGTATTTTTTTTCATGGTCAAGTAGCCATTTTTTTCTTTTAAGACCACCTCCATATCCGACAAGACGGCCATCGNNGATCCTGATAAGATCGTGTACTTCCAAACTGAATATTCTGCAACTCCATCCAGACAGATCTCTGAAATTCTGTTCCCGGGATAACAAGCGGTACTGTAAATTCTTTTCTTTTTCCGGCGAAATACTCTTTGAGCTGTTTCCTCAGAGATTTAAGATGTTTGTTTTCACCCTCCTCTGTTGTTGTTTCTAAAAGCCTGGTAAGATCATTAAATTCTGAAGGGAGTATTTTTCTGTCGTGGAACTCCAGAAGACATACCCCTTCATCCGTAGCTCCGGCAACCATCTCTCCCAGAGGAGTTTCTATTTTCATTGTTTTAATCATCTTATCCGATTTCGGATTGCGGATTTGTGATTGCGGATCAAAATCCGAAATCGAAAATCCGAACTCCGCAATTATTTATTAAACCGTTCAGAAGTTGATTTTATATATTTCTTGTTTCTGAACCTCAAAGCTGACCAGTCAGTGTCAACAGCTATCAATCTGACGCCATGGAAACCGGAATCATTAAGTACTTTCCATCCATGGTCACGATCGATCCCGGAACTGTATTTTTTAGAGCTTTTTTTCGGATAGCAGAACCAGATAACCCCGTCGGCCATAAGATTATGGATGGTAACTGGAGCTATCTGCTCAACTTCTGAAACATTTTTTACAAATATAATAATGAATTCATATGGATACCGGGGATCGATTTTTTTATCAACTGTTACATTATTAAGATCTGAGGCAATTGAATTTAAAAAACTCTCTTCTGCGTTTATGATTGAAATCCTTTTTTGTCCCTTGTAATTGAGTCTTTCTAATAGATTTTTCATTTCGTCTCATGGATTTTAATGCTAATTTAGCAAAAAATTGATAAATCTGTCAAAAGATCTTACCTTTGCAGTATCAATGAATGGGGTGCCTTATAATCGCGGGCTGAGATCATACCCTTAAACCTGATCCGG